>CAZYEE010000355.1:0-3785 GCA_964646355.1 uncultured archaeon | reverse complement strand
CAAACCCAGTTCTTTGCCCATTTACTATAATTGCACCATAAATATCTAAATCCTTTGAAAATTGCCTAGATTTAGCACGTAACTGTTCTTTTTGACGAATACCAACCTCTACCCCGTGTAAATCAGTCTTCCAAAAATCTACAATAATCTTTTTATAAATCACTTTCTTTTTCTTTTTCACAGGAAGTTCTTCTTTCACAGCTTCTTCCTTTAATTCTTCTACTTCTTTATCCGATTTCTTTCTAGATCCTCTTCTACTAGTTTTTGAAGAATCTTTCTTAGAATCCTTCTTATCTGATTCCTCATCTTGGGTTTTCTTTTCTTTACTCAAAATGTCCACCTAATTTCACGATTTTATTTATTATTAATTTAATATTCATTATTTGTATTTAAATTAATTATCTAAATTTTAAGGATTTTTAATTATTAATTAAGAATCAGAAAAACTTCGATATCTGATAAATTACAAATATTCATATAAATTATCTTTGAATTTTTGATTAAATGAATATATTTTTTAAAATATTTGAAATTATACGCTTGTTTGATATTATAAATTTTTAGAATTTTGGATACTTTCCCCTACATAATTAATATATAATATTTTACTTTAATTTAATTACTTTAAAAGGATAATTTGATAATATCTTCATCATTACATTTTTAATTTAATGAATCCGCTATCTTCTCACTTATCTATCTATCTTTTTTTAATCTAATATTCCTTTCAGTGTATTTTATTTAATTTTATGAAGTTTTTTAATTTTTATTTTCGTTATTTACACTTCATGGAATTTCAATTCCACCCCATTTTAACACCCATAACACTATTGTAGTAAAAAGGGGTATCGCGAAGATGTAAGCACTAAGATCTGACCATGATTCCCATCTTTTGTAGAACTTCTTGTTATATTTTTCCTTATCCTCCTCGTTCACACCCTCTAGATTGTGTAATCTATCAGGAAATATTAATTTTTTAATGAAATACCTTTATCAAAAGATCCAATGGCTTCAAGTAATTCTAAGATGAGGATAATTAAATCTTTCAATTAAAGGATAATGTCATCCGGATAGCCCACTCTGGTTATAAAGATTTCTACCTTCATAGTAGCCCCAAGGCCAAGAATAGTCAAATATGTTGATATATATTTCACAATCAGATCTTTCATTCCTTGTTTTGAATTTGAACGAGTCCAATCCCGCATTATATATATCTCTAGATCACTCTTGTAAATTATGTAATTTTCTCTTTTTATAATTTGATAAGTCGTTTATTAAGCTTAAATAAATATAAAAAAAATTAAAACAAATAGCAAATATTGGTATAAATGACGCTGGAGAGAAATCAGTTATAAAGTCGATAAAAATATCCGGGCAATATAAAATTTCTGGAAAAGCACAAATTGGTATAATTAGCGTTATTAAAAAATATAATTCAAAAAAATACACCACAAAAGCCTTTATAAACATATAAATTTTATCTGATCTATTTATTTTTTTAAAAGTAGAGTCCCTGATTTTCTGATAGAAATAATAATCTAATAAAAAAATAACGATTATTACACCAATAATATTTAAAAAATAAATAAAATAAAAAGAAAAATAATATAAAATTGGACACTTTAAGTAAAATAATTCACGAATTCCATATATATTAAGAGCGTAAATTGTATAAATAACCCCCATTACTGAGAAAACTCTAAAAAATACAAATATTCCTATTATAAGTTTTAGTTTATTCATATTCTTTTTTATATTTTTCATAATAACCTGATCTATGTTATATTGCATTATATTGTATTATTAGTTTGGGTAAAAATTTTCTTATACTGACTTTATTTTAGACGTTCCCGACTTTAAATCTTATGCTCTAGAATTCATTTATTTTTTTATTTTTAATTCTGGAAGAATCTAACTAATCTTATTGATTCTTATATACCTAATTTAGCAGATACAAGTATTTTTACTAAATATGCAATATATTATATCAAAATATATTTATATATATTTTTGAGCCCTACCATTCTATGATTCTCAAGATCCATTGTTCTTTTTGTTATTCCAAAATATCTTTATACTGAAATACGTGCCTTAATTAATTTTTTAAAGGATGAATGTTCTTTTAATGTAATACAACACTGCCTGTATTTCTTTTTTCTGGATCTAACTGGTATAAGTTTGTCTAATGTAGCTTGTTTTAACAATTTTCTACCTTGTTTTATCATTTTTTGTATATCTTTTTTCTTGTTCCTCCTCATATTCGGAGCAATTAATCCAATACTACCAAAAATTTCTCTTATATCAAAATGATTATTTACACTATCATAACCTTTATCTAATAAAGTATATTTCAGAAATATACCTTGCTTTTTTAGTCTCCATATAAAAGGTCACACCATTTTTTGGTCTGATATATTTGCAAGTGTGGCATTACACTCTATAAGAATTTGAGTTTCTATATCTACTATGATATGAGCTTTATATCCATAATACCATCCATTCTTACTTTTTGAATAGCCCCATTCGGCGTCGGGATCCTTGATTTTCAGATTTTCTTTTATCGGAGGTTGTAAATAATAATGAAAATACATAACATAAATAGGAATATTATTAAATATTTAATCCATAATAGGAAAGTGCTTAATTCAAAAACGCCATTTCCCTCAAAAAGATATTCAAAACTTAATTTAAACATTAAATAAATCATCATAATTATTATTATCCAAGCTGGAATACTAAATAGCCATTTTATATAGCCATTTTTTTTATCATTATTATTCTTTTTGCTATTTGATATTATAATGTAGAATGAATTCATAAAAATCTCCCCTTTTATTAAAATTTGTTTGAACTATCTTCCAGAACAATTTTACTAATTTCAAACTTTATCTTACAAATATTATGTAAAGTGATAGTTAAATTAGATATGATATATATTCCAATCAATATACCATTAAAAGTCATGTATATTATGAGCATTCCATAAAGTCCAAAATTATTAAATATTAATCCCATTATTAAATTGAATATCATTGAGCCAATTCCTATTAAAAATAATGAAATTGAATATAACATAATAAATCGGTTTGTTTTATTTACTATTTTATTTCTTAATGATGCTCTTAAGATTATGACACAATTTATATATATAATGCTAAATGATATCAGAGCATAAATTATATTGACAATAAAATTAACCATAAATGGATACATCATAAAGAAAGAAGGAACATATAACCCAACAAAATTATATAAAATTGTTAAAATAATTAAATGAACTTTATATAACCCAACCTTAATTTTGCCTTTTGCTTTATTTGGATTGCTATTTAAATATAATTTTTTCTTTGCTTTTTTATAAAAGAAATAATAAGTCAGACTTCCATTTATTAGTGCTATTAAAATTAACATTAATGTAAATAGAACCATCTCCCATAAATTATAATAATTTAAATATATATCTCTGAAAAATACTAAAAAAATAAAAGGAAATAAAATGGAAAATGATAAATATATAATAAAATGATACAAATTAATCGTAATTTTAATTATTTTTTTATCAAAATATTCACTCCAAATATCTTTTCTATAGAAGGATCTAATTCTTAATATTATAATAGAAGTATAAATTACCTGAAATATCAAAATTAAGTGCACTTGCAATACCCTAATATCACCATATGGAATATATGGACCACTAAGACATAATAAAAAAAATACTATCATTAAAATTAAAATATTTATACAAACAATAATTAGATACTCTAAATTATAATAAGTATTCT
>CAZYEE010000354.1:0-3794 GCA_964646355.1 uncultured archaeon | reverse complement strand
CCAAATATGTTTAAAAAAGGGGTAAAATAATTCTAATTTAATTTTCAAATAAAAGATTTAACAATTCTTATAAATGTAAATTTATTATTAAAAAAATATTAAAAAAAGTTTCAATAATTTATTTACCTTCTAATTCTTTAATCATTTTATTTATTGTGAATAATTCTTTTTGTAATGGTCTATATTGTTTAAAATAAACTTCAGGAGAGATTCTTCCACTATTGAATAAATTTTCGATATTTTCAATAGTTTTTTCGATGGCGAATTTATCTTCATATAACTTGATAAGTGGTCTGGTTTCAGCCGTTGGAGGGGTATTAATTGAGGAGTGAAAATTATTAGACATTGATAAATTTGGATTTTCTCTATTTAATGTTATGAAATTATTATTTGAGATAATTTCATTTGGTTCTTGTATGTTTCTATTGATTGGATGCATAGCTGCGGGATTCCTTTGTAATGAATGTGTCTGCGTGTGAACTGGAGTTGATGCTCGATTTACAGGAACATTTAGTTGCTCATTACTAATAACAGTTGCAAAAGGTAATTTAGGTCTTTCAGTATGTTGTGAGATTGGAATAGTTATATTGATTGAGGCGGGTTGTGGTAAATTTTGAACAGAGTATGGTAATTGTGGAGGATTATAAGAAGGTGAAGGGGCTCTTCTTTGTTGATGGTTGTGTATATTTGCGTTATTTGCAAACTTATTGCTATTTATATTCGATATTCGGGATGTATTTGAATTAATATTACTAATAGAATTATAATTATTGGTAAAAGGATTGATTTGGTTCTGCTGGTCGCCAAATATGTTCTTATTTTGGTTGTCAATATTAAGCATAGAAATGGGATTCAAATTTTTTCTTAAAATCTGGGAAATATATTCATTAATATTATTTTTCAAATCAGAAATTTCAATATCTATAGTGCTTAATCTTTGAATCAAATAGCTATCATCATTAGAGTAATTCTTGAAATTCATTGCGATATTTAGGTAATGTATTATTGCGTTTAGGATTTTATCAGGACCATTTAAAATTAAAAATCCTGAATTAGTCAAAATTTTCAGTTTTTTAAAGATTTTTCCGCTAATAAATGCATTTTGAATTTTAGATAATTCGAGGCTAAATAGTTCTAATTTAACTTTCTTGAGTATTCCTTTTTTATAAATAAAAATAAGTCTCTTATTTGTTAGAAATAGCACTCCTCGTTTTGATGGTAGTTCCATATTTTCCAATTTAATGAATTGAATTCGTTTAAATGCAGATACAGGTAATTCGTTAGTTCTTAATTTTATTTCCGATTTATATTCATCATAGATTAATTTGTAATATTGAATAACACTTATCTTAGATTTCAAAATTCTCAAATTTTCGATCATAGGTTTTAATAAAGCATCTACATATTGCATAAACGCAGAAACATTCTTTTTTATGTGTTCAATTATTGTTTCAATTTCATAAAAATTTGCGGGATTCCAGGTATCAAGATCCATGAATTGATATATTTTTGATCTAATTAAGTTAAAGTCACGTTGAAAATGATCCATTATCTCTTTTTTAATCTTATTAATGGTATTATAAATCCATAATAATGAATGCTCTATTTTTGCATCATGCTTATAACCCAAATTTCTCAAAGTTATCAATTCTTGTTTATGGATCCTGCAATCTTCAACAAATTTCTTTAATTCGTTGTATCCATATTTAAAATTTTTAATGGTATCATGAAATGTTTGTATTAGCTGTTTCCGTTTTTCTATTATTGTTAAAATCATATCTGATTTACAATTCGGGCATATTTTTTTGGAAAGTTTTCCATGTCGTATATTAGTCGATTTACAATCCATGCAGACAAAAATTACACCAGTTAATGTGTCATTCTTAATTCTTGATTTAATTTTGGTACTATTGCAATTAGCACAACAATAAAAATCTCTCTCCTCTCTTTCTATGCATGAATTACAAAAACTCAATTTACACTGATCACAGTAAAATACCGCATTTTTCTCATCACAGAAGTTGCATTTTGTTTCTTTTACTGGAATGTCGATCCCTCAGTTAATTCATTCTTATAATGTATGAGGAGAGGCTATTAAAAATTAGAGATTATTTTTCTTTTTTAACTATGTATTACAATTATATTATTTATGTAATATCAAAAAACAAAAGTAAAGTAGTTTTGAGGGACTATCACTTGAATAAGATTTGTAAATGAATAATAAAAATAAAAAGAGTATTAAAAAGTAGGTAAAAATTTAAGGTATTCTGATACAAAAAGATATTTTTAAGGATAAAAATAATTTAATAGAAATAATGATAGAACAAAAATATTTATCTGTCTCTTTTTCCATTGATAAAATCTTCAACCATCTGATATGCTACAGCATCAGGATACTGGACTGGCGGATGCTTGAACGCATAGGATGAAATACTAATAAGTCGACCTGCAATTTTTCTATCTAATGCCAGTTTCATTGCTCTTATCACATCGATTACAACTCCTGCAGAATTTGGTGAATCTTCGACACTTAATTTTACATTAAGGTATATAGGTTGATCTCCAAATTTTTTACCTTTTATATGAATATAACATATTTTTTTGTCACCTAAGAACTCAACATAATCACTTGGACCGATTCTTACAGGTATTTCATAGGGTACTTGACTTGTTACTGCTTCTGTTTTACTGATTCGTTTTGTTCGTAGTCTGCCTTCATCAGTCATATTTAAGAAATCTGTGTTTCCACCTATGTTAAGCTGATATGTTTCCTCTACTTTAACCCCTCTTCTTACCAGTAGATCTACTAGCACTCTGTGGAGTATTGTAGCTCCTACTTGGGATTTAATATCATCTCCTGCTATCGGTAGTCCGGCGTCTTCAAACTTTTTAGCCCAAATATCGTCCGAAACTATGAATTCTGGTATACAATTAATAAAACCTACCCCTGCATCTAAAGCGGCTTGTGCGTATATTCTGGCACCCTCATTACTTCCTACTGGTAAATAATTGATTAACATATCTGCTTTCACAGATCTAAGCACTTCAGCAACGTCAACTGGCTGGATCTCTCTGGGATCATAACAATGAAATGCTTCTTTCATATGTGGTGCGCATCCATCACTTATGGGTCCAGGTAGAACCTCAAAACCTGCTTTTGGCAATTTTTCATTGCCTATTATTGGGGCTGCACAATTTGGATCCGCATAAATTGCTTCGTTTATATCTCTGCCAATTTTTTTAGTATTGATTTCAAACGCCGCTACAAACTCGATATCTCTAGGTCTGTATCCTCCAAAATTTACATGCATCAAACCAGGTATAAAATCTTCATCACTTGCATTTCGATAATAATGAACTCCTTCTATTAAACTTTTAGCGCAATTTCCCAATCCTGCTATTGCCACGCGTATTTTTTTACCCATTTTTATCTACCTCGCTTTTTTTTGATAATATGGAATTTCTAATGCCAAAAAATTTATTTTGTTTATTATCTTTTCGATTTTTTAAAATTTAATTTTATTGGATTTTATTCAAAGATTTTTAATTTTGAAGGTAAATTCTATTTTTTCTTAAATATTATAAGTGTTTTTATTTGAATAAATATTAAATTATTCTCGATTCCAAATGAATTTTAATAATCTATTTATAGCATTTCTTTATAATTCTTCAAATTGATACAAATCTTTTATTATTTACCTCTTAAAATGAAATTTTGATCTATTTTAAGAAAGAAACATCTAATTATACTACAATAATATATGAAATAAAATGTCACTTTTTTTAGCTAAAAT
>CAZYEE010000353.1:0-3798 GCA_964646355.1 uncultured archaeon | reverse complement strand
TGAAGCCGAAGATCTCTGGGGACTTAAAAAGGATGGCGATGAATTGTTTTAGCTACAAAACTTGAATCCGGTAATTTTTTCGGTTTTGTAACATCAGACATAAATAATGTTAACCTATTTTCTGGAATAATCACAGATGCCACATTTCGAGCAAAAAAAATTGGAGTATAAACTAATTTTGAAAAAGTTTTCAAATTTATTTATATTTTAATAGTAATAATTCTTCATTTGAAAATAAGATTTTGATTTAATATCTCTACATTTATATAATAATTTAAAATTAGATATTCAATAATTTGAATTAACAAAATTCAGGTGTAATAATGGCGAGTGAAGAATCATCAATTGTAAAAATATTGACTGGAATTCTGGAAGACTCAGTTGATGCATTAAAAAGAATTGAAAAACACATAAATGAGCAAAACAGAATAATCAAGGAATTAGTAATGAAGGTTGATGCATTAGAAAATAAATTTAAAATGAATTTGGATAAAATTACTAATACAAGTTTACCTGCCTTCGAAAAAGCTATTACTAATAAAATGGAAAGTTTAGGCTCTTCTACATTGGAAGAATTAAATACATTACTTTCCAATCTGATAGATAAAATAAAGAAAAATCTTCAGATTATGACAATTCAAGAAGTTATTGAAAATATAAATGAATTAACAACCCAAATAAAAGGAAAAAAGCCTACTACTATATCTAAAGAAGAAAAAGTAGAAACACCAAAAAGAAAAGAGTATTCCAGAAAGCCAGCCGTAGCAAGTGAATCAAGTAAAGGTCAAGCTCCTATTCCTGTAAGTGCAGAAGAGCCAGAACCAATTGAAGAAAAAGAAGAAGAGGATCACCTAGTAAGACCGTCATCCTTCTTTGGTTCTTGATTTGCTCTTGATTTAAATAGTCTAATATTAACCAAATATTGATTTGAATAAATATATTCACGCCTTAGATAAATTATTTAATAAATAACATAATAAATAACGAGAGTGTAATAATAATGGAAGGAGATGTAGACAAAATATCTCAAATGTTTAATAATTTAACAAGTAGAATCGATAAAATGTCTCAAAATATAGAAAATATATCACAATCACTTGTTGAATTATCAAAAATAATAAATGAATCTATGATGCATGTCTCAGAACATCTTGAGGATCTTATTCAAGCATTTGATCAGATATTTAAATTTAAGGATCTTATAAGCTCAAGTAATCTTATTCAAAATTTTTCTGAAAAATTGGCAGAAAAATTTAATGAAGATGAATTTCATGCAACAATTAATGAAATAAATGAATTAATTATGACTTTAAAAGAATTAAAAGAATGTGAAATTAAAGAAGAAGAGAAAGAAGAAGAAAAATGATAATAAATGAAATGAAAAAAATAAAGGTGATAAATAAAAATGTCTGCGCCACCAAATAAACAATCTTTATTACCTTTTGTAGCGAGTGCCTTAAATGATATATATTCCAAAATTGATAATATAAATATTAAATTTAACGATTTACAAGACGCATTTGATGAATTCACAAAATCTATAGGTGAAAAATTCACCCTTATAACTCAACAACTTAAAATTACAACAAAAATCTTGAACGAATTAAAAAACGATAAACAAATTATTGAATCAAGTAAATTATTGAAAAAATCTATGGAAACAATTCAAGATAATATGTATTATGTAGAATTAAATATAATATTAAAAGAATTATTAAATAGTTTAAAGAATTTAATTCTTGAATGATATTATTAGTAAAATATAAAAGATTTAAAAATAAAATCATTAAAAATTTATGATATGGATAATAAATGGAATATGATGCAATTCTTTCGGTTTTGCCGCCCTATTCTGTCAATACACCATCTTTAAATATCTCTCTTTTACATTCATTTCTAAGTTTGAAAGGCTTAAACATATATACCGTAGATTTTAGTCCTGGATTTTATTATAACCATTTAAATGATTTTTTAATAGAAAATCCATTTACTTTTAATGTCCCGATTTTTCCTTTATTAGGCTATGCGTTATGGTATTTTAATTCAGAAGATTATTTCAATATTGATAAGATTGGAAAATACATTCTAAAATCGTTATCACCAGTCCATTTTGACATATATAGCCCAATTTTTGAAAAAATTAGAACAAAGATCCCAAAATTTTTGAAGATTCTTAGAAGATATTCTGAATACTTGATCTCAATCGAGACCAATACTTATTGTTTTTCAATTAATATTACAAATGTTATCCCTACTTTAGAAATTATTAAAAATATTAAAAATGTAAAACCTGATTCAAATGTCATTTTGGGTGGACCTGAAGTATTTCAGATTTATAGATGTGATCTATATACATATTTAGATACTATTGACTATGTAATTTATCATAATGAGGGGGAAATACCATTATATTTATTGTTAAAAACATTAAAAGATGATGAAAACCCATCTAAAGTTCCTGGCATTTCTGTGAAAAGAAACCATGATATTTATAAAACAAATCCTCCAAGGTTTGTTGATATTAACAGTATACCAAAAATTAGTTATGATCAAATTATTTATTTCGATTTTAAATTTAGTGATTTTAATAAGTTAGAACTTTTAACTACAAAAGGCTGCCCCTCACATTGTTTATTTTGTAATGAGCCTAACATATGGGCCCAGTTCGTAAGCAAGAAACCGAGCATTCTTGTAGACGAGATCAAATATTACATTGATAAATATAATATTAGAAATTTTGAAATAACGGATAACGCATTTAATAATACGAATAATCTATTAAAGGCATTAGAAACCTTACAAAAAGAAGGATACATAATAAATTTTGGAGGAAATTGTAAGATTTCGAATATGTCTAAAGAGACCTTGAAAAATTATAAGGATTTGGGGTTAAAATACTGCTTTTTAGGTATAGAATCAGCCAGTGAAAACATTTTAAAATTGATGAGAAAAAATATATCCCTTAAATATGCTTCTGATTTAATAAAAATGGCTTCTAAATTCGATATTAATGTCTTAATTTATTTAATAATTGGATTTCCACAGGAATATGAACGAGATTTTGAATTGACATGCAATTTTGTTAGTGAGAATAAGGATTATATCGAGGATATCTGCATGAGTGTATTCACACTTATGAATAAATCACCAATTTTTTATTCAAATTTATTAAAACCGATCCAACTCGGTCCAAAAATACTTAACTGTTTTGATTATCAAACATTTGACGGAATAGACCATAAAATAAGAGCGGAACGTCTCCTTAGGATTAAGAATTTGTGGGCATCTTTAAAAAACCATTAAAAGCCTTTGAAAAATTTATTAACCCAGCATCCGATAATTCATTTTTGATGATTAATAAAATTAAATTAATAAAATTCGGTTCTTTACCAGTTGAATACGGTGAATCCATAAATTCAAAGCTTTATGATATAGGAGTTATACTTGGAAAAATGGGAGATAGCTCAGTCACGCTAATTGAATATAAGAATGATTATTTTTTAGTGGATACCGGATTTGCCAATGAATCTAACTTATCTTTTGCTAATTTAAAATATAATGAACACCTTTTTAAAAACATGTTGGATGTAAATGGACTCAGTTTTGACGATATCTCGGGAATTTTTATCACTCATTGGCATGGAGATCATTTTGGAAATTTAAGATTATTCAAAAATACAAATTTATATTGTTATCTACCTGATAATTTAGAATTACATCTGAATAAGAAATATGATCATGTCATTATGGAACAATTTAAGCCGAATATTGAAATAATAGCAAAATTTTATCATTTTA
>CAZYEE010000352.1:0-3807 GCA_964646355.1 uncultured archaeon | reverse complement strand
GATTTAATTCCTTTTTTTTTCCATTCTTTAAATAAATGTTCTATTTGAGTTAAACTTAATAATTTATTTTTATTTTCATTTTTATAATAACATTTTTCACAATTCAAATTACAATAATTTAAAATAGAAATATGCACCTTCAATGGACATTTTGGTGGATATTTAATTAGTATCATAGTATTTTCATTTATTTAATCTTCAAATTTTTGAATAATCTATAAACAATTTCATAAATAAATAAATATAAAGCCCAATATTGGTGCTAATAAAATTGTTTAATTATTTGTAACGAATATATCCAGCAATTTTACTATAAAATTTTCTATAAATTGTTATCATTGGATATTTATTAAAATAATATAATTAAATAAGTCATAACATTCAATATTCAATAGATACACCATTATATAGTTCCAAATTTTTAGATTTAAAAAATTCTTTTATTTGTGATATGAATTTATTATAATTTGGACTATCTTGGTGATTCCAATCATTTACTATATTTATATTACAATTTAAAAAATCTACAATAATAAGGTCATGTTCCATATGTTTTTTTAACTTATCATAAATTACAGATATTCTTAATTCAAATTTTGATATATTTCTATTAGATTTTATATATTTTTTGAAGTTATTTTTTACCCATTCTAAACAATATTTTATACCATTGATTCCAGGCATAATTTTTTCTATTTTAGTTTCAATTTTAATATAATTAAAGAGTGAATCCTTATGATAAAATGGACCTGCTAATTTATTTTCTTTAACATAATCTGAACTAACTTGACCCTCTTTACCTTTAATTGAAGAGTATATGCCGCTATCGAAATATTTTACTGTCTTAAATCCTTCCTTAATAATTAATTTTAATTGATATATATATTTAATTATATCGGATTTGCATAAATCAATAATTATTTTTGATAATTGGTCTATATCATTTAAGTAAATAAAATGAGGGTCTGATGTACAGTCAACTAATTCTAAATGAATTAATTTTAGATTAAACACCATATTTATCCACTTAAATATTCATAGCTTTTTATATATATTATTCAAATCCTAAAGGGTCTTCCCTTTTTAGATACAAATTTTTAGAATAAAAAAATTTTATCAATTGAGAATTAAATTCATTGTATTTAGGATGTTCTATATAATTCCAATCATTTATTACAGTCACGGCGCTTCTTGAATATATATAAAAACGGATTTCATCATATTCGGAGTGATCGCCAAATATCTCATATTTAACTTGTATTCGTAATATTATCTCTGTTATATCCTTTAAATATTTTAATCTTTTTGTAAAAATTGGTCTTATAATCTTTAAACAATATTCTATCCCACTCAAGCCAGGTGGTATTTTTTTATATTTAATATCTTTCATATATTTATTTTCATGATAATATGGTCCAGCTAATTTATTTTCTTTAACATATTCTTGACTTAATTTCTTTCTATCACTTATCTTAGAATTATAAATACCACTATAATAACATTTTTTTATCTTAAAATTTTTTTCAAATGTTAGTTTTACGCTATATATATATTTTATAATTTCCGATTTACATAATTCCATAATTAAATCAGTTATCTCATTAATATCATCCAAATGAACAGTGTGAGGGTCTGATGTACAATCAATAATGTCTACATTCATGATTTTATATTTATACTCCATATTTAATCATCATCTTAATTTTATAGACTTTTAAAATTTTTATACTCATATAGTTAAATTTCTATTAGATTTAATTACGTAATTTATATTACATAAAAATATTTAAAATGCTCAATAAAAAATTAAAAAGATCAATCAATTATATTGATTTAATTATGATACTGTTTGATTATAGCGATACTGGTAATCCATATTTAGCATATTTTAATTATAATATATTAAATAGAAATAAAAATTCTAATAATTTAAAAGAAAATAATCTAATAATTTTCAATATTGAAATTTAAAAATTTTAAAATGATAGAGGTAAAAAAAATGGTAAGATTTATAAAAGTGAGTGGATCACATTATGAAATGGGGGTTCAGCAGGGTGAGCAATTAGAGATTAAGACCGCATTAAATAATATTTTGAATAGTGAGATATTCAAAGAGGTAAAACCAAAGCTTGTCCCTATTTCTCTTGTTAAATTGTTATTAGGATTACTTGGAAGGTTTAATATAAAAAAGGATGTAAAGAAATATCTTCCAAATCAATTTGAAAAAATGAAAGGCATTGCGAAGGGGGCTAAAATTAGTCTGAATACACAGTTTGGTATTCATTATATCGAAATCTTTACAGGAGATCCAAAATCCACCTCATATATTCCACAAGCGGCAGCTGCCTGTACTATGATATTTGCGGTGCCTCCAGCTACTGCTGATGGGTCTGTAATGTATGGACGAAATTACGATTTTCCAAAAGTATTACAACCTTTTCAGATGGTCAGACTTTCAGAACCGGATGATTGTTATAAAAATATATGTATCACGCAATATCCACTTGCAGGAACACATATGGGTTTAAACGAGAAAGGACTCGCTGTTGGTATAAATTATGCTAGAACCTGGGAAAAATATCCGGATGATTTTTCATTTAAGGGGGTTCCATCTACTTTAATTGTCCAAGAAGTTTTAGAAAATTATAGTACTACGGAAGAGGCTATTGAATTTATAACAAAGTTTCCGGCTAGAGCCAATGCTCAACATTATGGTTTATTGGATAAATCAGGTAATGCTTGTGTAATAGAAACTACACATACTGATTTTGCAATAAGAAGGCCGGAAGATGGGATAATGGCACACAGCAATACTTACAGAACCGATAAATTTTGGGATCACAATGTTCCAGATGATCATCATTGGAAAATGAAGCATATGAGGGATATTCCATATGTGAAATCCCCTAAAATGCGATATGAAAGGGTATATGAATTACTTGTTAAAAATAAAGGGAATATTACAATCGAAACTTTTAAAGAAATTCTGAGCGACCATAATTATCCGTCAAATTATGGTGTGGATAATAAAGGAATACCGGACGATTTTACGGTATGTACTCATGGGGATGTTGGTATAACACTTGCTTCCATTATTATTAAACCACAAACTGGGCAATTCTATGTAACTGATGTCCAGCCATGTAAGGGTATGTATGAAGAATTTAAATTATAGTTCTTTTTTAAAAAATATTTAAAAAAATGGCAAAATTTGTTTAATAATTTTTTATTTTTCGGATATCGTTCCAAAAATAGTTAATTTTATGTTTAAATATTATACAATTTTCTTAACAAACAAATAATACTTAAAAAATAGAAAATTTAAGTAATAAAAAAAGTGAGATGTTAAATATGAGTAATTTGGAAAAAAGGTTATTTGGAAAAAATGCTTTAGTTACTGGTGCTGGAGATGGAATTGGAAGAGCTATTGCATTACGATTTGCAAGAGAAGGAGCTAACATTGCAATAAATGATATTAATGAAGAAAATGCTAATAATACTGCAAATGAGATCAGAAAATTGGGCCAAGAAGCTAAAGTTTATATCGCCGATGTTTCTAATAGCGAGCAAGTAAAAAATATGGCTAAAAATATATTCAAGGATTTCGAGCAAATTGATATTTTAGTAAATAATGCTGGTGTAGGTGCAAATTACGTTAGTATTATCCATATGAAGGAAGAAGATTGGGATAGAATTATCAATATTAATTTAAAAGGAACATTTTTAGTAACTAAATATATAGCAAGGAAAATGATCAAAAATAAAGCACCTAGAGATAAATTGAGGGGCAAAATTATTAATATAGCC
>CAZYEE010000351.1:0-3813 GCA_964646355.1 uncultured archaeon | reverse complement strand
GTGCGTTCTTGAAATGAATGGCTGTAAATGGTAGCGCCTGTTTTTGATAATACCAGTAAATGTTGCATATTGAGGATATCGGTAAACTTTTGGCTTATTTCTTTCATTCTCCTTATTTTTCTCTTGATTCTAGGGACTCTAACTCCATATTGGTAAACAAGCAATGAAGCTGCTATTATTGCCAGAGTTACTAATATATATGGTAAATATCTCAAAAAGAGCTTCATAGGTGTTAATATTGAAATGCTTGTTTGTAGTTGTGTTTGTGTACTTTCAATCGACAAATCGCCTTCATATTTTAATATTATTGTAAATGAGTTTGCACTTGATACGGTTGTAGGTATTTCGATAACAGCAGTTGCAATACCATTTTGATCTGTTCTACGAGTTTCAATTATCGGATCAACATTAGGGTCATCAAAATGTAGTTCAAAAATAACTGTCGCATTTTCTATTGGGTTCTTTGTATTATTATTTATTAAGTTAGCGCTGACATATAAATTTGAGCCCACCATAATTTCTTCGGGCAAACTGGACATGATATTTAATGTTGCTTTGTATTTTGGGTTTACATCGTAAGACTTTCTGATAAAACACGGCGCAAATATTTTACTACCTTCGTATCTTATTTCTACTATTATTTTTTTAACTCCGTCATTTATAACATCAATTGTATATTTGTAAGTTCCATTTTTATTAGTTACTTCAGGATATTCTCTGGTAACAATATATGTACCATAATTCGAGGTGATATTGAATATTATTGTAGTATCGTTCATTGGTCCAAAATCAATGCTTGTTAAATTAGCAATAAAGCTGATGCTCTTTCCAACTCTGATATCTACCTCATATTCTTCGGTTAATTGAAGGATTGTCAAATGTTTTCCAAGAACATTAACGATAAGTGATGAGCTTACAGGTGCAATTTTTTCAGTCCCTTCATAGCTGGCGTTAACAATGATTTTATTAACCCCATCAGGTATTTCACTGATATAATATGTAGCCACGCCATTCTCATCGGTTAATAGCGTGGAAGTTATTTGATCTATTATTAATGAATCATTTAAATAAGTCATGTTAAAATTGATGATTTTATAAGCCAAAGAAGTCCCGTTTGTGAAAGTTAAATTTGAATAGATGTATAATGGTTTACCAATTCGTACATCCTCATCAGTATAATTATAAATTATCAAATTGGTCGCTATTTTTTTAAGCACATGTAATGTTATATTCTGTTTCTTTATTGCATAATCTCTTGCTGCTGTTCCTGTTATTGTTATATTATAATCCCTTCCACCCGTTATATTATAATATGGTAAATTGATGTAATCTACATATGTGTGGATGATTTTGTCCATAATATGCTCCGAACTTGCAGAAGTTCCATAAATGCTCCAGGTAACATTTCCTTCGGACGGATTATCGAAAATAATATCTATATTATGAAATTCATCTACAAAGCTTGCTGCGATTTGTACTGTTTCACCCTCATATGCTGTAATTTCCTCAAAACCTGTTAAGTCAAATGAGAGTAAACTCTCCGGGATTTCATCAATTTCTAGATATACTTTTATTTCCTTAGTTTCAAACTGGTTAGATGTCGCAATTATCAAGATTTCACCCTTATCTCCTTCGTGGAGCCCTGATGTATCAATAGTTATGTCATATTTACCAGTGACCCCGAAAGGAGAGCCATACCAGACAGCAGAAGTCCAATTCGGATATGCATATATCGCAGCTGGATAGATTCCCTCATAAGGTGCAGATCCATTTTGATAATATACTTGTACTTTATGGGTCTGGTCATCAAAATATGGATTTGGCTTTATCCACCATTTACCGTTGATGTATTGATTACCATAATACCCTGTAACATTTAAAGTCGCATTGAATATCGTTTTTACGGTGAATCTCACGGTAAAATTAGAAATCTCATATCCTATTCGTTCTATCCAGATAACAAACGTGTGATTTTTGGATGTTAATTGATTTGTGAATATAGTTATATTATAATATCCATTTCCAAATTCAGTTACATTATATTGGGTGGAAGAGGTCATATTTATTTTGAAATAAGCACTTGAATTGGTAATTCCTTGATCTAAATCAGTATTATTAAAATATGCATCGATTAACACTGGTTCACCAGGCTCGAACGGAATTCCTGGCTCAATATTATCCGAAACATTATAAAGATCTGTATGATATATAATCTCAATTGTAGATTTGTTATACCCAATATGTGTGCCATTAAACCATGAGACCTTGATTATGAATAGTCCTACTTCAGTCATATTATATGGATCAAAACTGCACCGATAATTTGTAATTGATTTAGAGTCTGTAAATTTGATAGCTTCTGTGTTGTTCACTATTGAAAGTTGAGCGGGGACATTTGGTGATAACAGTCTGAATGTTGAATTTATAGTAAGATTGTTGTTATAATAAAAATTGTCAGTGATTACTCCGTTAACTATTTTATATAGATTTTTTACATAGTTAAGATCCACACATTGAACAATATATTTATCATTACTTGCACTTATTATTATATAATTTCCTATTCTATTCCAATTTACAGAGGTCCCACCTGTACCCGTCAGAACGTTAGAAACATTCCATGAGGAGTATAATGTTATATTTAATGTCTTATTAAATGAACTATATACAAAATTACAATAAAGTGAGACATTAATATCAACCCTTTTTGAAGTATATTTCGCATAAAATTGTGTTTTTGCTTCTGTATTGTTGATAAGCTTGTAATTTGATATTAAATTGAATGGGACGGCTTTTGTGGCTATTACCTTAAGAGTTACATTTGTATTGTATATATATTTTGTAATGTGAGCTATCCCTCTACCTAATTTTTCGGTATTCTGGACATTGATGTATGTCGTGCTTGAAATATTTACCCTCATGTTTATATCTTCTGGGTAAAATATCTCGATCAAATTTAACTTGGATGTTAAGTCTATATTATGTATATTCCACTCACCATCATCATATTCTAAAGCCTCTCCAGAATTACCATTATTTGAATCTTTATCCGATGCCCAATTTACAAAATCATTAAATCCAGGTCTTAATCTATGCCCCTGAAGCACAATAAAGAACTTTCCATTTATAGTGTCAGATTTATTTAATAATTCATAATTAAATGTGAAAGTCACCCATCCTTCAGTAGATACTAGTACATCTATTATTGTCGACTCTGAAATACATACCGGCTTATTTGGCATTAAACCAAGACCATTTGGATTATCAATAGCATTAAAAATCGTAATCGAGAGTTCATACTTACCATTATATCTTAAATATAAATCTACCGAGGTGATGTTAGCATAATTTTCATTTAAGGTAAATCCTTGAGCCCATGCTGTGTAAGAATCTGCTGCGAAAACTTGCTGAAAGGTATCATATTCTTCCTCAACTATTTGAGTATTTTCTCGTTTGATATTGTAAAAATTTAATTTAGCACCCGTAAAATTCCAGTGATATGTGTTCAATGTAAAAGTATAATTTGTAGTTCCTATTGTTAATTTTGATTTATTACAGGATAATCTTGCTTCTGTTGTATTCTCTTTATATAATGTCTGATATTTATCAGATACCCCTATTTCACTCGGTATACTTTCCGATATTTGTTGGTTTTTTATGATAGAATCTGATTTTTCTGGTATAACATTGCGATTTGGACTATTATAAATGAATATTCCAAGTCCAATCATAAATGACAGACTTATCATTAAAATGATAAAAATACCTTTAATTTTATGATCTCTAAAAAATCGGACCATCCTTTTCATCATA
>CAZYEE010000350.1:0-3825 GCA_964646355.1 uncultured archaeon | reverse complement strand
TTAGAATTTTTAATTAATAAAAAAATAGAGATTGAGAGATTTTTTAGTTAATTAAATTAAATTTACAATACTTTTCAAATGGCCTATGTCATTTCATATAACTTTTACTTTAATTTTTTGCATTATTTTGGTTCTTACAATTATTCCTAATAGAAAGACTAGAGTAATAATTGCAAATATCATATTAAATCCAGGTATTTCGCTGATACTTGCTGGATAACTTGCTGGGTCATTTGGATCGGTTCCATGAGAAACCTCATAACCATCATTATATCCATCATTATCAGTATCTTCGTCTTTTGGATTTGTATTATAAGTATTGATCTCTTCTCCATCTTTTAGGCCATCTCCATCAGTATCAGATTTTGCAGGATTGGTACCGTATTGATTAACCTCTGCACCATCAGTTAGATCATCTCTATCTGTATCTGGATTCATTGGATCGGTAATGTATTGACTTGGATTCAGCGACTTAGGAGTTGCACTATCACTTGAATACCAATCACTTGCAGTATCAGTATCTTCTAATGTAATTCGATATAGATCTTTATCTGATCCTGGGTAGAATATTCCCGTCCAATCTGTACCTGGTAAAGGAGTTCCTGTCCAACCATTAAATTGAACATGATCTACCACACCATCTGTATCATTTACTAGAGAAACAGCACCTTTTGTAGAAGAGACCCAATATATGTTATTACCAGTATATAGATCAGTGCCATTATTATCCCAGATTTCTCCATATTCATGTATCTGAACTATAGCATTTTTTCCAATTATAAAACCTGTCGGAAAATTATAGATTTGCTGACCATTTTCGTCCCATATATATAGTTTCCAGCCAGTCATGTCTTGAACATCACCTAAATTGATTATTTCAATCCAATCAGCACTACCAGTAAATAATTCATTGATTAATAGACCACCAACAAAAATTTCTTTTTCATCAGTTAATCCATCATTATCACTATCACTTTTATTTGGGTCTGTACCATATAAATTAACTTCAGCACCATCTAATAGACTATCTCCATCTGTATCTTGGATAGTAGGATTAGTCTGATAGGTATTTATCTCCAAATAATCTGAAAGGTCATCATTATCAGTATCTGAGTCATTCGGATCACAATTATTTTGGTATTTTTGCAAATTAGTCAGTCCATCTGAGTCGGAATCACTTCCAGCATCATTAATCAATGGATTCAATCCATTATTTACTTCCCAGCCATCCGGCATACCATCATTATCCGTATCTGAATCTGTTGGATCTGTATTATAAGTATTCAATTCATCTCCATCATTAATTAAATCATTATCCGTATCATTGTCTTGTGGATTGCAATTATTTTGATATTCTTGTAGATTATTGAGCCCATCCGAATCGGGATCATTTGCACTATCATCACTAAGTGGATTCAATCCATTATTTATTTCCCATCCATCCGGCATACCGTCATTATCTGTATCCGAATCTGTCGGATCTGTATTATAAGTATTCAATTCATCTCCATCATTAACCCCATCATTATCCGTATCATTATCTTGTGGATTGCAATTATTTTGATATTCTTGTAGATTACTAAGCCCATCTGAATCGGGATCGTTTGCACTATCATCACTAAGTGGATTTAATCCATTATTTACTTCCCATCCATCCGGCATACCGTCATTTTCAGTATCATTGTCTTGTGGATTGCAATTATTTTGATATTCTTGTAGATTATTAAGGCTATCCGAATCGGGATCATTTGCACTATCATCACTAAGTGGATTCAATCCATTATTTACTTCCCATCCGTCCGGCATACCATCATTATCAGTGTCACTGTCTTTTGGATCTGTTCCATATTGATATTCCTGAAAATTAGTCAATCCATCTGAGTCGGAATCAGTTCCGCTATCATCACCAAGTGGATTCAATCCATTATTTACTTCCCATCCATCCGGCATACCATCATTATCAGTATCATTATCTTTTGGATCTGTTGAATAGGTATTTACTTCATCTCCATCAGATATACCATCTGTATCAGTATCATTATTTAGAGGGTTAGTTCCATAAGTATTAATTTCATCGCCGTCAATTAATTGATCTGAATCTGTATCATTATTATTTGGGTTAGTACCATAAATGTTTATTTCGTCATCATCAATTAATCCATCGTTATCACTATCTGGCTTAATAATTAATGTGGCATTTCCACTACCTGATTTTCTAATAATAACAAATGCATAATATGCATTAAAATAGGCTGGTTTAAATGATACTTGCTCGTCTTGACCCAGAGTCGATGAATTGCTATAATATAAATCATAAGTAATATTAGAACCAGATAGTCGAAGAAATGTATATAGATCAAAATCGCAACCTGATGGTACATCAAGAAATGCATAGTAGGTTTTTGAGGTAGATAAATAGGCTTGTGCTATAGCACCAATATCAGAATCATTGAGATATCTGGTAAAATTTTGATTAACTGTCAGATTATATGCAGCTTCACATTCTATGTAGGCGCTCCCGCTCCCAGAATATCGATATACTTTTGGATACATTCTATGGTATGCAGCAACTCTATACGCTAACCATTCAATATTACCTCGACTTGTAGCACTATCAACACAGACAGGATCACTATAAGTAGAATCTGTGTAAAGATATAGGTCATAATCCGCATTAATATCATCAGGCTTAACCCAGAGTAAGTTATATCGATCAGCTTCCCAATAATAAGTGGCGAAATAAATGGAAGAATAATAAGGAGAAAAATGATATGATTCATCGTCATTTAGATATTTTCTAACCCATACTTTAACGAACCCTGTATTACCTGGAAATGATGATGATGATTTTCGAGTTATAAGAATAGCATAATCACCATTATATTGAGGTGTAAAAGTAACTCTTTCATCGTAGCCATTTCCACCTCCATCGCTATAATGATAATCTTGTTTTGTACATGTTCCCGCAGGTACTCTAAAAACGTGTAATTCAAGATCCATATTGGAAGGTACTTCAACATCAACTGTATAAGAAGTATCATTTGTGAGTTCCACTGTTGATAATCCTCCACATAAATAACTAGTAAAATCCCATGTATATGAAGAACCGACATACATTCGATATCCTGAATACGCAACGATGGAATGCTCAAGAGTTACTCCTTGAGCCCATGTTTTTGGATACATAAAAGAACTAGAAGTGGGTTTATATACTAACCAATAGATATTAGGTCCTGAAGTAGACGAATCAACAAGATTAGTATAATCGACATCCGAATAAAGATAAAGATCAGCATAGTCGGTGCCAGAATTTGTCCACAGAATTATTAGATGATAGTTAGTATAATCCATTTGATAAGTATTGTAATAGTAAGTAGCATCTACGCTGGAATACCATTGATGGAGCATCCCGCCATTAGTTAAAGTTTCCGGATTATCAGGATTAGAAGACCAACTGTCATCTAAATTTGAACCATTATATAATTTGTTAAGATTATTATTGGTGAGGAAGTTTAGACTTAGCAGTAAAAGAAACAAGTCCAGAAGGCGATCAATAAAAATATGGATTTTATAGTTAGTAATTTAGAAGATATCTTTTCTATAAAAATCACCAACCTAAAAATTGAGGGTAATGAATTTAAGTAAGAGTAGATTAATAAGGTTTTTTTAAAATAAAAATATTTTTACAAAAGAAGAATCTATTTTTACAAATGAAGAATCGAATTTTTTGTAGATTTAAAAAAAATGTATAAGCTGATTATTTTTTGTTGATTATATAATTATTATTATTTTACGGTTTTTAATTATTTTTCTCATATTTTCTGA
>CAZYEE010000349.1:0-3842 GCA_964646355.1 uncultured archaeon | reverse complement strand
AGCCCATTTGATATTCCCAGAGGTTCGGCATACCGTCAAGGTCTTTATCTTCATTAGCATCAGTGGGGTCAGTAACATTTAATCCCATTAATAATTCCCAGGTATCAGGCATTCCATCGTTATCAGAATCAGGACTTGAAGCGGAAAACCAGTTAAAGCTCGTAGTTGTTGAATAATCGTTATGAGCGCTTAATGAAAACATACCTATCCAAACGTCTTCGAAAGGAGTTGTAATATTTTTAAGATTTATCCATGTTTTGCCATCCAAACTATATCTTGTAATTATATGAGAATAATTTTTTTCAATTTCTAAAAATATTGAAGTAGAAGCCACACTATTTCCTTCATTACATGTTACTACGTCATTTTCGATGGCCATCAATATTATCGAATATGAATTAAAACCTACTTGTAATAGATTAAATCGATAAAAGTTGGTTTCGTTAAACCAAATTAATATACCGCCACCTTGAATATCAGTGGTAGTACTAATCTCTAACTTGGTTTTAACGATTACATATCCAGGTAAATGAGCAAGAATTCTTGGAGCATTTCTATTTGAAGCGGATATATAAAGATCATGATAAGGTGGTGAAGTAATTAATAGCCAACTTGGTCTATCTGTCAAAGAATAATTGGAATCACCAACAGGATCAATCCATTTCCATCTTGAATCAAGTTGATTGTTGTCAAATGAATCGTTAAATAATAGATATATATTATGCGTATTTAACCTATCAATGTTATCCGATAAATCGGACTTATTTTCAACTACGCTATTATTATTTATTTTTAGATGTTGTAAATAGGCACAATTTAACAATATTATAAATATAATTAGTGTTATAACTTTTAGAAAATAGTTTTTTCTTTTTATTTTTATCTTAATTTTTACACACCTCATTCTTAAAGTTAATAATCTTTACTTAATAATATTTATTTCAATTTTTTAATGGATTTATTAAAAATTTCTTTATATATTATTTTAGTTGGTCTATTTATGGAAGAGAATAAAAACAATCAATAAAGTTAAGCCATTTTTCAGTATAAATATCAAAATACTTAAATGACTCAGATTCAGATTCAGATAAGGTTGGACTTTCAGATGGCTATGAAGTAATTACACTGAACACAAATCCAAAAAACTCCGATTCTGATAGCGACGGGCTCTCCGACGACGATGAAGTAAATCTATATAGATTAATATTCAGGTTTATCTAGTTTCCTTCAACGCCAATCTTTAATATCAAATCTCTAACTTTTTTATTTTTAAAATTTAATTTAATGATTTTTAAGCCAATTATTCAATTTTTTCCAGATGTTATTCTCTTTAGAATTCGCAATCGGATCGGTGAAAAGCACGTGTCGTCCCCCATCAACTAATTCTAATGTTTTATCGCTTGAGGAACATCTCTCGTAAAATTTTTCTATTCCATCAATGTCTATCACTGGATCATTAGTACCTTGGAATATTATAATTGGGGCAGTAATTTTATCAGCTAAATTATAAGATTTTTCTATTAATCTTACCAAATTTAAAAGATATCTTGGGCTTATTTTTTTTAAATGATTTTCATCCGTTTTGTCGTACTCAATATGAATCGGATTTGCAATGCCTTCATCTACTGGGCCTTTTGTTATATCTATAATTCTTGCGCTTGGAGCAAATAAATATGTTAATAAAAATGGAATTGCCAGAAATATTTGTTTGATTGAATATTTCATTTTTAGTTTAATTGCAGGAGAAAACAAAATAACTCCTTTAATAACCTCAGTAATCTCTGGGCTATTGTATTTTGCCAAATAATTTATAATTAAGGCACCACCCATACTTTCTCCGAATAAAAAAATAGGAACATTCCTATGTTTTTCTTGTATTAATGATACAAATTCGTCAAAATCCGATAATAATTCTTTAATGCTTTTAATATCACCTCTTTTTCCTTCTGAATACCCGTGTCCTCTATAATCCATAACATAGACTCCAATATGTTCATTAAATACTTGATCTGCTAATATTACATAATAATCTCCATTCCCACCCGCTCCATGAGCTACTACTATTATCTTATCAATCTCTGGGGGCAGATAATATCTATAAAATAATTTGGTATTATCTTTAGTAATTAAGAAATTATATTTTCCATTATCAGCAGCTTTGCTAATTCTAAGTTTCTCTAATAATGGATTAAACTTGTAATTATTCTCCATTCTTAATCAATACTCAATGAATCAATTTAAATTAATTAAAAATACTAAATAACAATTATTTTATATATACATTCTATCTTCTGTTATTAAAAAATCAATCAATTTTATACTAAATAATTTTATTCATTATCTGAACAAAACAAATAATTTCATCTACATTGATTTATTATTATTCAGTAATTCCTTTAATCCACAAGTATTTCAATCACAAATATTTTCTGTTAAGAATTTTTTTAAAGAATGCAAATTTACCTAAATGGAATTATTCATAATTCTGAAAAAATATATTTTTTTCTTAATAATCTTGAAATCTATTTTATGAATATTATTAATTTGGTAATTATAGTAAGAAATTTATAGATATTTTGGATTATATTACACATTTGAAATACAAACTTTAATTATTTGTTAAATTTTATATGAAATTAAAAAGGTGTGTTTTGATGGAAACCGAATCAAAGACTAAGTTAAAATTTATGCCAGATTATCCAAAAACTTTCAATATTGCAATAACTGCAATTATGACCTCACTTGTATTTCTAGCTACTGCAATAATCCAAATCAATATTCCGGCTACAGGTGGCTATTTTAATATAGGTGAAATTATAATTTACATAACCGCAATACTTTTCGGACCAATAATTGGTGGAATTGCAGGTGGATTGGGCGCTGCTTTAGCCGATATGATCAGTTATCCGATCTTTGCCCCAGGAACTCTCATCATCAAATTTTGTGAAGGTTTCGTTATAGGTCTGTTAAGCCTAAATATCGATTTTAAAAAATATCTAAAATATTGGAGATATGTCGGAATAGGTTTAGCCGTTCTAATCGGCGGAGCACTTATCTCGATTGGAATGACCTATTACTCCGCTACTTGGGACATCACGATTTTTAAATTAGGAACCTTTCATATAGAAGTAATAGATCTTGTCTGGATTATTATCGGAGTTATCACCAGTATTTTGTTAATTATCGCAAGTATTAAATTTTCACCCGAAAGCGTTTATTATTCTACTATAATAATAATTGGCGGTTCTGTAATAGTTATAGGATACTTCTTATATGAAGTATTTATTGTCTATGCATTACTTGGAATTGAATTGATTGCTGCCGCAGAAATCCCCCTAAATATTGGCCAAGTAATAATTGGACTTATTCTATCAGTTCCAATCACTAAAATCATAAAAAAGTCAATTCCTTACCTTACACAATCCTCCAATAAAAAGTAGATACGATTTTTTAAAATTTCCAAAAAAAAAGAGCCCAAAAGGAAATCTAAAAATGAATGATTTTTTTACGATTTATTGATCTCAAGCCCATCTATTTTTATTTAATAATTTTTCAACGTTTATTATTCTATATATAACTATAAATCTCTTAAATATGAACTAAGTTTAGTTTTATTACTCTAATTATTAAATATTTCTAAACTTTAATACTAATAATATAATTTAAACCAAAAATTATTTAATCAAATTTATCAAATCATCTCTCAAACGTTGGTTCTTTTGTCTAAATCTTTAGAAAACATTTTTTAGTTAGTTTTAAATATCTTCATTTATTTTTTTTATTACTTAGATTCATAATTCTAAGAATAAATATTGAGGCAATAATATGAAAAAAAGAACACC
>CAZYEE010000348.1:0-3871 GCA_964646355.1 uncultured archaeon | reverse complement strand
TAAAAAGGTAAAAGAATAGTTTAGTCGAAGGGATCCAAATTCGGAAAAACCCCTTTATTTAACTTAATGAATATATAATTCTTAAAATCTCTTAAATTTTTTAAAAGAATTATATTTTACTTATAAAATTTTAAAACTAACAAATTTAATATTGAAATGGCTTATTTCTAAAATTTTTAAATATTGCATTTTTTTAAGTGTTTTATGAAATTTTCTAATTGGTCTATTCTGTTAATTAATAGTCAAATATATGCTGGAATATATTTTATATGTTCAAATTGTTATCTTTATATACATTTAGAATATATTTACTTGTTATTTCCTTTAAATTTTTATTCCATCTTATAGAGGGTTAAATTAATAATCATATTTTTGGTTCTTTAATTTAATAAAATATTATATGAAATATATAAAATACAAATAATTCTTAAAGTGATAATTTTGACAGCAGTAATGGAAGTATATGACAAAATAAAAGATATAGTGGGTCCAAAATATGTATCAAATTCAGAGGCTATCAGATACTCTTATTCAAGAAATGCAGATCCAATACTTAAAGGTATTCCAGATATCGTTGTTAGACCAAAATGTACAGAAGAAGTTTCAGAAATTGTAAAACTTGCTAATGAAACTAAAACTAAAATTATTCCGAGAGGTGGTGGCGCAGATTTAACAGGTGGTGCTAAACCTATCGGGGATGGTGGAATTGTTATTGATCTTACAAGAATGAACAAAGTTTTAGATGTAGATCTAAAAACAAGAATAGTAACTGTCGAATGCGGAATATCATGGTCAGAATTATGCGAATATTTGAGTAAAATTGAAATTGGGTATTATACGGGTAGCACAGGACCAGCTAGTGGTTTTGGGGCTACTGTTGGTGGTGGGCTCTCAAATAATAGTTTGGGCGGAGGAGGAGCCGCATTATATGGAACAGTTACCGAGCAATGTGTAGGTTTAGAAGTGGTTTTACCAAATGGAAATATTATACAGACTGGTGCAAAAGCAAATAAATACATGGAAAGACCGTTCACTAGATTTGGACTTGGAGCCGATTATAGTGGCCTATTTTTGGGAGATGTTGGAATTCACGGTATTAAGACAAAAGCATCTTTAAATATCTATCCATTACCTGAATATGTAGCATATAATACTTTTGATATCGTATCTACTAAAGATATGAGTTCAGTTCAACGTTCAACCGATATAATGACAAAATGGCAGCATAGCAATGTGAAAATTCATGATTTTTATTATTATACTGAATCTTATACGCGATTATTAAAAATGTTCCAAATTAAAAAGCCATTTATAAACGCTGATATTAAAGGCTCTGCTATGTTTTATGTAACTGTCGCAAATTCACAGCAAGAACTTGATGATAATGTAAAAAAACTGAATGAAATTGCAGAAAAACAAGGTGCAAGAAAATTAGGCGATACAATAGAAGAAGGTAATCTTGGAAAATGGTTTTATGAGGAAGATGGAAGGTGGCAATGGGCTCATATATATTGGGGACTACTTGGACCAGCAGGTGGATCATTAGGCACCTGTCTTAAAACGCCAACCGATCTATTGCCAAAATATGTTGAGCTCTACCAAAATTGGATGAACGAACATATTCAAGCTCTATCTAAAGTAGGTGGTGGAGCAGCAGATTTTATTGTATTGGGAGTACATCCTCATTATATAGATGTAACTGGTGGAATTACAATAAAACTTTCTCCAGAAAATAATGATTTAATTTATGAACTATGGAAATCACTGCTAATTGCTCAAATTAAAGAATTAGGCGGGATACATTATTGGATGGGCGAGATTATCGGACATAGTCTTGTAGAATCAGGTGCATTAACCAAAGAATATTTTGATTTTATTCTCACAATAAAAAAATCTTTAGATCCAAATAAAATAATGTCTCCAAATAAATTTTATTTATCTAATTACTATTAATAGTGATCTTATGGAAAAATTGAAAAATTTAAAGAAAGTTCAAGATGCAGCACTTAGTTGTGTATCCTGTGGCGAATGTAGGAATCCAATATGGCCAGCTAAAGGAGTTTATGGAGTATGCCCTATATATCAGACTGACTTTACTCCAAAATTTGAGCCATTTTTTTCAAGAGGCAAAAATGTTATTCTAAAAGGTCTTATATGGGGAGAATTATCACTCTCTCAGGACATTGCCTTGATCTTTTTTCAATGTACTACTTGCGGAGCATGTGAAGCATTCTGTCATAATTCTCAAAACGAACTCATTGATTTTGCAAATCATAGATGGATGGAGCAAGTAAAAGTTTATGAGGCTGTACGAGCCGATTTAGTGGAAGCTGGATATGCATTGGAAGAGCATAAAGAAATGAACAAATATCTTGAAACACTTGATAACCCCTATGGACGGGATAATGCTAAAAAGCTAGATTGGACAAAAAAACTAGATTTTAATATTAAAAATGCAAAAGAAGAAGAAATCGAATATCTCTATTATGTAGGATGTACTGCAGCTTTAAGTGAGTCTACACAGATTATTGCAAAATCCACGGCATCAATATTGAATAAACTGGGTGTTGATTTTGGTATTTTTGGAAGCGATGAAATCTGTTGTGGTAGCGTGGCAAAACGTACAGGAAATTTAGATGTATTTTCAAAAGTCCTAAATAAAAATGTAGAATTATTTAAGGATTATGGAATTAAAAAGATAATCACAAGTTGTGCTGGATGTTATAGAACTTTTATAAAGGACTACAAGAATGCTTTAAAGGGCATTGAAATCTATCACACTTCTGAATTTTTAATTAATTACATAAAAGAAAAAGGACTTAAATTAAAAAACCTTGGAATAAATACGACTTATCATGATCCATGTCATTTAGGTCGACATTGTGATTTCTATGATCCACCCAGAATAATATTAAAACAAATTGCTAATTTTGAAGAAATGAAACGAAATAAATGGAATGCTATGTGTTGTGGGGCTGGTGGAGGTATTAAAAAAGCATTTCCTGAACTGGCACTGGAAATTTCAATGAATAGGATAAAAGAAGCGGAAGACACAAGTGCAGAATACCTTGTTAGCACTTGCCCATTTTGTCATCGTAATTTAACTGATGGTTTAAATAAGAGCAATTCCCGATTAAAAATGAAGGATTTAACAGAATTGATTTTATTGGCGTTGCCCTAATTTCGGAATTAATTTATTGTTCATTTATATTCTTTTTTTTTCCAAATTTAAAATTGTGATAAAAAAAGATTTCTATTGGAAATGAATTTCTCCTAAAAATTTGTTATGCGTTTATTTTTTTAAAATATCTTTAATTTTATTCAAACATCAATTACAAGTATTAGGGAATAAGGCTTAAAATTGATAAGAATTTAGTTTAAACGATATACTCAAAAATTTCGATTATATTTACAAATTAATTAGTTCTGAATTATGCTTATGTAGTAATACTTCAATATCTGCAAGTTTATCCGTAGATAATTCAGTTCCAGAAGCCACAAAAAATCCTCTAAACTTTTTCCCATATAAATATTCTACAAACTCTTTCTTTTTTATAAAATTCTCGACCTTTTTAAAATCCCTTAAAATAGATGTGATTTCTACAATAATTGGAGGATCTTCCGAGAAACCATCTATTTCTACTTCAGGATTATCTTTAAAAAATTTATTTTCAATATCAATTAATTTTTTAGGTTTTATTTTTATATTTTTTATATTTTCAGCTTCTAGAATTCTTGAAACAACATTTCTAGCAAATTGTTCAAACGGTTTTCCCATAATTTTCCTTATTTCTAATAAAACGCTTTCTAAGGAATCGAATCTTTTATCTATTTTTTCAAACCTTTTATTTGCTTCTTCAAATCTTTTGTT
>CAZYEE010000347.1:0-3904 GCA_964646355.1 uncultured archaeon | reverse complement strand
GAGAGGTGTATTTGCATTTTACGATATAAATCTGGGTTCATCTCTCTATCAGTATAAATAAATATAATTTGAGAAAAAGGCAGGACTGTTTTTACCGGAAATTTTTTAGAAACTTCAGGACCCAAAATAGTTATTTTTCCGTTATTTATAAAATCAGAGTTATTTACAGGAACTAGTAATTTACAGCTAGGAACTTGAGGACTACCTAATTCTAAGTAAACATCTTCACTTAAAACTAAAGGTACATCATTATCTAATATCAAATCTTTTGGTAATTTATCGAATAATTCCTTGAGATTAGTATCGACATTATATTCATGTATTTCATTTTCGCTCAATGAAGCTCTTATATTATCAATTAAATCTTTTATTTTACGAATTAAATTTTCCATTTCTAATCTAACCTAAATTTTATTATTAAACCAAATCAATTGTTTTATTTTATAATATATTTAATTTTTAGCGTGGCTTTCATTATAAATAAAAGTTATACTCTCAAATTATTTCACATAAATAAATTTCATATTTAATTCAAATTATTTGGGTAAATAAATATAAATTTCTATCTGTTATCTTAACTCATTCAAGTTAAATTATTATAAAATTCTATTGGATTCAGTTCTTTAAACTCGCTGGTCTCTTGAACTATTTTTTTTCTGATATCTACACATAAATGACATTTTGAAATATATCCACTATCTAGTGGTTTATAATTATAGTTTTCAGTTGCAAAATTGAATAAGGATTCCAAATTATTTGTTAGCGCTTTTAATATTGGCTTATCATCCAGATCAATTCCATTAAAAATATTATCAATATTATTAAGGTTTCCTAATGTTATGCCACCACAATATCCTGCCATATAATTACCGTAATTATCAAAATGAACATGCCATGATCTCTTTAATTCATTTAAACAAGTTTCTTTAAAAAAATAAGTGTGGGGATACTTTTTATAAAGAAAATCTAATTTATAGACCAATCTCCCCATTGGAATTAATTCCGCATATAATAGACTGTTATAAGCGATATTTAGATAATTATTAAAAGGTATAGTTCCCGATATATTTAGTTTCTTAAAGATCCTGTAGTAGATATCTTGATAGACTAGCAAATTATTATTAAATATATTTTTAGCAATTTTTATCGCTCTTTGAGTATATTCAAAGGGTATTTTTTCGAGGATAAATGGATTTACACTAATTAAAATACCATCTAGCCCTTCAGATTTTAAGGTATCAAATTTTTCAAATGTGATTTCATCATTCTTACACCAGAAACAATTGGTTTCAACAAATACTGAAGGTATATCTAATTTTTTGGCTATTTTTATAGAATCTAACAATAATTTATAATTAAGAAAAGGTTCACCACCTGTAAAATGGAGCCCATAATTTATACCAATTCTATTACTCCCTTCGGGTGCGGGTAAAATATCATTCTTAAAAAAATCAAGAATTTTCTTAATAAAATTAAGAGAAGCCCAGTCTTTTGGCCATTTAGGAGAACATGCATACATACAGTGTTTACATTCTATAGGACAAATATAAGATAATATTAATCCTCCAGAAATGGGCCTTGGTACTTCCAGAAATTTCATTTAAGGAGCCTCTTGTTTTATTCTTATAAATAGATAATTTTAAATTCTCTTATATAGGTTCTTATATTATGGCAAAAGTAATTGTTTTAGGTGGTTGTGGCGCCGTAGGTACTCATTCTGTAAAAACGCTGGCATCTCTGGATGACTTTTCCGAGATTGTAATTGGTGATATAAATGTAGAAAAAGCCAATAAAATAATCAAGAGCATTGGATCGGATAAAGTTTCAGCAGTTAAAGTAGATGCATTAAATAAAAATGATATAATAAATGCGATTAAGGATTCAGATGTAGTATTAAATTGTATTGGTCCTTTTTATAAATTCGTTCCAGTTATTCTGGACGCCGTTATAGATACTGGCATAAATTATGTTGATATATGTGATGATGTTGATGTCACTTTAAAAATATTAGAATGGGATCAGCGAGCAAAGGATGCTGGAATTTCGGCGTTAATCGGTATGGGAAGCAGTCCTGGCGTGACTAATTTATTAGCAAAATTTTGTGCGGACCAGCTATTAGATACTGTTGAATCCATCGATATATATCATGCACATGGTGGAGAACCTGAAGAGGGCCCTGGTGTTGTAGCTCACAGAATTCACGCAATGTTATTAGATATTCCAATGTTTCTTGATGGAGAATTAAAATATGTGAAATATTTTGAGGATGATGGTATCGCTCTGCAAGAAGATGTTGAGTTTTATAAGTTGGAAGGTATTCATAGAGTTTATCCTTACCCGCATCCAGAACAAGTGACATTACCTAGATATATAAAAGGAGTCAAGAGAGTGACTAATAAAGGGACTGTTTTACCAAAAGAATATTATGATCTTACGAGAGAAATAGTAAGGCTGGGAATTACAAGCGAAGAACCTATTAATGTCAAGGGTGCTATGGTTAAACCTATTGATTTTGCTATAGCATTCATAATTAATCAGAGAGATAAAATTTTGCAACAGGTAAATTTTGGAGAACAGAGGGGCTGCGTTAAAATAGTGGTTAAGGGTCAAAAAAAGAAAAAGGAACAAACATATGTTTTCCAAATGGCTTCATCAGGAGGTCAAGCTATGGGTGAAGGTACTGGAATTCCGGCTGCTTTTGGTGCCGTGTTGATGCAACAAGGAAAAATAAAGGAAAAAGGCATATTTCCACCAGAAGGAGGAGTAAATCCACTAGACTTCTTATCTCAGATGCAAAAATTTTTAAAATTAAAAAAGGTAGGAGATGAAAAGGAAGGTTCTCCTTTAATAATTGAATCAATAGATGCAAATGGAAACAAGAAAAGATTAACTCTATAAAGATCGATAAATTTTAATTCCAAACTAAATCTTCTATTTTTAATTCTAAACTAAATTTTCTATCTTTTAATTATTCTATAGAGTATCTATCATTTTTCCATGGATCTGCGGTATTACTATATCCATTTCGTTCCCAAAATCCTAATTCATCAGTTTTGGTTATTTTTAATTTTTGGACCCATTTTGCACTTTTATAAAAATATTTTTTAGGTACCACAGATCTAACAGGCCCTCCATGCTCAATGGGTAAATCTTCACCATTAAGCTTGAATGCCAGAATTGTTTCCTCATTCATTAGTTCAATAATAGGTAAACTCGTAGTGAAATTACCGTTAAGATCTGCACATTCAAATATCACAAATTTTGCTTCTTGTTTTGGTTTAACTATCTTAAAAAGCGTTTTAAATTGAACACCTTCCCACTCAGTATCAAAAAGAGACCATCCAGTCACACAGTGGATATCTACTTTAATTTTTACAGTAGGTAATCTGATGAATTCTTGATAGGTAAAATTCGTTGGGTTCTCTACTTCTCCATATATTTCCAAGGACCAATTATTTTTATTTAAACTATAAGGAATAGACCCAGCCTGTAAGATTGGAAATTTATTTATTAGCTTTTGATCGGGTGGTAATCGTTTGTTTTCCATAGATTAAAAATATCTAAACGAATTAATAAAATAATATCGGCTATTTTGGGAAAATTTATCATTAATTTGAAAAAATTTAAAATACATTTATTTTATTAGAAAATTTAATTCTAAATACAACAATAAAGAGAAATTTAATATGGACAAAGTGAATAACAAAAAAAATTTGTTATTGTTTGGACTTTCACTAAGCGTATCTATGATATCAATTATAGATTCAATGGTTAATATTGCATTACCCACTATTATCTCAAGTTTAGAGATAGATATTACCATATCTAGTTGGATAAACATTGCTCCTCTTTTGGTGATTACTTGTACAATAGTAATATTTGGTAGATTGGGAGATTTGAAGGG
>CAZYEE010000346.1:0-3953 GCA_964646355.1 uncultured archaeon | reverse complement strand
ATTTTTAATTTTTCATATTTATTTTTAATTTTTCACATTTATTTTTAATTTTTCACATTTATTTTTAATTTTTCACACTAATTCTGATTTTCTGGAGCATAAGGCGATTTGCTGAATCGCCGTCATAAGCCAATTAAATTCTTTACTTGGCTTATTCATCCTATTTTAGAATTGTGTTCGTATATTTTTTTGTAGATATCCATTATTATGTTATCGTTATTGAAACGGTTTTCCAACGCCTTGTAGAAATTTTCATTATCCAGTCGAGTATCAAGCGGGTTTCATCAGCAACCGGCATCAGGAGTGATTATTGCGACTGAATCATTGGGTATGGGCATCAGAGGATCAAGTCGAACTCTTAAATATTTTTTATTAGAATCTCTGACATCAATACCTACATCATCATAGAATTCTCCGGTTTTAGGATCATAAACTAATTGGAGCATACTTTTTATGCCTTCAATAGGGAATTTGCCGCCGGTTATCTCGTGGAATTTCAGATCAGCTTTTGCGATTGCATGAATTAGACTCTGTCCCTCATCAATTGAAATTTCAAAAGGATCCCTTTTAATTTTTAATATTTTCGAGCTCATTAATGAGAATTTGACTTTTATCATTAATTATGATTTATAAATTGGAGTATAAAAATTTTTTATGTTGGCTGAATTTTTTGCATTTAATTAGAACTATTTATTTTAATATATATTTTAAAAAAAGACTTGTAAGATTAGTATAGAAATGGTCTAAAAGATCATCAGATTGAGTATAACACTAGCATAAGTTATTGGATTCAAGTTCTAATAATTTTTTACATTTTAATTTACAAACTGTCTTTATTAGAATTAAAATTTATAGAAAAATAGCATTTATTTTTATTATTCCTTCCCAATTTTAATTGATACTTATTTAATGAAACGATTTTATTTTCAAAAATAAAAATAGAAAAATAATGTACACTTAAATAAATTAAAATTATCCTATTAAACTAAATCATCCTTATTAAATTATACAATCAAATATAGGGAAAAGATTAATTCGATATAATTCATAAGATAATTAGAATGTTTGGTTTGGAGTTATTAAGATGAGTTTTGAGGAAATTGTAGTATATGCAGCATATTTATTTTTGATTCCATTAATTCTGTTTACAATATATTGGATATGGAAAAAGGAGTATTTGTCTGCTGTGATGAGGAATATTGCAGGTTTTTCAGTTGGATTACTTGATCAAACATTAATGATAATATTTAGATGGCAACCAACCTATTATTTAATAGTAGTATTATTTGATTATGTATTATATGGTACATGGTTTCTATTAATGCCATCATGGAAAAAAATTAATCCGAAAAAATGGATGCCTATTTGGATAATTTTTTCAGGAATATTTAATACAATTCTTGAGAACATAGTAAGGATTTATTCATATGGGGGTTTAAATTATCCAGCAGGATGGACATTAATTCATACAGTAATTTTTTATTTATGTATGCATACAATCGGGACGCTCATTGCATCTTCAAACGTATTACTAAAAAAATATAAGGTTTTTAAAAGAATTAGGTTAAATTCAAACTAAGAGATCTTAGATAAAGTATTATCTTCCAAAAAAGTTTAGGATAAGACTAAAATGAGCGATAGACATGTAAAAGTGGCAATAGTAAAAGGTACCCAGTATTCTGCAACATTAGAAGCATTAGAATTGATGGAAGATGTCATTAAGGTTCCTACTGAAGAAGATATTGTAATTTTACCGAACTTATTAACTACAATGCAATCAGAAATAGTAAATACGGATTATAGAGTATGTTTAGCGGTTATGGACTTCTATAAAGAGGTATTTGGAATTAATGAAACATCATGTATAATAATGGGTGGAACAACTCATGGGAATCCCGCAAATTCACTTAAAGCTTTGGAGAATAATCATTATTTAGAGGATAACCGAAATTGGAAATTATTTGATAATTCAGAAGATTTACCTGGAAAATGGTTTAAAATATATGAACAAGGGGGAGAGGGTATTACAGAGCTAGCACTTGGGAAAAAATTGATCGAATCGGGATATGTTATAAGTGTTCCTAAATTTAAGACACATGATGTATTAGGTTTGACTTTATCACTAAAAAATTTAATGGGTGGACTCGTTGCAGCACGAAATATTGAAGGAACAATTATTGCTGAAAAACCAACAAATGTATGTCCATTAATGCATGGATTTGGATTTAGAAGACCACATCAATTATCGGATGAAGAGAATACGAGCACATCCAAATTATGTTTGGCAATTAATTTAGTAAGAATGGTTAAAATAAAACAGCCTACCTTGGCAGTTATTGATGGAGTAAATGCAATGGAGGGAAATGGACCACTTTCTGGGATTAAAAAAGAATTGGGATTGATCATTGCCAGTAATGACTTTATTGCAGCCGATATTGTTGCTACATATATAGCTGGAATGAAGCCAGAAGATATGCAATACATATTACAAGCTGGGAAGCTTGGCTTAGGGGAATATAGGTTGGCTAATATAGAAATAGTCGGCGAAAATCTAGAAGAGGTTATAGATCCATTCATTCCACACAGGTTATTTAATAGAGCTATATTTAAAGAAACAGAAATTGATATATTAAGGAATTCGACATGATAATAATCTCTATATTTTTAAATAAATTATTAAATACCAAATTATACTTTCATTTTTTTATATAAATCTTATAAAACACTGTTAATTTTGTATAAACATAAAATTCATGAGAAATAATAAATTGAAGATCAGTAAAAAGAAATATATAATCAAAATGAATTTAGATAAAATAAACTTAGAACATATTTAAACGGATAAAGTTATTTTATTAGTTAAAGTTAAACTAAGGAGAAATATTATGCTGTCTATTGACGTTGTAAAGGAATTAGAGGAAATTGTTGGTAAACCATTCGTAAGTACTGCTCCTGAAGATCTCTATATTTACAGTAATGATATGACGGAAAGTGATCCGGTGAGCCCGGATGTCATTGTTATGCCCAGTTCTACAGAAGAAGTTCAGAAAGTTGTAAAATTAGCTAATGAATTAAAAATTCCAGTTATTCCATATGTTTCAGGTGCAAACATTGGAGGATTGACCATTCCGACCAAAGGTGGAATTATTTTAGATTTAAAAAGAATGAATAAAATCGTGAAATATGACCCTGAAAATAAGTATGTTGTTGTAGAACCAGGTGTAACTTTTGGCCATATTAAAAGATTCCTTTCAGATAAGCCATTTATTTATAGTTATGCTTTTTCACCACCTTTTACTTCGATAGTAGCGAATGCTTTATTGCAAGGTTTAACTGAATATAGTTTAAAATATGGTTGCATGGCAAATTGGATTACAAGTTTAGAGTTAGTTCTTCCTACAGGTGAAGTTGTAAGAATTGGGTCTAATATAATAAGTGATAAGTGGTGGGGTAAGAATCCATTGCCGGATTTGATTGGCCTCATAACAGGTTGGCAAGGAATGACCGGTGTCGTTACTAAAATGGGATTGAAAGTGATTCCAAGACCTCCGATTAATAGGTTGTATGGTGCGGTATGGAACAGTATTGAGGCTGCTGAAGAGGGGTTGAAGTTTTTTGCCGATTCAGGTATTGTTATGGGTGAATTCTCATTTTCATGGGAATGCATATTGATGCTATCTGGATCAAAATATCCATTGCGGGAAATTAGAGAAGATGAGCCAAAAATGTTATCAGGATTTATATTACATGCCCAGAATAAAAAGCATTTAAAAATACAAGAGGAGATACTTACAAACAAATTCAAAGAACTGAATGAAAAATATAAGGGAAAAATCGATAACCAGATGTTACCAGCAGATTTAGCTATTCCAAAAAAAATTCAGAAGATGCTGGACCTACCCAGTGCTTTACCACCATTTATGGAGTTTAGGACAGGATTAAATGGAAAGAAA
>CAZYEE010000345.1:0-3987 GCA_964646355.1 uncultured archaeon | reverse complement strand
AAATATCGATTATATAATTTTGAGATTGATAATTTTTCTATCATTTTCCATAGTAAAAACAAAAAAATGCGCGGGATTTGTATCCTGGAGGTTAAAAATATCCCTAAAAAAATATCAACTCGAGAAAATAGAATTCAAAAAAAGAATATCGAAAGAATTACTTTTGGAGATAAACAAGTCTATTTTCATTATCATTTAACTGTATTGATGAATTATATTCCAAATGTTTCGTATGAAATTTCAGTACATAAAAATAGAGTAAGATTTAGACTCATACTTACGATTGAAAAAAAGAATAAAGATGAATTAATGGATGAATTAAAAAATCTAGCGAATATCGTGTCGGAAATTTATCAGACGTCCTTTCCTGGCTTAACTTTTGAATTATTAAAAGGAAATAGATTGCATAAGGCATGGAGTGAAATAATTGGAGGGATTGGAAATTATAAACTAAAATATTTAAAAGAAGGAACTGTCATGATAAGCCAAGTTGAGAAAAATTTATTTCTAAAGATAATTGAAATCAATGAAAAACCACAAGTTAAGGCGTTTTTAAAAAGGACTCAAATAGATAGCCTCATTTCAAGTTTGCTTGGAAGCAATATATATAGCTGTTCCTTTATTATCCATGCCGATCCAGTGGAAATTTACAAATTTAAAAACAAAGATTCAAAATTCCAAGATTTTAATATGCCTAATTGGAAATATAGGGCCCAAGAAAAATCTAATAACGTTAGACAGAATCTTTTGGACACAAGACATTCTGAGATAACGGGTATATGGAATGTTTCGGCTTACCTAATTTTACGAGCATTAAATGAAAGAAATCTTGCAAATGAAACAAAAAAAGTTATGGCGATATTAGACACTGTATTTAGTGGGAATGAGAACTCTATTAAAACTGAGATTGTAAATAAGAACAAAATACCATTCATTTTATCATTAATAATAAACCGGCAAGGATTGAAGAATCGAGTTGTAATGACCAGTGAACAGCTAGCTGCTTATTTTCATCTGCCAGAGGAGTCCTTCCCATCTATTGAGAGATCCAATATTCCATTGTTTGAAATTCCAACTGAAGATGCTGTGAACGAAAAAATTACCATCGGAACAATTCTATTTCAGAATAATAAAGAATTGTTTAAAGTCGGTATCGATATTGAGGATCTAAGACTTAATATGTTTGTTACCGGACTAATAGGAATGGGTAAGACTACTTTTGTTATGAATATTCTAAAAAAATTAGCCAAATTTTATTCAAATATTAATTGGATTGTTCTCGATTGGAAAGGGGATTATGTTTCATTAATAAAAGAAATCCCGAATAAAATACTTGTCTTGCGACCTGGAACAAAAGAGGCTCCATTTCAAATTAATATGTTCGATCCCGAAAATTCTAACGTTAGTGAACACGGTAGAAAATTACTATCACTCTTTATTGAATTATTTAAATCTGATTTTAGTGGCAAACCAGAATTATCAGTCCAGATGGAAAGGGTTTGTCGAGAAGTTATTGAAATGGTAATGGAAGATACTAATAATCGATCTCTAAACCGATTTTTTGAATGCTTGGACGAATATTTACAAGAAAATAGATCCAGAAATCCTTCTTTAACTATGACTATAAATGCAATTATAAATCGATTTGATAGATTCAGGCGAGGAATTCTTAAGAATATTTTTGATGTAAAGAAAACTAACATAAATTTTGAAGATATAATGGACTGTAAGGTGATTTTTGATTTTAATTATTTGCTTAGTAATGGAGGGACCAAAGAAGATGTCAGGTTTTTAATGAATCTTATTTTAAAGTATATTATCGATAAAGCATTACAGCGTGGTATTACTAATGAATTAAAACATTTAGTAATAATTGAAGATTCACAACTTTTAGTCCCAGCTATACTAAGAGAAGTTCCAGAAACAAGTATGGGCGAAGATATTCCATTGCTTTTAAGGGGAGTCGGTGAAGGAATGATCACTATTGCCACAAGACCTGAAATTAGCCCGGATATAATTAGTAATTCAGGAATTAAGGTGAGCTTTAAGAGCACTTATGATTCTAAAAAAATCGCTAATTATCAGAACCTAAACCAAGAACAAGAAGAATATTTACGTGTCATGCCAAAAAGAGAAGCTATTATAACATTACCAAGCTTTCAATATCCATTCAGAATTAAGACAGAAGATGCATATTTTAGAAAATGCTCAAACAGGGAAATTTATGAAAATAATAGAAAAAATTTTCCTTTGATTTATGAAGATCTTCAGAAATCTGACTTAGAATTTCTAGAATCTAGTGAAAAAGCCTCAATAAATTTAGATGATGCTTCTGCTGATGCTCAAATTAATACGATTCCTCTTATAAATCAAAAAATTGAGCATTCAAATAATGATCTTGAAAATAAAATCTTAACCTTAGTAAAAGAGTCTCCTAAAAATAAATACCAGATTTCAGATCTTATAGGTTTTGAAGTGGAAGATATAGAAAAAATTTTACTAAAAATGATAAGAACTGGTAAACTTAATAGTTTTATAGCTCCAGTCTTTCATTCAGGAAAAGTTCAAAAATTATATACCTTGAATGGTAAAATAAAATATATTGAAAACGAAATTAAACTAAAAATTGAGAAGGATTTAGTATCTTATGGAACATTTGGCTATTCGGGAGAAAAATTATTTGATTATATTTGGTATGCTGAAAATATTTTCGTTAAATTATATGTACAAGAATATAATACATTAGAGAAAAACAAATTTGCCAAATTTATTTCTGATACATTAACAAACGCAATTAATAATAACAGTTATGAATTGATTATAATAATTCCATTTATACAGTGGAAAGATAAAATAACTAAATGGTTAAAGGATTGGAATATTAATTCTGTATATGTTTTTTCGTATAATAAAAAGGATTGGGAGCATTTACATTATTTTCTAAAAAATAAAGACCTACCAGTCGAAAATATTGAGAAAAATAATAATCCAAGAACAGATTTTGAATTACAGAATAATAACATTATAAAAATAGCTAGTAATGAACTTAAAAGTATTAATACAACAAAAAATAAAAAGAGTAATTATAAGACTAATAAGAATATTAAACCAAAAGAGAAAATAGACCATAATAAATTAATTCAAGAAATATTGCTAAATTTTAAAGGTCAATTTCCTGTAGAATTATTAGAAAGATTTGAATCTGAATTTCCTAATGATTTAGAAATCTGTAATATACTTGACTGCGATCGATTTTCATTATATGATAGAATTAAACCTATTCGGAAATATATTAAGGAAGTGCAGGTTCATGATATTGATGATCCAGTAGGGACTGTATATTCATATTTTGGATGGAGGGATACCATAAAAGGTAAATTTGTAATGCGAAATATAATTGGAAAAATATTTTCTGAAAATAATATATCATTTCAAATTCAAAATAATCCCAAATCCACTATCAATGAACTTTATGCTGATATTATCCTACCAAAACACCAAATTTTAATCATTTTAATTTACGAAGATAATGATTCAGTAAATATTAGAGAAATAATTTCCAAAAATAATAAAATTAGACCTGATTTTAACAATATTATTATTGCATATTCTACTGAAATCAAAAATTCATTAGAAAGAAAAATAAAAAACTGGGGAATAAAAAATTTGAAAATTCTAAAATTTGATTGGATTGAAATCAATCCATGGATTAATAAATTAACCCATAAAAAATAATAAAATAATGAATTTATAATTATCTTATTGATACTTTCTCGAATTATTTGTGTATCATAGATGATCGATGATCTAATCGTTTACTTTTTTGAATTTGTTAAATTCACGAATGTACCAAATAAGGATCTAGATCCTCATAATAATTTAATTCGGAATCTTTTCCTGGACTAAATAAAGTATATTGATAATCATTTTGAACAGATTTCAAAAATTTTGATAATGTTATTTGTTTTTTTCTCTTGATGAATTTAA
>CAZYEE010000344.1:0-4018 GCA_964646355.1 uncultured archaeon | reverse complement strand
AATGAATAATTGTTTATTCTCTTCAGAGTGATTTTCAAAATGAATAATTTTTATTAAAAAGTACTAAAGAATACCAAAAATAAGAAATTGTATAGAGAATAAATGAATGATTTATTATAACTATAGATGAAGAGAATGTGGATGATAAGATAATGGTAGAGAATAATACTAATCAAGGTATAAAATTTGAAATACATCCAATTTTAAATAAAATGAGAGTTAATCCTATTGCAAGTAATGGGGTCGGTTATTTTTTTAAATGTAATAATGGTGATAAGCTTTTCTATAGAATTTGGAAGAGTCTCGAAACTAAGAAAATTTTGATAGGGATTCACGGAATGGCGGCACATTCTGAATATTATGTTCAAGTAGCGGATCAAATGATTGATAAAAATATAACAGTAATTGCTGTTGATTTGAAACATCATGGACGTTCAACTGGAAAAAAAGGAGATTTAAAAAGTTTTGAAGAATTAATTAACCAATTATATGAATTTATAACCTGGGTAAGGAGTAACTGGCAAGGTATTCCGATATATTTAATGGGAATTAGTATGGGTGGATGTATTTCCGTGAATTATGCGGTAAATTATGCAAATACAATAAATGGAATGATTTTAGTGGCTCCAGCAGTAAAATTGAACATGAATTTTAGTCTTTTAGATATTTTAAAGCTTCCTTTATATGGAATTATATATCTATTTAATAAAGGAGCTACTGTAATCAGTGTTCATAAAAAGGGAGCAAATTTAGGCACAAGAAATCCTTTAAGAATAGAATATGATGAAAATGATGAATATAGAATCAAAAAAGTATCATTAAGATACTTATTACAGTTAAGATCATGGATTGTAAAAGCATATAATAATGCAGAAACCATTGAAATACCAGTTCTTATTATCCAAGGGACTGAAGATAAACTTGTTTCTATCAATGGTGTTAAAGAGTTTTATCAGAAACTTAAGTCAAAAGACAAACAATTTATTGAACTAAAAGGAGCATATCATAGCTTATATTCTGATCCTGCTATGGTTGAGCAAAATGGATGGCTAAAGTTAAAAGAATGGATAATACAACACTAAATAATGAGGATATTAATATTAAAACATTAAAAAGAATTAAATAGAGAATTTAAATATAAATAAATATAAAAACTTTAGATTTTTTCATGATACGGAGCGTAGAAGCTGGATGTTTAATGAATCAATTAAATATGGAATTATACAGATGTTTGAAAAGAATTTTGAGGTTAAACCAGGAGAATCAATCCTTATATTAGCAGACTTCCCAACTGAAAGAGAGTTATTGAATTTATCACGAGAATCTATCAATAATATGATAGAAAGAGTATTTTTAGCGAGATATATCTATACAATAGGTTCGGAACTAAATTATAAAATATTTCTTAAGTTATATCCGGCTACTGGACAATCTGGATCAGAGGTACCAAAAGAAGTTGCTGATCTTATGTCTAAATATGATATATTTATAGCAATTACTACATATTCACTCACACATACTTCTGCAAGGCTGAATGCTACTGATGTTCATGGTGCGAGAGGTGCAAGTTGCCCAGGAATTACCCCGGATATGTTTGATAAGAATGGTGCGATGCAAATAGATCATGAATCAATGATAAGTTTTACCAATAAACTAGCAGAACACATACGCAACGCTTCAAATGGGAAGATCATATCTCCAAATGGAACAATAATTCAATTTAAAATTCCTAAAAATAATATTAGAACTGATACTGGTATTATTAAGAATCCAGGTGATTTTTCCAACCTTCCAGCGGGTGAAGTATATTTTCCTCCTATAAAAGGTACCACAAATGGGAAATTAATCGTGTCAAAAGGCTGGTTTAAAGATTTAGATTCTGACATGATCCTTATAATTAAGGACGGACTGGTTCAGGAAATACAAAATGGTGAAAAAGTAGGACAAAAGTTCAGGACTCTTTTATTTGATAAGAATATTGATGAAAATGTGAGACTATCCAGAAGAAACATAGCAGAAATAGGAATTGGCACCAACCCAAATGCAAAAAATCCATTAAATCTACTTGAGGCCGAGAAAATAAAAGGAACATGCCATCTCGCTATTGGAGACAATCATACATTTGGAGGGACTGTTGAAGCAGATATTCATATAGATTTTGTAATTCCGGATACTAAATTGCTGCTTGATGATACCGAATTCTTATTATACTAAGTGAATAATTTAAAAATGAATAAAAAACTTCAACATACTATGAGAATATCTTGAAATAATCAGATTTATATGATTAAACTTTTAAAAGATAATATAAGGATCTCTTGGAGGTCATTTTTATTTTGATTCAAGAATATTCAAATCAGCATATTATAGATGAAGCTGTAGATTATTTGAAACAGATCCGAGATGAAGGCAGGCTTATTATTGGAATTCCTCAACATGGTTTATTTCCGGACGAATTGGTATGGGCAGCTGGGATGTTTCCACTTCATATGACATTAGGAGGGCTTGAGGAGCAGGAAATCGGTGATGAATACTTATCTCCTACGACCTGCCCTTTTGGTAGAGCTACTATAGGCTTTCTTGTCAAAAAGCATAAGTTATATTCATTTATTGATTACCTAATAATTAGTACTTTTTGTAATGGGGCTCAAAATATCGGAAATTATGCAAGTTATTTTGACATCCCCGTAATTGAATTTTTAAATCCACATACTCAATCAGCATCAGCCTTAGAATTTTATACAAATGAAATTAGAAGTTTAAGAAGTAAATTAGAAAAAATTAAGGGTGAAAAGATTAGTGATAATGTGATTATTAATTCGATTAAGCTATTCAATTCAATGAGATTGTTGTTATTCAAGATAAACGAATACCGAAGTTGTGACCCTTCTAAAATATCTGGAACTGAATTATTTTATTTAGTACATAAATCTATTTTGTTGGGCCCCGAAATAATGATACCACAATTAAGAAATATTATTAACGAATTAGCCAATAGCCCACCAATTACTAATTCAAGTAGAGTATTTCTAACTGGAACAGGAATATGTTTAGGTGATAATTTATATGAGATTATCGAAAATGATTGTGGAGGATTGATTGTTGGGGATGATCTCTGGTCCGGATATGATTATTTTTGGTCAAATGCAGAGATATCCGGCGATCCCATTAAAAATTTAGCAAATAAATATTTATTAAACAATCTATGTGGTAGAATGATTCCTGATCCGAGAGCAAAACATATTCTTAATCTATTTCGGAAATGTAGAGCAAAAGGTTTTATTTATCACATTCTAAAATATTGTGATTCATATTCTGGATTAAAATTTGAATTCAAAAATATGATTAACAAACATGATATTCCAATATTAGAGTTAGAGAGGGATTTTACTAAAACTAATATTGGTCAAATAAAAACAAGGATCGAGGCATTCATGGAGATGATAAAATGAAGGCCCATTATATAAATAATTTGGTTAGTGATTTTACATTACAGAGTATATTAGATTTGGGTATTAAATATCTTTTAGGAAATAAAGAAATACAAGCATTAAAAAGATCTGGAAAAAAAATTATTGGATCATTTTTACCTCCATTAGATATGATTTACTCATTCAATAACACATTACCAATCTTCCTACCTCGTTTAATTGAGTTTGAATATGAAAAATATGTCCCAGTTTTAAATCTAATAAATAAATTTGGGCTCCTAAACAATATTATTGAATATTATCTGAAAAATTCCAATTCTATTATGGACTTATTTTTTAGAAATTTTGATCAATCAGGTTATTCAAGAGTGTTTTCTGGTTTGATAGATCTGGCAGCAAATTCTAACTATTATATGGACACTTGCGTCCAGACTAGGATTTCATATGGTGCGTTCATAAAATATTTTAATCTAGTTGATATGGTTATTGGCGGTTTTGAAGGTAATTATTGTCTTCATTTCGCCAAATTCTATGAAAGGTTAAATATATATAAAGGGACAAAGTATTTTGTTAAATCATTTAGGAAG
>CAZYEE010000343.1:0-4023 GCA_964646355.1 uncultured archaeon | reverse complement strand
ACTAATGGACAAAATCTAATGAACATTACTTGGGGTGGGGCTAATAGCCAATATGTAACGTCAATGGATATAGATGATAATGGCAACATTTATGCTACTGGATATGATTCGGGTGGCTCGAATAATATGATTTTCGTTCGGAAAATGACTAATACTGGATCGCTATTATGGGAAAAAACTTGGGATATGGCTGGAAATGATATTAGCCATTTTATTAAAATAGTAGGAAATAGTGTGTATGTTCTAGCTCAGACCGACAGTATCGGAGCAGGTAATATTGACGCATTATTGTTAAAATATGATACCGATGGCTATTTAATTTGGAATACCACCTGGGGCGGCTCTTATATTGAATATGTATATGATTTAAAATTTGATAAGGATAATTATGGCTATATTCTTGGCTCGACAACTAGCTTCACACTGGGAAGTTTTGATATTTATCTGACGAAGTTTAATTCAGCTGGTAATTTTCTATGGAATAGGACCTGGGGAGATATAACAGGTGATTATGGATTTGACATGTGTATAATTGATGATTTAATTTATGTAGCAGGATCTACATATAGTTACGGTGCTGGTTCATCCGACTTTTTGTTTATGATATGGGACACATCTGGAAATCAGCCATGGCATACATATTGGGGCTGGAATGGAAAAGATTCTGGGAATGAAATTGTTTATATAAATGGGGATATCTATATAGCAGGTAAAACTACTAGCTTTGGAACCGGGGAATACGACGGAATTCTTGCCAAATTGAGTAAACCAATAACAACCACGACCACGACCACAATTCCCGGATTTAATTTACAACTCGTTTTCGCATCGACTATCTTACTTATAATTATTGTAAAAATAATTGGATTTCAATTTAAAAACAAAAGACTAAAAATTTTCTCTGAGTAAGTTTTAAACTTACTTTATCGTAAGAACTTATTCAAAATTAATTAAACCCATTCAGAACCAAAAACATAAATCCAACTCCCTTTATTTTTTTAAAATAAATATCTAACTAATAAAATTCACTTATTTTTTGATTTGATATGAATTTTTCTATTAAAAAGTATTACAGCACCCAATCTTTTGGCTAATTCTAAATTTATAAAATCTTAAGAATCTTAATTTTAATATGGAGGACATAAAAATTTTTAATAATAATAGAAATAGAGATTTAGAATAAAATTAGCGTTTAAATTTTTTTAAAATGTATAAAATTCAGAATAATGAACGGTCTAACAATTTAAACATTTAATATAAAATAACTGAGATATTTAAAATGAAAAAGAGGACAAAAATTATAGTGGGTATTTTAATAGCATTTGGTCCTATTATTCTGGTCGTTATCATTGCTAATACTGGCACTATTGATATAGTTTCTGTTCTAGAGTTTATATTATCACCGCTTCTTATTGTTCTATTATTAGAATACTCCGCTATTATCCTATTAATAGAATCCTTCCTGTTTTCTAAAAAATGGAGACGAATCTTGCAACTAATCGCACTTGGAATCGCTGTAGGTCTGGTGATTTTTTATTTCTATATACCATATATTCCCGTCGAGATGAGCCCAAACCATCCCGACTCTGATCAATGGAACTCGGGAAAAGTTGTCCATATTCTACCCGCCGTAAGCGATAATCGAATCCTATTAAAAGTATCCTTTTCCGAACCGATCAATAACCCTAAATTAAAAGCAAATGGGACTTATTTTCCCGGTGTCCAGACTGATACAAAAGGTTATTTCTGGTATTTTGATGCCACTCACTTGAATCCTAATAGCACATATTCATTAGAATTAGAAGATTCTTCAGGAAACCCGCTGTGCGACTCCTGGACTATTAAAACATTTCCACCACCTTATTCAGAGCCCAGAAGGGTTCGATTATTGGTATTCACGGGTTCCGGGGGACACGACGCATGTAGAACCTGGTACGGCAGCGGTCAGATACCTCTTTCAATCCGCCAGAAACTTCTAAATAAAGCTTTATCTTTTAAACCAGATATCATGATCGGGACTGGAGACCAAATATATTACGATATAAGATATGGTATTTCCTCTAAATTGATGGGCGACTCAAGAAGAGCAATCACATATTCTGGAAAATTTGACGATAGTAACCCAGTTCTTGGCACTGATAATGAGGAAGTTCTAAAAAAAGCCGTAGGGCCCCAAATCGCATATCTGTTTGGAACTGCATGCCGCTCAATTCCTACTTATTTTATATTAGATGATCACGACTATTTTGCTAATGATGACGCCATTGAATCAGATTCTTTTAACCTACAACTATTATTGGCTTGGATAAACCCTTACGTACCCGCATGCATTACCTTTCCGCCTGATTCTTTTATGCTTGAGTTGGCAAGAGCCTCTCAGAAGCTGTATCTTCCTGAATTTCTGCCCGACCCCAACAGACCTTTAGATTTACCTGCTACCGGCGCTTCTGATAGACCCGAAAATGTCTCGGAATGCTTCGGCACTCTTAGATATGGTAATCTGTTAGAAGGTCTATTTTTTGATGTCAGAAGATTTATAACTCTAACCGGAGAAAATGCTACCTTTATACCACAAAAAGCAGAACAATGGCTCATTGATCGAATAACCTCTGAAAACTCTACCTACTCTATTCTATTCTCACCTATCAGCTTCGGCTGGTGCGCCGGAAAATGGCTATCCTGGTACCCCGATGTAAAAATTAAAGTAAATAATCAAGCAATATTAACAAATACCACTCCAAAATATATGTGGCAACCAGGTTGGTTTAATCAACACAATAGAATTTTAAACGCATGCCTTCAAGTAAAAAACACCACTCCTTTAATCGTTTGCGGCGATATCCATGCTCAAGCAGCCGGAATGATACTAAAAAGTGGAACCCTTGATTTCTCAAATACCCCGCTTCCAACCATCATGACTGGCTCCCTAGGAGTAGATGGCGGCGGCTTTCCTTCAGGTGGACTACGTGGCATCAAAGCAACACCACCAGTTGAATTGAAATTGATTGAAAATCTCTCCAGCTACGAAAAAGCAGGCTTTGTAATCATGGATATTACCCACCAAAATATCTCAATCGACTTCTACGCCTGGAAATACGGACAAGACCCAGTAAATATGATTGATTCCCTTAAACCACATTTCTCATTCACAATACTCCCTAAAAAATAAACAATAACTAATAAGCAATAACTGCTCTAATCTTAAAAATACTCACGCGATTAATGATGAATTATAAAGAATTTCCTCAATTAAATATTGAATAACCTAATTATTTACTTATATTTTACCTTCATCTCTCTAATTATAGCCCAATTTGAATTCTAAAATAATAATAAAATGGTCCTACCAACATGATTAGTATATCCTGAATCCTATTTATCATTATCCTAATTTCTGAATCCATTATCTGTGCCGGACTAATTTACTCCTTGATTTTCCCAAAAAACTGGATCTGGCAACCCCAAATAAACATTCTTGGCAATTTTATCTCACCTGGATTTTAACTACCATTATCATGGTCGGTATTCTCATAATCGGACTATTGGACTGGGAATCTTTCATTTAACTCCACTTTTCCAGATACATCATCGGTGGCATCCTTATCGCCTCAAGTGGAACCCTATTTCTATGGGCTTTCAGAACCCTTAGCCTCAATACCACTCTGGGCCTTGAAGGTAGGCTCATTACCAACGTTCCTTATAAATACACCAGAAACCACCAATATATGGGCGATATCTCATTATTTATCGGTTATGCATTGATCACTGATTCTCTTTTCGCTTTAATAACTATAACCTTCCTTGCTTTTTGCTTTATATTAATGCCCTTCACCGAAGAACCCTGGCTTAAAGAAAAATATGGCGACCAATATCTAGAATACTGCAAAAAAGTGCCCAGATTTATTAAAATTCTATCCCTAAAAATCTAATAAAAATAAAAATTAATCCGTTAAAACCAGAAAATCAATTTAAAAATAGAAATGCTAAGAATAGAAACTGAATGTCAAGAATAAAAACTGAAAT
>CAZYEE010000342.1:0-4023 GCA_964646355.1 uncultured archaeon | reverse complement strand
TGGCACAAAATGAAATGATAATTCAGAATGTTTCCGGTCAACCCGGAGACACAATTACAGTTGTATTAGTAATTAACAACAGCGATGATTTCGTTGCCTTTCAAACTGATATTCAATTGCCGGATCAGGTTCAATTCATTCCCAACTCTGTGCAACTTACCAGCCGTGCTAATGGCCACGCTCTTTTTTCTAGCTTTTTAGATGGAAATATTTTAAGAGTGATTTCCTATTCATTGTCTCAATCGTTTTTTCAGGGTGATACGGGAGGTGTACTCAATTTTCAGGTTGTGTTAGATTCTAAACCAGGAAGCTACCCTATAACCCTTTTAAATCCAATCATAAGTGATATCAACTCAACAAACATCCTTACAGGATTTTCCAATGGCTGTATAGTGATTATGGCACCAGATATTAAGGTTTCGCCCTCAGAATTGAATTTTGGCGAGACACCTCTTCAATCCTATACAGATCGCATGTTAGAGATTAGTAATATTGGGAATCAAGATTTATATATTTCGAAAATTGTTATAGATAATGATGCTTTCAAAATTTTAGGAGATACCTCGTTTAGCGTTGCACCTGGTGGATATCGCACCATAAATGTTCGATTTCAACCTCAAGCTAAAGGTACATATTCTGAAAAACTAACTATTTATTCCAATGACCCTGATGAACCCCAAACCACCATCGATTTAAACGCTATAGCGTTTGCCGTAAATGAGCTTCATATGAAGAATGCATCAGGTCGTTCTGGTCATCCTATCTGGATAAATTTTTCTATTAATAATATGGAACCTTTTGTTGGATTTCAATTTGATCTGGTTTTACCATCGGTGCTTACTTATTTGCCCGATTCAATTAAACTTAGCGATCGCAAATTAGACCATGTAGTTAGTGCAAATGTAATTGGAGATAATAAACTGAGAGTGATTGCTTATTCGCCTGGCAATAATCCTTTCAATGGTTCAGATGGAAATGTAGTTTCTATTGGTTTCATGTTAGAAGGAACAGGGGGAAACTACAATGTTGGCCTGGAAAACGTTATTATATCTGATTCCGAAGCAAATAATATAATTTCCGATTACTATCCCGGGTTGATAAATATTAAATCTCCTGATATATCAGGTAGTTCAAGTATCCATTTTGAAGAAGTCTCAGTTTTAGACACAGCAGAAGTGAACTATACTATTTCCAATTACGGAAATGATACGCTTATTGTTCAAAATATAACATCATCACAACCTTGTTTTTGGAATGAGACTCCACTGCCTAAAAAAGTTCCCCCAGGAGGTCATCATGACTTTAAGTTAAAGTTTCACAATTCACAGAAAGGAGACTACGCCGGTTATTTTACGATTCGCAGTAATGATCCAGATGAATACTATTCTTATGTGAATGTATCTGCGACTTCTTTTGCCCCTAATTACCTTTTTATTCGGGATACTACTTCTGCATGGGATGATACAATTACTATAAAGATAGATGTGGAAAATCATGAGCCCTTTGTAGCTTTTCAGTTTGATTTAACACTTCCAGATAGTTTCAGTTATATTGAAAACAGTGTTCGGTTAACTACCAGGAAGCAAGATCATATAATTAATGCCAATTTAATTAATAATAATACCCTTCGTGTGATTGCTTACTCCATGAGCCAGTCGCGGTTCTATGGAAATTCAGGCCATGTTGCTGAATTGGATATTGCTATTGGGCATATAACAGGGAATTTTCTATTAGCACTGTCCAATGTAATATTATCTAATGCCAGTTCAGAAAACATTTTAAAATCTGCAAAAAGTGGACAACTGAGAGTATTTAATCCCTCTCCCATTCTATCTCCCTTGCCAGAAGTATCCTTTGAGGAAGACAGTAATCTAAATATACCTATCGCAAATTGGTATCCTTATGTTACTGATCCCGATGACCCAGATAGTGTTTTAAGTTGGAGTTTTCATGATCTGGATAATGTAAATATTGCAATAAATGATGGATTTTTGGTGTTTTCAGCACTACCAAATTGGTTTGGCAAGGATACAGTTAATGTAATTGTATCAGATGGAAAGTACGCAGATTCAACTTTTTTAATTATAACTGTTAAAGCTACCAATGATCCGCCGGTGGTAAAGCGACCGCTGGCAGATATATCGGTATATGAGGATTTTTCATCCTTTACAGTTGCTGATCTGGACACGGTATTTTTTGATATAGATGGAGACCCTTTAGTATACAGTGTTACATCTTCAGGGAACCATGTAGAATTAGAGTTGAGTGGGAATTTATTGGTATTGGGTTCAGTGGCGAACTATTTCGGTGTTGAGACCATTATAGTGACTGCTGATGATCAAGTAAATGGGACAGTGGCGAGGGATACTTTTGTAGTTACAGTTATTGCTGTTAATGATCCGCCTGTAGCTATTGATGACAGTGTCATTACAGTTGAAGACAGTCCGGTGACAATTGAGGTACTTTCAAACGACAGTGATATAGAGAATGATCATCTGGTTATATCATCAGTTACACAGGGTGAGCATGGTAGTGTAGAGGTTAATTCAGGAAATGTAATAGTTTATACTCCAGAGTCAAACTACAGTGGTTCTGACGGGTTCAGTTATGTAGTTTCAGATGGTAATGGGGGTTTGGATACTGCGAATGTATTTGTAATGGTTAAAGCTACCAATGATCCGCCGGTGGTAAAGCGACCGCTGGCAGATATATCGGTATATGAGGATTTTTCATCCTTTACAGTTGCTGATCTGGACACGGTATTTTTTGATATAGATGGAGACCCTTTAGTATACAGTGTTACATCTTCAGGGAACCATGTAGAATTAGAGTTGAGTGGGAATTTATTGGTATTGGGTTCAGTGGCGAACTATTTCGGTGTTGAGACCATTATAGTGACTGCTGATGATCAAGTAAATGGGACAGTGGCGAGGGATACTTTTGTAGTTACAGTTATTGCTGTTAATGATCCGCCTGTAGCTATTGATGACAGTGTCATTACAGTTGAAGACAGTCCGGTGACAATTGAGGTACTTTCAAACGACAGTGATATAGAGAATGATCATCTGGTTATATCATCAGTTACACAGGGTGAGCATGGTAGTGTAGAGGTTAATTCAGGAAATGTAATAGTTTATACTCCAGAGTCAAACTACAGTGGTTCTGACGGGTTCAGTTATGTAGTTTCAGATGGTAATGGGGGTTTGGATACTGCGAATGTATTTGTAATGGTTAATGCTGTTAATGACCCACCAGTTATTTACAATCTACCGGTATTATCATGGCATGAAGATGATACCCTTAGAGTAGTTACTGAATTTTGGTACAACTATGTTGATGACCCAGATAATTCTGACACTACACTGTGCTTTGATATAATTTATAATAAACAAGTAATAGCTATAATTCAGGATACTAATTATTTATTTATTTCACCGCCGAACTGGTTCGGAAAAGATACACTTCGGTTTATCGTTACTGATAGTCTGTTGGCAGATACTGCCGCTCTATATGTAGAAGTAAAGTCGGTGAACGATCTGCCAGAAATTAAAAATCTACCTGATAGTATTTCATTCCAGACTGACTCTTCGTATACACTAATGCTTTGGGATTATGTATCTGACGTTGAAACTGTAGATTCGCTCCTTCATTATAATTTTTCATCTGAAAATGACTCATTAAAATGGAATTATAATGTAAAAACAGGGATGCTTCGTTTATTTGCTGAAGCTGAGTATTTTGGAGAGTCAAGATTTTTTATCACGGTATTTGATGATTCAAATGCAACAGCAAGTGATACTATTAATGTTTCTGTAACACCAATTACAGGTATAGATGATAAGCCAATAGAGGAGATCCCTGGGTATTATGTTCTGTTTCAAAATTATCCTAACCCCTTTAATCCAGAAACCCATATTCGTTTTGGATTGCCGAATCCCTCGCGGGTGCGGATAGAATTATTCAATATACTGGGGCAGCGAGTAGCCATATTGCTTGATAAACAAATGCCTGCGGGATATCATG
>CAZYEE010000341.1:0-4034 GCA_964646355.1 uncultured archaeon | reverse complement strand
TATGGAATGACTGAAACTTCTCCTATTCTAACGATGAATCCATATAAAGGAAAGAAAAAAATAGGTACAGTTGGGCTTCCGATTCAAGATACGGTTGTTAGAATTGTAGATATCGAAACAGGGAAAGATGTACCTCTTGGAGAAGCAGGTGAGATAATTTGTAAAGGGCCCCAAGTTACTCCAGGATATTATAATAAACCAGAAGCAAATAAAAAAACAATCATAGATGGATGGCTACATACAGGAGATGTCGGTGTAATGGACGAAGATGGATATATTACGATAGTAGATAGGACGAAGGATATGATAATTGTAAGTGGATATAAAGTATATAGCGTACATGTTGAAGATATATTAATAAAGCATCCGGCTATTGAATTGGTTGCAATAATTGGATTAAAAGATCCAGATCGACCTGGTAGCGAGATTGTTAAAGCAGTAGTTCAATTAAAACAGGGAATTGAGCCGACTGAAGAGATAAAAGAAGATATTAAAAAATATGCAGAGGAGAATCTATCCAAATATGAAAAACCAAGAATCTGGGAATTTAAAAAAGAATTACCCCTGACAACTGTAGGTAAAGTTTTCAAAAGAAAGTTAAGAGAGAGTAGCCAATAAATCTAAAATCAATTAATTTTTAAACGAAATAACGTCCATTTTTTTCATATATTTTTTTATTACTAACCAAATTATCAAGATGTTTTTTGAGCATAATTTTTTCGGCAATATAAAATAATTCTTTGGGTTCAGGAAATTTTCCATAGATCAATGCTTTTCTTGCTAGATCATCAATAGTCATTCCATTTCCCAAATTATCTATAATTATACGATCTCTCTCATAAATTTTATCTAAATATATCTGAAGACGTTCTTTTATATTAGATTTAAAAATGCCTTTATGAGAAGATACTACTATTTTTGTATTCATTTGCATAATTTTTTTAATTGAATCAATAAAATCTTGGATATTACAGTCTATTGCTCCATACCAAGGTCCAAAAGAAGCCAGATCTATATCTGATAAAAATAAAATATCCGGATGAACAAAAAAACAGCAGTGCCCAGCAGAATGTCCTGGTGTATGTATAATTTCTATTTTGCAATTTCCTAAATCAAATATATCATGGTCTTCAAAAGTCTGATATATTTTCATTTCTTTGAATCCAATTGAATTCATAAACATATTAAACATTTCATCATATTTTTCATCCACAATGCCGTAAATTTTCCGTAAATATTGTGTAGATTCAACTCCAGGTCTATCATAGGGATGGATATAAATTTTTGAATTTTTTAAATATCTAAGGTCTTTTGTGTGATCCTCATGACAATGAGAAATAAGAATCTTATCTATTTTATACATTTTTCTTAATTTTCTTATTATTTTAGAGCCGAAACCGCAGTCGATTAACATATTCTCAGTTTCTCCATTTATGAGAATTGAGTTTGAATATGGATATTTTGCATTCTGAAGTCCTTCGATAAAGTAGATATTTTCCTTGATCTCTTCAAACATATCAATTCAGCTCTTTAAAATACTATAAATCATATTTTTATTTATTAATGTTTGAATACTGATTAAATTATTTTATGAACGGCTCTTATTTAATATAAATTAATAGTTTTGAGGAATATATTTTATCTATATTGAAAATACCGATTATTGATTTATGATATTACAAAAAATATTGATATTTTTACATTAATATAAATAATTTATAATATATCTTTTTCTGAAACCATAAAATCTTTTTCATATTAAAATTTATGAAAAAAAAATTTAAATGGAGCAAGAAACAAATTGTAAATAAGCTTTATGAAAAAAGAATTGAAAGACCAACACTATCGATAAACATAGAAATCAGATATACAAAGAATTTCTCTATTAATCTCAATAAAATACTATGAACCCGATATTTATACGATATATCCTACAAAATACTAAACTTTCAATTCATAAAAATAGAGGTAAAAAGATATAAAAAATTCACCAATTCAGAGCCCTTATAAACAAATTAAAAAATATATGAGTCTAATAAAATAAATTTAAGAGGAATATTAGGTGTATTATCATAATATCTATGTAGATAGCTTCAAAATTTGCAAATATAGATTAACATCCTTAACGTCGTGACTTTCTAATACGAATTTTTTATATACTTTTGTTTATTCAATGGAAAAAAGTATTTATCAAATTTCAATAATATGGTCTTATTTTGAAAAGTGGAGGTGTTTAAAATACAATTAACAGTAGCTACGAATTGGGATTTAGAACTAATAGAAAAATTATCTAAATATCCAGTAAGAGATTTATATGGAAGCGCGCCGCATACAATAGTAGGTGGAGGAAGGCCTCAATATATTATACCTGAGGTATCTAATGAAGAAATTGCGGAATTCATAAGTAAAGTACATCAATACAAAATGGAGTTTTCTTATTTATTAAATGCGCCATGTATGAGTAATTTGGAATATAAATCCGAGTATTACAGGAAATTAGTAGAATATATTCAATGGATTGTGGATATTGGTGCTGATAATATAATAATAACAATACCATTCTTAATTCAGTTGGTGCATGAGCAATTTCCACAGATAAAAATAAGAGTTTCAACTATAGCCCATGTAAATTCGGTTAATAGAGCAAAATTTTATGCAGAGATGGGTGCAAGTGAAATAACTCCAGATGTAATGATAAATCGTGATTTTAGAACCTTAGAAAAAATGAAAAAGGCATTAAGAAAGCATAACTGTGATATCGTTCTACTTTTAACTGATGGTTGTCTATTTCAATGTCCATTTAGATTATATCACTACAATATTCTTGGTCATGCTTCACAAACTTATCATCAAGTAGGGCATTATTTGGATACATGTTTATTAAACTGTAGTTTAATAAAATACACAAATCCGACCGAGGTAGTCAAATGCAGGTGGATAAGACCTGAAGATTTGGTGCATTATGAGGAGATTGGTATAGATAAATTCAAGATAGCTGGAAGGAGAATGGACACAAGTTGGCTTGTTAGAGCGGTAGATGCATATTCAAATAGGAAATATGAAGGAAATTTAGTAGATATCATCCAAGGTTTCTCATTTTCATCAAGCGGCTCGCATAAAAAAGATAAAAACATTGGTTTTAGAGAATCGCTTGATAGAGAATATTTAGCAAAATTATATATTGATAACACAAAATTGGATGGGTTCATCGAGTTTTTCAAAAAGCAGAATTGTAATGCGATGTGTGATGAGTGTAAATATTGTGAAGAATGGGCAAAAAAGGTAGTTAGATTAAATAAAGAACAGGTAGATTCGTATACAAGTTATGTAAAAGATTATCTCGATGATATTATATCGGGTCGAGAATTTGGATTAAAACCGAAAAAGAAAAAGAAAAAGGTGAAAAAAGGAATGGATTGGGATCCAAAAACTGAAGAATTGTTTAATAAAGTTATTGAAGCTACGCCAGATGAGTTTAAACAGGTCGCTAAAATGGCGATCGGATCTATGGCAGAAGGTAACGCCAGAGCAAGAAATTCTCAAATAGTGGAGAATGAAGATATGGTAAAAGCATTTTTAGAAGGAACTCCAGCTCCATTTCAAGCAGATATGAAAGAAACTCTCAAAAAGCTTGGGCTTAAAATTGATTGATCTATCATTTAAACCTCTTTCAAAACACTTTATTTTTTTATTCGTGTTTATTTAATCTGGTTTTATTCTTAAGCTGGTTTTATTTAAATCCGACTAAATTGGAGTTTATTAAATTCAGTAAATTGTTTTAAGAGCAGTAGCTTTAAAATTAACATAAATTTCCGAGCCGATATCAATTTTTAAGTCAAGAAGAGCATTTTGGGTTATTAGTACTTTTACTTCAGTTCCGATGTCTATTTTAACCTCAAAAAGTGTTCCAAGATTGTCAATAGCCGTTATTTTTCCTTTAATAACATTACGCATGCTAGATTTTAGAGGCATAACTGATAGAATGATATCTTCGGGTCTGATACAGACTTTAACATTTCCATTTAGTACATCCG
>CAZYEE010000340.1:0-4036 GCA_964646355.1 uncultured archaeon | reverse complement strand
AAAAATATAGAAGAGATAAAAAGCGCGGCTCTACTTCATGATGTCGGTCATGGCCCATTCTCCCATGTTTTCGAAGGACTGCTAGCCAAGAAATTCAATAAAAATCATGAAGATATAACCAGTTGGTTAATAGTTAACTCAGAACTTGCTGGAATAATTGAAAGCATTGGACTTGACCCAAAGGACATTTCCAAACTAGCTGTAGGAAAATTAAACAGGTCTGATCAACACTATTTAGACCAAATCATCGCAAGCTCCGTGGATGTGGATTCTCTTGATTACATTGTAAGGGACTCTCATTTTACTGGTGCTGAATATGGGTTTGTAGATATTTTTAGGTTGATATACACGATGGAAGTCGATACAAATGGAAATTTAGCAGTGAACCTCTCGGCGTTGTCCACATTAGAAGCTTTCTTACTCGCAAGATTTGAGTCATTTAAGTCAATTTATTTCCATAAAACTTCAAGAGCAGTGCAAATTATGTTGGATGAGGCATTAAAACTGGCGGATGAAGATTCTAATTTTTTGTACCTTGACGAACCCGAAGACTATCTTAAATGGGATGATTACACAATGTGGTGTTATTTATTGAAGAATAAGGCATCTAAGGAAATCATGGAGAATATAAAAAAGAGAAAACTGTTAAAAGTCGCCTATGACAGGACCACCCATGTTAAAGATGAAATTTTCCCGTCAATTCTAACTAAACATTCGGTAAGGACCAAGATTGAGGAGGAAATCGCAGAAGCAGCTGGCGGAAATATTCAAGCCTCAGATGTCTGGATCGATGTCCCAACATTACCTACAGTTCCATATTCTCATTCTGTAAACTTAGAGCCTATGGAAATTCCTGTTTTTAAAAAGACTAAGGACGGTAGGATGATCCGAAAAAGACTGACTGAGATCTCTGAAATTATTCGTGTATTGAAGGGCTTCTTAAATATCGTAAGAGTTTATACAACAAAAGAAAACCAGAAAAAAGTGGCTGCAGCCTCCAAAGAAATTCTAGGACCACCAAATTCAGCAAAAATCTCAATGTAAAAATGTGCCAATATTAATTAAAGGGATTGTCATGAGTTCTTCATCATTTAAATGCTTAATGTGTGGGAAATGCTGCCGAACTAAATACTTGTGTCTATACCCGCATGAGGTCGACAAAGCCACAAAATTAGCCCAGAAAAAAGGTATAGAGTTGAATTTAACGCCTTTAAAAATTCGTATAGATTTTAAAAATAAAGTAATTTTGGACATTATTTATAGGGCGACTCAGAGACCATGCCCCTTTTTTGTAAATAATGAATGTATAATACATGAAGAAAGGTTTATCGCTTGTAGAAAATATCCTTTTTCAAATTGGACAAAATCTCCAGAATTATTTGTCAAATTTTTGAAGTTTCCAGAGTATTTTTTTGAAATCGATATAAAATGCACCGCTATGCAGCAATACTATAAGGAAAAAAATAAACTCCCCGATGAAAGTTTTTTTAAAGAAGAATTTACTGCCTTCAAAAAAGATATGGAAATTTATGACAAAATTGAACAAAGGTTGAAAGAATTAAATGAATCGAATGTTATAGAGTTAAGAAAAGAAAACAAATTTAAAAGTAAAAATCCAGAAAAATATCATGAAATAATAAATAATTGGAAACATATAAAATTTGATAATTATTAAATAGTTTCAAATGTTTTGGCTATTTTTTTACCAATATATTTATTATCCAATAAATTCTCACTTTAGAATATTAAATTTTTTCAATTAAATAAATTATTCAAGGAGGAATTATATTATACGGTAATACAATATTATTTGGGAAGTAAAAATCCCAATATGATATTTTTAAGATTTAATTTTCAAATTATTTACATAAATATTATATAATTTACTAAAAATTGTCGTTTTTTCGTTTATTTATAGTAATAATTTCAATTAATTTATTATATCACTCAAAAAAACTGCTATTAATAAGAAGAGACAAGGATTAATTCATGTCAAAAAATTATATTTAAATATAAAAAATATGTTTAAATCTTAATATATTTAAATTCCAATATATTATTAATTTTATAAATCCGATATAAAATTGCCAATATAAATATTTACCAGAAATGAATGAATAAAGTACAGCTCGAAAAAAAAAAGAACTGTGAAAGATCCATCTAATAGAATAATAAGGATTGCTATTATTAAAATCATTTAAATATAGTTAGAAAATAACGTTAAAAATTTATAGGCGAGAATTATGAGCAATACTTGGGTTATTATAAAAACCTCTTTAAAAATGGCATACAGATCGATAACTAGCAGAAAATTCCGCTCATTTTTAACAGTCTTGGGCATTATGATTGGTATCACATTATTTATTACATTGATGTCTATTGGAATTGGTATGAATACCACAATTTCAGGAATTCTATCCCAGTTTATTGGCGCAGAGATTATGGTAATGTCCAAGATAAGCAGTTCCAGGCCTAGTGTCCCTAGTGAAATGGTGAATATTCTAGGAAATATAGACCACGTAGAAGATGCTTATGGTCTAATCCAAGATTATGTAGATGTTCAAGGGAATTTTATTATGGTAATAGGAACACCCCCAGATAAAATTGAATTCCTTATGGGAATTAAGCTGAAAGAAGGGATATCATTAAAAGAAGCATTAGAAAAAGGAATAGAAAGACCTGCATACATAGATAATACACTTAAAAATCAACTTAAATTAAATGTGGGTGATCGGCTTGTTGCTACCAGCCAGATTTCGGGAGTATTCTTAGAGCTCAATATAGTAGGCATTGTATCTTCTATTGACATCGGAGTTGGATTTGGAGGATTTGGAGGTATGGTATATACAACATTAGATACGATGCAAGAATTGTTATCGACCGATTCAGTACAAGTAGTATTATTAAAGTTGGACGACAGCTCATATTCTGCCAATGTTGCAGAGTCAATAAGAGAAACATATCCAGACGCAGAGGTGATAACTCAAGAAGAGATATTGCAAATGGCTAATGAAATTCTTAATATTATATTTGCTGTATTGTTAGGTATGGCGGCAATCTCCCTCCTTGTTGGAGCTATAGGTATTATGAATACAACCATGCAGTCCGTCTTGGAAAGAACCCGTGAGATTGGTATACTTAAAGCGATCGGTGCTAAAAGATTCGACATTATTTTGATTTTTCTCACAGAAGCATTTATTATTTCAATTATAGGCGGGATAATTGGGTGTATCGGCAGTGTGGTATTGGTAATTGGGATGACGACCATTATGCAAAACTTTATGGGTTTTGAAATGCCGTACTCATTTGAGCCTATAATATTTGTAATAGGGATGCTGCTTGCGATTGGAGTAGGATTAATATCAGCGTTCTATCCTTCATGGAGGGCCAGTTCAATAAGGCCTGTTGAAGCTTTAAGATATGAATAGGGTGAATAAACAAATTCCCAAAATAATCTTTATTTTATATTTTGTAGGTGAGTATAGATGCGACCAGCCATTAAATTAAGAAATATTTCAAAAGTATATGATTTAGGTGCTATTAAGGTCCACGCCCTAAGGAATGTAAATTTAGAAATTAAAAAGCAAGAATTTACTGCAATAATGGGCCCGTCGGGATCTGGTAAAACAACTTTATTAAATATGATTGGAGCATTGGACTATCCTACTTCAGGGAGAGTATTTTTAGATGGCGTGGATATTACAGATTTTGATGAGGGTGATATGACATATATTAGATGTAAAAAGATCGGATTTATATTTCAATTCTTCAATCTTGTTCCTCTTTTGTCTGCAAAGGAGAATGTAATGTTGCCCATGTTATTTGCAGGGGATTTGACTGTTAAAGAGGCTGAAATAAGGGCTATCGAGTTATTAACAGCTGTAGGGATGGGGGATAGAGTAGAGCATGCACCTCATGAGCTGAGTGGTGGGCAACAACAGCGAGTGGCAATAGCAAGAGCATTTGCAAACAAACCAGCTGTAATTCTTGCAGATGAGCCCACTGGTAATACGGATTTCAAGACTGGTGTTTCCAT
>CAZYEE010000339.1:0-4089 GCA_964646355.1 uncultured archaeon | reverse complement strand
ACATAATTCATATCGTGCAACGTTATTTTCCAGCTATTTCTGGTTCTGAAATATATATACAGAGAATTTCCGAAATCTTGAGTAAAAGACACTCTATAAAGGTCTTATGTTCAAATGCATTGGATTTTAATGCGTTTGGAAATCCAGGAGGAAAATTTATTAACGAGTATTATTCTGAGATAAGGAACGTTCCTATTTTTAGATTTCCTATTAAATATAGATATTTTATTAATAAATTTCCTTTAGTTGAATATAAATTAATTAAAAATATTTTAAAAAAATTGACCAAACTTAACATTCCAATATTAGATTTTTATAATATCTTATTAAATGGTCCATACTGTCCAGGACTACTTCAGTATTTATTAGATTGCCAATCTGATATTATTCATTCTTCTTGTTTTCCATTTTCAATAAATTTGTTTGCGTTAATCGCTAGCAAGCTTAATAAAGTTCCCGCAATTACTACTCCATTTTACCATTTTGCCAATCCGCGTTATCATGATCAGAGTTTATTAAGAGTTCTTGCTAGATTTGACAGAATATTAACTTGTACAAAATTGGAGGCCCGATACTTAATTAAAAATATAAGAATTAAGAGAATTAAAGATAAAATAGAGCTAATAAAAATGGGTGTAGATATTAAAAAATTTAAAAAGGCAGAACCTCATAAATTTAGAGCAAAATTTGAAATTGATACGAATCCATTGATATTATTTTGTGGGTATAAGAATTATGAAAAAGGTGCGATTCATCTACTACAATCAATAAAATATGTAATTAAGAAAATTCCAAATGCCATTTATTTATTTATTGGACCCAGTACAAAAGCATTTAATTTAGTTAAAAAAGCATTAGATGCTGAATTAAAACAACACATAATAAATATAGGCGTGGTTCCTTACGATAATATTAAAATAAAAATAAATTCATTTGCTGCAGCTGATGTTTATGCTATGCCATCAAGAAGCGATGCTTATGGAATAGCATTTTTAGAGGCATTTGCATGTAAAAAGCCAGTAATTGGTGCAAATATAGGAGCAACTCCTGAAGTTATTAGAGATAACATTGATGGACTTTTGGTGCCATTCGGTAATCCAAAAATACTTGCGAATGCAATTATTAAATTATTAAAGAATCCTGAATTAAGAGATAAATTTGGAGAGAATGGTTATGAAAAAATAAAGAATCAAACTTGGGAAAGCGTTTCGACTTCTATTGAAAGAATATATAAAAAACTTGTACAAAAATAAAATTTAAAAATATCTTTATTGGTGTGAATATAATTGAAAGATGTTAAATCGCGAGTAAACAAATCTAGATATTTAAATAATATCGCATTGAGTATTAGAGAAGGAAAGTTGTTAATATGTGAAAGAAAAATAGATGAAATTTTAAAAGATTATTCTACACCCCTCTATATTTTCTCAGAAGACCAAATCCGTGAAAATTGTCGTAATCTAAAGAATATGCTTAAAAAACATTTTAAGAAATTTTGCATTTATTATTCATATAAAACTAATTATTTAGATGATGTTTGTAGAATAGTATCTGAAGAAGGACTTGGAGCCGAAGTAGTATCGTTAGGTGAGTTATCAAGAGCTAGAAAATGGGCTCCTAATAATATTATTTTTTCTGGAATTTATAAGCCAGATTATATTTTAAGATATCTGGTTAGAAATAAAGTTAATTTTATTGCAATTTCCAGTTTAAATGAATTTCTAAGAGTAAACAAGTATTTTGCCGATATTAATGAAATACAGCCAATAGCAATTAGAATTAAAAGTAAAGGTTTTGGTGGATTCTCAGGAATCGAATATACAGATGAAAATTTTAATAAAATATTAGATCTACTTTCTAAATCTGAGAATTTAAGATTCGAGATGCTTCATTATCACGCAGGTACTCAAATTTTAAAAAATACAACAAGAATTAAGCATCTTGAATTCATATTAAATATAATGCAAAAGTTTGAAGAATTCGGATATAGTATTCCGAGATTAAACTTAGGTGGGGGTTTTCCGGAGGCTGGAATTATTCCACATTCAGAGTTGGAGAAATATTTTACCTATTTAAAAGTAAGGTTAAACGAGAATTTCAATGATTTAGAAATTATTTTTGAGCCTGGAAGATATATTGTAGGAAATACAGGATTTTTGTTGACAAAGATTGAAGATTATTTAACTATTTCTAATGAAAATTGGGTATTGGTAGATGCTGGAGATCATATATTACCTAAAGCATCAAAATCAAATTTTAGGTTTGTATTTTCAGATAAAATGGATCAACCTCATAAAAATAAAGTCTCAATTAAAGGCTGTTTACCAACTGATATTGATATATTAGCTAAAAACTATCCTGCACCCTCTAATATACAAAGAGGCGATATTATAGTCGTAGCAAATGCAGGTGCTTATGTCCTTACTTGGTCATATAAATTTAGTTTTCCAAGTCCAGCAGTGCTTTTAATGAACAAAATTTATATAAAAGAATTAATACCGGAAGGAAATAAATTCGATTTGCATTATTAGGTATTAAATATGTATATATTAGGATTTGATATAGGCGGAGTGAATATTAAAGCCAGTTTAATAAATAATGAGCAAGTAATTAATAATTATATTAAATATTATCCTATGTGGACGAATGATTTGAATCAATTATCTGCTGTACTTGAGAATATTAAGAGCGTTGTCCTCAGAGATCATAAATTGGAAGCCATTGCAATTACAATGACTGCAGAACTTTCAGATGCATTCTATACCAAACGTGAAGGTATATTAATTATAACAGATGCTTTAAAAGAAATTTTCTCAGATAGACTGGATGATTTATATTTTATTAATACTTACGGGAATTTTATAAAAATAGAAGAAGTTATCAAAGATCCATTACAAATTGCGGCTGCAAATTGGGCAGCAACTTCTAAATATGTTTCAAGATTATATGAAAATTGTATTTTAATAGATATAGGTAGTACTACTACTGATATAATCCCAATAATTAATTCACAACCTAAATGTTTAGGAAAGACAGATCCTGATAGATTACTAGCTGGAGAACTTATTTATACAGGAGTCTTGAGAACTGAAATACCATCAATAACTCATAAAGTTCCATACAAAGATAAATTATGTAGAATTGCATCTGAAAAATTTGCATTATCAGCAGATGTACATTTAGTTTTAGGAAATATTTCAGAAGATGATTATATATGTGATACCGCAGATGGGCGAGAAAAAAATAAGAAGGACTCGTTAGCAAGGTTATCGAGGGTCATTTGTGCCGATATAGAGATGCTTTCAGAAGATGAAATATTGGAAATAGCAAATTATATTTATAAAAAGCAGATAGAACAGGTACAATCGGGTCTTGAACAAGTTTTTGAAAATATGAATATTAAGGATAAAAAATCAATACCGATTGTAATAACAGGTCTGGGTTCTGAAATTTTAGCTAGAAAAGCTGCTGAAAATCTTGGATTTACGTATATTATAAATTTAGATGAATTTTTAGGAGAAAAAGCTGGAGTTGTAGCTCCCAGTGCTGCAATTGCAATTCTTTTAGAAAATGAACTAAAAGGAGGATATTAACATCCATTTTGAAGCTGTTTTAAAAATAGAGAAGAAACACATTAGCGGGGGAAGTTCTGAGGGAGAAGAACTTTACTTACCATTTTATTACGAAACAGGTTTTGTAGAACCCACTCATGAATAAAATTTTTTATTTAATCTGTAAAATTGATAATAAAGAATTAAGAAAAGTATTATACCGATTTTTTAAATATGTAGTACCTCATCAATTTTTTACAGCCCCCAGTAGTTTAACAGGGAAACATCACCCCCCAGAGAATAACACAAAAGGTGGATTACTTGTTCATACTTATAAAGCTGTGTTAGTCGGGTTATCTTTATGTACTTTGTACAAATTAACACAGGATGAACAAGACTGTATTATAAGTAGTTTAATAATTCACGATACATTTAAAGGGGGGTATAATTGGTTTAGAACTGTCCCTAATCATGGAGCTATTGCGGCTTACAAATTTTTAAATTTAGCAAAATTTATGTATAAGTCTAAACAAATCTC
>CAZYEE010000338.1:0-4089 GCA_964646355.1 uncultured archaeon | reverse complement strand
ATGAAAAGACATGCTGGTATCTTTGCCGTTGGATATAAAAGATTTGGATAGGTTAACTCAGAAATATAATGTAAATTTAAATGTTTTAATCGATATCAATGTTGGACTTGATCGAACAGGAGTCAAGCCAGGCACTCCAGCTTTAGAGCTTGGTAAATTAATTAATAATGCACCTCTCTTAAGATTAGAGGGACTTATGGCTTATGAAGGACATTTAAGTTTCATAAAAGACGAAGAAAATAGACGATTAGAAACTGAAAAATGTATGGAATTAGTTTATAATACAAAAAATATTATTGAGGATGAAGGAATTGAAATTCACACGATAAGCGCAGGAGGGACTCCAACTTATAAATTTACTGCCAAATGTCCTGGAATTACTGAAATCCAACCTGGAACATATGTATTTATGGATAGTCATTATCGATTCCTGGTCCCAGAATTTGAGGTTTCCTTAACTATTCTATCTACAGTAATAAGTAAACCAACAAAAAGAATCGCCACCCTTGATATGGGCTCTAAAAGTGTTTATATTGAAGGTAATCCTGTTTTTCTAGAATCGGATAAAATTAAAGTTTCTTTAATTACCGAAGAACATTGCCAAATTTCATGTCGTGGAATTTCTATTAATATTGGAGATAAATTACAAGCAATTCCACCTCATGTATGTCCCACAGTTAATTTACATGATTATTATATAGTTGTTGAGGATGATGAAATTATAGGTACTTGGGAAATTTCCGCACGTGGAAAAGTAATTTAAGATAAATTTCATATTTATTTTAAAATTTCTAAAATTACCAAATAATGAAAAATAATGAAAATTATTAATAAATTGAATAAAAAATACAGATAGATGATTTATGGATATTCTATTAGTAAATCCAGGAACAGAACTAAATTCAAAAAAGAAATATAATAGAGAGCCCCCTTCAGGTTTGTTATGTATAGCCAATTATTTAAGATTAAATGGTTTAGATGTAAAAGTGGTAGACGCGGAGGATAAAAAATTATTACATATGTACCTAGATTTAGAGCCAAAAATTGTAGGCATTACTTGCTTAACAAATACATTTAATAAAGCAGTTGAGATTGCAAGTGAAATAAAAAGGAAATTAAACAATACGAAAATTGTAATGGGAGGGCCCCATGCTACATTTATGTGGAAAGAGATCTTGGAGAAATATGATGTAATTGATTTTGTTATAATTGGAGAAGGCGAATATTCATTATTAGAATTATATAATTCTGTGGATAATTTTAGAAAAATTCAAGGTTTAGCATTTAGAATGGGCGATGAGATAGTTTCAAATGGATTTTCAGCTATATTTGATGTAAATTCATTTAAATATCCTGAAAGATATTACATAATACCTAATAAATATGAGGTCGCTTCAGTAATTGTAAATAGAGGCTGTCCATTTAATTGCAGTTTCTGTGCGCGTCAAAAGCTTTTTAGAGAGGTAAGGATAAGAAATCCAGAAAATATAGTTGATGAAATGTTAGATATAGAGAAATTAGAATATTCATTTATTGGATTATATGATAATATTAATATAAATCAAGAAGTTGCTCTAAAAATATGTAAAAATATCAAGAATAAGGGTTTAAAAATTGGGTGGGGAGCTGAACTTAGGCTTGATAAACTTTCAGAACATTTAGCTTACGAGTTGAGTAGTTCTGGTTGTCAGGTAATTGCAGTTGGAATAGAAAGTGCTGATGAAAATGTTTTAAAATTAAATGGAAAATACCAATCTTTAGATATGGTTAGAAAAGGCATAAAGAATGCTAAAAATGCTGGACTTGCTATCCAATGTTATTTTGTAATTGGACTTCCAGGCGAAACTAATGAAAGTTTTGAAAAAACTATCAAATTTATAGAAGAATTACCATTAATTCCGGGAGTGGATAGAATTGATTTTTTTATGGCAACGCCGTATCCCGGCTCAAGATTATTTGAAAATGGGGGTTCCGAATTTAATATAAAAATCATTGATAAAAATTGGGATCATTATGATACAGAACATGTAATTTTTGAGACAGAACACTTGAGTCTTGAAGATTTGCAGGAATTATTCAACTTTGCAAAAAAATACCAAAAGGCATTTAATGGAGAATAAGTATAAGACCATAAAGAATATATAAAATTCAAGAAATTTACTGTGCTCAATAGAGATTGCCCTTTTTACATCAATAATTTTTTTAACTTTATTATTCGATCAGATTTAATACTGCCCCTTAATCTATCATTATTTTCACATGCAGCTCCTCTGATTCCAATAATATCGGGTTTAATATCCTTAAAAACGGGGAAATCTTCCTCCCTTAAGGAACCAGCCAACGCAATTTCTAGGTTTTTATCATGAGCATCTTGAACTAATTTTTTTAATTCCTCAATTTTTAAAAATTTTAGCAGACCTGTTCCATCTTTAATACCTGTATCTATCATAGCGATATCGCATTCCGCCTTATATGCAATTTCAGTTATTAATCTTGGATTGACAGTATGAAATCGTTTATAATCGGCATAAGCAGCTGCAACAACTTTTATAGATTTATCATAATTTTTTACTGCTTGATTAATATTCTTCATTAAATTAATTGCGGAATTTAAATCTTTAGGGCCCTTAATTCCAGCTTTAATATAAGAAACTCCACAAGTAGCTACTCCAAGCGCAGCTAAAGAGGCAGTACCTGGTAGGTTAGGTAAATCACCAATGGTTGCACTTACTGGAACCTTGTTATTTACAATATCTAGAATTGACTTAATAATCCAAGGAAAGTTAGCACCTAGACTCCCCTCTTCTGGATTTTTAATGTCAATAATATCTGCACCACCTTTTAGACACTCCAAAGCTTCTTCTTTAGATCGAGGGGATACTAATAATTTTATTTCTTTTGTATTCAAGGACATATTCACTCCGTTTATTTTCACATATTATAATTTTCGTAAATTATTAAGTCTATATGTCTTTTTTCCTAATATTTTAAATATTTATCGTAAATATGATCCATTAATTAAATAATAAGTTTGACAAAACGGTTTGATGAAATAATTTCAGTAAAATAACAAGTTTAGTAAATCTATTTAAACAAATCTCTAAAAAGAGAGCCCAAATTATTTAATACTCAATTTTTTTCAATAATATCAATGAAATTAATCTTATCTAAATAATAATAAATTAATTTTTGTAATTAAAAAATGTTCTATATAATTAAAAATTATTAATAATTAGAGTTTAATACTAATCCAAATATATTAAACAGATTCAAATATATTAAAATATGTCAAATTAAGACTTATTAACTTAAATTACTATAGAATAAAAGGAAATAAAATAAAAAGAATAAGAATAATAGTTAAATAAAATAAATAATAAATAGAGCATAATTTATAATATTTAAATGCAATGAAATATTTATTAATCCAGTAGAAGATATTAATCTATAACTCGAAATTAAGAATAATAATATGGAGAATTTATGAATTGGTAATTTATGAGCTAGGAATAATACATGCCGGAGTACCTATAATTTCAAAACAATATTATGAAGAACATTCAGGCCCAGTAGATCCAGTACTTAGAGGTGGATTTTTAAGTGCATTAAATTCGTTTGCTGCTCAAGCATTCTCTGATGAGATCGAGTCATTTAATATGAAAAATTTTAAAATAGTGCTTTTAACTCATCGAAATAAAGATGACGAATCTATAAATTTAATTTCATATTGTATTGGCGATAAGAAACTTAATCTAAAACTTGCCAAACGAGCTCTAGTAAAAATTCTTGATGAATTCATTTCTAGGTATGGAACTACCAATTTACCTGCGGATTTATCTGAATATGATGAATTTATCCCTATATTTGATAAAATACTTGGTGATTTGGTTAAAAAACCTGAAGATAGATTAAAATCAATTTTTTAATATTCATATAACATTAATCTAGTTGGAAATAATTTAATTAAAAATAATTTAGTTTAATTTATCTCAAATTATTTATTTCATAGGAAGATACTAAAATGTCTGAGATATTCGTTAATATTGAACCAAGAGAAAATCTCGGAAATAAAATAGTTATAAATCAAGT
>CAZYEE010000337.1:0-4106 GCA_964646355.1 uncultured archaeon | reverse complement strand
AACTTTTATATTAGTTGGGTCCATGAATCCAGAAGAAGGGGAATTAAGACCGCAAATTTTAGATAGACTTGGGCTTGTAGTAGAGGTTGAATCAATAAAAGACCCAGAATTACGATTTCAAATATTAAAAAATGTAGACGAATTTGATACTAATCCAAAAAAGTTTATAGAAAAATTTAAAGAACACGAAAAGAAACTTCAAGAACGAATTATAGAAGCAAAGAAGCTTCTAACAGAGGTAATAATGCCTGAAGAATTAATGAAATTAATTGTAGAAGTATGTGCTAGATTGCAAGTTGAAACACACAGAGGTGAAATCACAGTTAATCGATGTGCAAAAGCATTAGCTGCATTCAATGGACATAAAATTGTACAGCTTTCAGACGTAGAAAAAGCATTACATTTGGCGCTCAGGAGTAGAGTTGGTAGAATGGGATTTTCAAGACTTCAGGATATTGAAGAGAAAATAAATTCTACAATAGAACAATGTCTTGAAGATAATCCTGATATTAAAAAAAAACAAGCGATGACTTCACCATAGATGAAGGACAAGAAGGATTAGAAGCCCAGAGTAGTGCCGAGGGAGAGAAGCCTGAAGATCTAGAATCTATTGCGGGGGAAGCTGAAGATATTGGTGGGGGAGATTTTCAAGAAGTACCTGCAAGTATGATGCAAGGACATTTGGAAGACTCTAAATCTGATTTAACAGAAGGTGAAGTGGGACATCCGTTTGCAAAAGATGAAAAATATGAACCTAAAAAAGAATACAAGCCTATTTTTAAAGAAAAGAAATACCAGAAAATAGGTGATATATTTAAATTCGATAATAGAACAATCCCACTTGATAAAAGAAAATTTGCGATCGGTAAACGAAAAAAACATATTGGAGAAACTGATAAAGGACAATATATAAGACATAGAATACCTCGTGAGAAGCCACGTAGTATTGCTCTTGATGCATCTTTAAGAGCTGCGGCACCTTATCAAAAAGCAAGAGCAAGTGAATCTAATCTAGCTATAAAATTAAAAATGCAAGATATTCGTGAAAAAATATTACAATATCAAGCCCCATTATCAATAGTTTTTGTATTAGATGCAAGTGGATCTATGTTCCGAATTTTAAAACAGATGAAGGATGTTATTTTATCATTACATGATGATGCATATCAACACAGAGATAGAGTTGGTTTAGTAGTATTTCAAGGATACAATGCAGAAGTATTATGTGAACCTACGGTCAATTTGAACCTAGTAGTAGAAAAACTGTCTAATATTGCTAGTGATAGCTGGACACCTCTCGCATCCGGACTGGTAAAAGGCATGGAAGTACTTAAATTAGAAAAGAAACGAAATAAAAATATAATCCCAGTTCTTGTTATTCTAACCGATGGAGGCTCTAATGTCCCACTTGGTTCCATTCCACCGCCACCATTCTATAATTATAAATACTATCAGATAATTGAGGAAGAGTTAAAGGAAGTAGCTCAACAATTAAATAAAGAAAAAATAATCACAATTCTATTATGGCCTTCTGAAGCAAAACTTAGAGGGCCCAGTCATCGTCGAATTGCAGAACTGATAGTTAGAGAGTCTCAAGGCTATTTTTATGAGATAGAAGGAGATAGAATTAAAAAAGTGGATATTTTTTAATCTTTATCATAAGATTTATTGATAAATTTTTTTTGTTTATATTTATTGCATTTATGCTCATTACTTTCATATTTTTTTCTTTTATAGCCTTTGTGTTTTCAATTTTCTAATTAATTCCTTTATTTCATAACTAACTCTTTGTTATTTAAAATTAACACTAAAGGAGATAATAAAATTAAGTGTTTGTATCTAATATTTGTATCTAAAAATGTTTAAAACCTAATAAAACTAAGTATATTTATGTGTATATTAAATATATGAAAAATAATATATTATTAAAGGATATATGCAAGTTTTATTCATAAAATTCAAACTTTTTTCGCTGTCTCTTTTTATCCTTTAATCTTGTCATTAGTGAGGCAAGGATCAATGGTAATGCAATTGTAATATCACAGATCACATCTACTTTTTTTGCATTTTTATCCACTTTATTCCAAGATACAGCTTCTGTTAGGCTTGCTCCACTAACGCCACCAGGTTCTGGACGATCCATTGTTATCTGAATGGCGTAATCTAGACCCTTTCCAGTCACTTGCATCGCTAATGCGACAAAATGTTTTGGAACTCCTCCTCCACAAATTAAAGCGCCTTTTTTGGGTGAATCAAATGCAATATCCACGATTTCTTTATGTTCTTTAAATACATTAATAGGTATTTTATTTAATTGACTGAATGACCAAATATGATATCCTAAAACACTATCGGATATAGCCGGACAATAAATTGGGACATCGTTATCAGCTGCAACTTTGATAATAGATTCATTATCCTTAATGAGTTTTCCTAATTTAAATAGAAATTCCCTTGTACTTATTTCTTCAAATTGCATAGATTTAAAAATCTTATTCAGTTTTTTCTCAAGCCCAATATAAGCGTCATTTGGAAGTAAAATATTATAAATTCTATTAAGACCTTTTTTCTGAAGTTCTTTATCGTCCATAAAGGCACTACCATGAAAATGTTTATATCCAAATGCTTCAATTAGATCATGTGTGAGTATAGCTCCTGTGGTTATCAATACATCTACATATCCGTTTTTAATAAATTGTACAATAACTTTTTTCATGCCTCCTGGTATAAGAGCACCCGCTAAAGTCAGAAAAATTGTAGTATCCTTATCATTTAACATTTCTTCATATATACTAACTGCTTCAGCTAATCTTCTGGCACCAAATCCTGCCCCTGTTTCCATCTCTTTTATTAATTCGTCAACTAACATATTCGAATGAACTTCAACATGCTGAACTGGTTTCATAGCTAAATTGAGAAAAAAAAAGTTGATAAACTTATTGGTAATTGGTAATTAGAAAAGAATAAGAAAAAAATAAGAATATTTTAAAAATTTCAGTTAATTCAATTAAGAAATGTTATCTATCAATTCAAAAAGTTTTAATAATTTAATTTTTAAAGTAAAAATTTAACAGATTTTGATTTAAAGTTATTAAGATTAATAATAATTATTAGGATTAATAATAATTAGTTCAGATTCAAGAATTATTGCCCATCTGATGAATAAATAAAACATTAATAAAATCATATTTCGTCTAATTTTGGAATTAATTGAATGCAAATTAATATAAATGTAATCTTTTTAAGTTATTTTATAGGACAAATTGAAATTAAGAGATATATCAAATATATTAATTATTAAAAAATGGACTAATATGCATGATAGGAGTTAGATTAACTGTTAATTATATATTATTCATAACAATCTAAAGTGGTGTAATTATTGGATTATGCATATACAGATGAAGAAGGAGAGATTATCTGTAAAACAGCAAGAAAAGCTGTAGACGCTGCAGTAAAAGAAAAGAAAAAGATTGAAGTTCCAAAAGAAGTTCCTGAGATTTTAAAAAGAAGTTCAGGAGTTTTTGTTACTTTAAATAAAATAACAGGACAAAATCAACATCAATTAAGAGGTTGCATCGGCCATCCCTATCCAGATATGCCTTTAATCGAAGCGACTATAGACTCTGCTATTAGTGCTGCTTTAAGGGATCCGAGATTTCCACCCGTAAGACCTGATGAATTGGATAAAATAATTGTAGAAGTCACTATATTAACGCCTCCAGAAAAAATTCAAGCAAAAAGTCCTGAAGATTTCATCAATAACATTGTGGTAGGAAGAGATGGACTCATTGTAGCAAGAGGTTTTAATAGAGGACTTTTATTACCTCAAGTTCCTATTGAATGGAATTGGGATGTAGAAGAGTTCTTGAGTCATACTTGTATAAAAGCAGGATTACCTCCAAATACTTGGAGAAAGGATAAAAATATTGAAATTTTTAAATTTAAAGGGGAAATCTTTCAAGAATTAGAACCATATGGAAAAATAGTTAGGAAAAAAATTTAACAGAAATTATTTAAAACATTTTTCCTTCTTTATCACTATTTTTTGATATATTTTGTTTTATAATTTGGTCATCTTTATTTTTATCTTCCTCATTTTTAAT
>CAZYEE010000336.1:0-4118 GCA_964646355.1 uncultured archaeon | reverse complement strand
ATTAACCAAATAAAATCTCACACTAATTTACATTGGACAACTATTAACAATTATATTAAGCTATTTAAATTTATTCAGGATTTTATTCCGAAAATTGAATTAAATTTAAATGATAAAGGAGAATTTACTTCCTTTAAAATTGTTGATTTTTGTGATTTTATTATAAAAAATTTCCAAATTTCCGAAATCATATTAATATATCTGTTTAATTACAATGCAACTTCTAAAGAAAAATCTACTTCAATTACTAAAATAAAAAATGATCTAAAAATTGATGATAAAGATATTAATTTTTTAATTGAAAAAGGATTCATTATTAAAATTAATAATAACGTCTATTTATCTGATTTTGGCGTGGATTTCACTCTTTATATTTTAAATGATTTAATAAAAAATATTTTTGATAAGTTCAACTATATTTTTCAATCTGAATTAAAAAGTCTAAAAGATAAATCAGAAACACAATTTAGCAGTTATAAACATGACTCTAACAAGAATTATTCTGACCTAATCAAATATAGTAGAATTGAATATGAAAAAGCTAGAAAATCGAAACTTGTTCAAGTATGTTGTTCCACCTAAAATAAAACTATTAAATAAGAGTAAAAAGTAGGAGTAAAAATATAATGAATTTGATAGAGAAATTTATTTCTTTTAAAATTTTAAATATTTTAAAAGATTTTTTAATTATTTATCATAGATTTAGAAAAAATGAAAATATCGAAAAATTAAATAAAATCATTAATAATGATTTAAGTTTTAATGAGATAATATTAAAAACCTCAAAAAATTTAGATGATGATAATACTTTATATTCTTTTAAATATAATTTATTATCAAATTATGATAAAATTTTCCAAAATATCAATTTTTATGACGAAATTGAAGAACACTATTTTTTTGATAAGTTAAATTTTGAATTAACTAAATTAATCCTTTTCTATCATTCAAAATTATATATAAATTTTTATAAATCAATTAATACAATTTTAGGCATTTTTCAGAATTATATTGACTTTATAAAAAGGTATAAACATCCTAAATATAGGATCTCTTCTTATTTTGAATATAATACTGATTTACAAAATTTTTTCATTCAAAATTTTCTTATGAATTTAAACTTAAAACAGGTATATAAAAAGTATAAAGAAAAATTTGAAATCAATTTTGATAATTCTATTTATGCTGAGAAAATTTATACCATCCATAATTTATTACTTAAAAATTTTTCAAGCGATTTTAAAAAAGATTATAAAAAATTTGATGATATAGTAAAAAATCTGTCAAAAATAGATTTAGAAGTGGAATCATCGTATAAAAAAATAAGTAAATATCTAGAACAAATCATGAATTTTAATTTTTTAATATTTTATAATAACATTCTATACAATTTTTTTAATAAACAAAACTTTAACATAGAAGAAATTCATAAGAAAGTTCAAAAAATAAAGGAGTATAATTTAAAGGTATTAAATAAAACATTAGATAAAATAAGTGATAAATATTATTTAAATTCTATGAATAAAGAAAAAAATGAATACTATATTAAAAAATTAGAAAATCTTGAAGATTATTTAAAAAGATTTAAAAAGAATTTTTTATTGGATCGAGAATTAAATAGATTATTAATAAATCTTTCAAATTTTTTAAATGTTAATAGTAATTTCCTATTTATTCAATATATAAAGGATAAAAATTTCATGAATTCAAATATTTTATTGAAATATCCCAAGAATATTGATCAAATATATGAAATGATATTATACAATAATATAATTTGTAAAAAATTATTATTTTTATCTAATGATTATAAAAAAGATCTAATGAGATATTTTGAAGAATATATAGACGAAAATAATTTATTTCGGATATATTTACTAACATTCTATGTAATATTTAATAAGATTGATCAAGCAACACATTTATTTAAAGATCTAATAACGTCTTTTTTTATAAGCACTAGAAATATTGATTTAAATAACAAATATATTTTAGATATCGAAGAAGAAATATTAAAAGGTATTTTAGAAACAGTTTTTTATCATACTAACAATGAAAAAACTTATTTAGATAGATTTAAGAATGTTATAGGTATTTCCTGTCGAGAACTATTTCTAGAAAAAAATGTAATATTATGCGCTAAAATAATTGGATTTATCTTTAAATTTAATCTTTTTCCTGAATTTATAAATAATTTAATAATAGATTTTAATAAAAAATATTATGATACTATAAGACTACTATCAATGAAAAAAGAAAATTATAAATTGGTTGAAGAAATATTAAAAGGACTAGAAATTATAGCATATTACACCAAAAACTATGATGTTTATAATAATGGGAAAAATTTAATTGGAGATATTTGGATTGAAAAAAAGTTTAATGAAAGAATTAAAGAAATGAAAAAAGTGAAGAATAATGAACAATAAAGATAAAGAAATTAAAAATAAGAAGAATTCCAAGACAAAAATAATCAGTATATCTTCAATTAGAGGAGGGCCTGGGAAATCTACCTTAACTTTAGCCTTAGCTATATATCTATTAAGAAAAAAGTTAAAAGTTTTATTATTTGATTTTGATATTAATGGACCATTTCTTGACCTTTTTTTTAAAACTATACCAAAAAATACTATAACTGAATATATTGCTTTAATAAATACAGATATTGATTCTCAAAAATTAGCCAACTATTATTTAACTCCTATTATGATGAATGACTTAATACATATAATTAAAATAGACTCTCTAGAATTTCATGTGATATTTGCTTCAAGAGATTTGTTGAATATAAAAACCTGTTTGAATTTTTTGAATACAGATGTTGGTTTTGATTTTGCAATACAATCTTTTATGAATTTAAAGAAAAATTATGATTATGATTATATAATTATTGATAATTCGCCAGGAATTTTAGATACAAATTTACTGGTCAATTATATTGCTGATTATGTATTCATAATTATGAGAAAACGTAAAGAAGAAATTAAAGAATTTGAATATTGGAGAAAAATTTTTGAAAATGTTTTTAATAAAAATAAAAACTTAATAACCTGGCAAATTATTCTTAATCAAGTTTTCAAAAATAAAAATCAGTTTGATGAAGTACATCTTATATCAGATAGAATATGGTGTGAAGTACCATTTTACGAAGATTTGAGGACCAATACCAAAAATGAATTAAAATATTTATTATTAAATAAGAATCATTCAATATTTGAAAATATGGAAAAAATTTTTAATCTCATTTCTAATACTGATTAATATTATTGATATTAATAACTTAATCCAATAATAATTAAAAAATTATTAGTTGAGGGAATTTTTTGAATTCTAACTCTAATTCATCTAACAAATATAAAAAGATCATAGAAGACCCTTTACTTATTTATTACTTATATAAAATTTATAATTCGGAAGATTTTCAAATTTTTAGTAAAATTGATCCTTTAAAATTGATTAATAAATTGGAGGGTTATGTAGAAATAGATAAACATACAGAGCATTTACATAATAAATTAAAAAAATTAACTACTCCTGGAAAGAATTTTTGTAAATTTCTAGAAAGTCAAGGTTATTTTGCTCCTTTCGCATATATAAAAAATATTAAGGATATCGATGATTTAAGAACTCAATACTGCGAATATTTTAACAGAATTAAAGAGATAGAAGAAAAAGAAAAAATAGCTAAAAAAATAGAAAAAATAGAAAATATTAAAAATTTAGAATTAAATGAAATTAATACAGCAATAATACCAAATACAAATTTTAAAATCCATTATATTCTCCGTGAATTAAAATTAATTACAGATGAAATGTTTGAAATTTGTGTTGAAATCTGTTGCCCGATTTGTAAAAAAAATATAATATATAAATATAATATATCAAAATATGATCAAGTTAATTTTGAGCATGTAGAATGCACTGAAGATAAATGCACAATCTGTTTTACTAAAAATTTAAGAAATTGGACAATTATTCCTACTTCACTTGATTAATAGCTACAGATGAACAATTACAATTAGGTGTGTTCTTAGATAAATTTTTAACCTACCTAAAATAAATTAAAAAAATAAACGCATAACAAATTTTTAGGAAAAATTCATTTCCAATAGAAATCT
>CAZYEE010000335.1:0-4148 GCA_964646355.1 uncultured archaeon | reverse complement strand
ATTATTTTCATTCATCCTCCAAGAAATTTTGAATATTTCAATAGAAACATTAAGGTAAGAAGTTCTTATTTTATGATGCCAATGGGATTATTTGGATTGGCAGATCTTCTTGATAGAAATGGGTTTTCTGTAAAAATTATCAATTATACTCTTGAAAAAATTATTGATGAAAATTTTTCATTACTAAAACACCTAAAAAATCTCAATTTTAAGATTATAGGTGTTGATTTACACTGGGCACTTCACAGCGCTGGAGCAATTGATGTTCTTAAATTAATAAAAAAGTATTTTCCATCCACTTTTACATTATTAGGGGGATTTACTGCATCATATTTCGCTAAAGAAATTATGAAAGAATTTGATTTTATTGATGGAATCATTCGGGGCGATGCAGAAATACCATTATTAAAAATGCTACAAAATACGAATAGACTGGATGAAGTACCAAATCTTATTTATAGGGCTAATGGCAAAATCATAGAAAATAAAATAACATATGTCGCAGATAATCTAGACGATCTTAAATTTTCAAGAATCGAATTTCTAGATCACTGGGAATTTTATACTAAATATTTGTATAAAATTATGCATATGGCTTGGCCCGTCGAGATAGCACGCGGCTGTATTTATAACTGTGTCAACTGTGGTGGTGGAAAACTTTCTAATAAAATAATCTCTAATAGACATAAACTCGTATTAAGATCTCCCGATCGAGTATTTGACGACATTAAGGAAATTATGGACAAAAGTGTTATTAAAGGAGTATTTTATGGACATGGAGTTTATCCTTTCACTGAAAAATATTTTATGAAAATCCATAAATTAATCCGAGATGAAAAAATTGATATGCATGCGGATCTTGAAATATGGAGAATGCCAATCTCCAATAAATTCATGAAAGATTTTGCCAAAACATATAATCTTGAGAAATCGTTGCTCTGGTTTAGTGTTAGATCGTTCTCCGAAAGTTATCGCAAAAAATTCACAAAGTATTTCGGTAAATTTGATAATGCCTTTGATTTTTCTAATAAAGAACTCGAACATTTAATACACCTAGCAAAATCCAATAATATTACATTGAGATTGTTCTGGGATGCCGGAAACCCCTATGAAACAGGACTCGACCTATTTGTAAATTGCATTACAGCGTTAAAATTCTTAATAAAAAATTTCCCGAAGACCCATAAAGTTGGAATGTGGTCAGAACCAATTATTATCACTCCAGGATGCCCAGTAGAATTACGAAGAGATCTATTTGGCGTTAAAATGTTTGTTAATAATTTCAAGGATTATATGAACTTTGGTAAAAAATCAAAAATGATTTTACCACCTTTTGATGTAAAAGTTAACTTTAAAACAAATTATTTAACAGCTTCCGGTATTAACTTGATGAACAAATTATTGATGCTAATTAATATCGCTTCTCTTATAAGATCATAAAAAAGATTATTCATTCATTAATTTGTATTTTTTAATTTATGCCTTTTTTATATTGATTTATTGATTTTTTTTCCAAAATTTTTTTTTCCAAAATTAATTTATGTGAAAAATAAATAGAGACTTGTTTTTAATCCAAAAAAGAGATTAATCTATTTAGTAAAAGAGATTAACCCAATTTAATAAAAGGAGGAATTATTACATATTAATTTGTGAATTATTTTTATAATATTAGTTAAGTACTTCAGACTTCAGATATTAATATTTTTTCAATTCCATCACATAACCAAAACATCGATAGCCTCCAATCAACATCCGCCAAATTTCGTCTTTCAAGCCATCTTAGATACTTTTTTGTCTCGTATATACTTTTATTCATCTTAAATGCTACTTTCTGGATTCCTTGAACCTCTCCTTGAAATTCAAAAAACACCCTTAGCGTATCTTTTAATTTATCAATTACCGAAACAACTATTGATAATATAGCTTTTTCTATATTTTCACCTGTTATAGCGCTTGTTGGAAATACCTTGTATTCTTTCATGAATGGAAAATATTGTTTTAACTCATCTATTGATCGACGCTCATCCTCAGGAAGGTCTTGTTTGGAAACTGCAATTACTTTTGGTATATTTGGGACATAATCTGATATTTCATCCCAGATTCTTAATACATCAGTTATATTTAAATCGGAAACTGGGTCTACTATAAAAATTATCCCATCTGCGCCATATGATAATATTTTACGCACTGAATAAAACCTCAAATGTCCAGGCGTACCAAATAAAAATATCTTTAACCCCTTAATCTTTAACACTCCTAAATCTAACGCCACAGTAGTCTCATTCTTATCTATTGAAATTGCAGGATTCTCTACACCAAACATCTCTGTTGCCTTACGAACAAAACTACTCTTTCCAGCATGAAATGGACCTGTGACTAATATCTTCATTTCTCATCCTTTCATTTTTGTCGATTCATTACTAAAAATTTTAATTTTATTTATTACTAGACATTTAGCCTTTTATTTCTAACCTTTTTTAAATTATTGAATTTAGTTCATAAATTATTCACACTAATAAAAAAAATATGAAATATTATTAATAATAAAAATTTGAATTGAAGTATAATTATTCCTATTTAATTTTATTCTATTTAATTCATATTTCTCTTTTTTAATTAATTGAATATTAACTAATGTGAAAAAGGGGTCATTATAAAATAAACTCAATTTCTTCATTTAAATTAAGTCTTTTACTCTCTTTAATTTAAATTTAGAGATTCTTCTAATTGTCTTGATAAAATATCAAAATATGTAAAAAAGAATAATATTACATTATATACGCAAAAAATTGATTAAATAATGATATTAGAATTAAAAATAAGGTATTTAAAGTTGGTATTAATTGGTTAATGAGAATATATATCTTTTTGTTTTTCCAATTCTTTAAAATATTCGATTACTTGGTCAGGATCTCCGATTTTAACGATTTGACCTTGTTTCATGAGTGCGCATCTGTCACAGACCGCTTTCATGAAGTCGATGTCATGGGAGATTATGAAGTATGTTTGTTGGAGATTATCTCGAGCCTTCTTAATGCTTTGTACTATTTCAAGTCTGGTTAAAGGGTCTGCGGTTCCTGTGGGCTCATCAAGGACAATAATTTTTGGTTCTTTAATAAGTACTCTTGCAATAGCAACGCGATGGCGTTCGCCTTCGCTTATTTGGTCAGGGAATTTATAAATCAAGTTATCAATCTCTTTATTATTGAAATTTACGGCTCTTAGGGCTTCATATGCTTTCTTGGTTTTCATTTCTTCTGGCATAGGTGATTCGATAGCGCCGATTAGATTGTCCAGGACTGTAAGATGTGGATGAAGACAATATTCTTGATGTAGAATTTCCATATATTTAGTGGCTCTACCACGTTCTTCAGGACCTGGTACGCTCATATCAATCCATTCATCACCTATTTTTACCAAGATTTTACCTTTAGTAATTTTCTTTTCTCCAATCATCATTTGGACAAGTGAAGTCTTACCTGCTCCGCTTACACCGACAAGTCCAAAGATTTCACCTTCATTTACATTAAAAGAAACATCGTTAACAGCTCTGACGATACCGCGATCATGAGTATAATAGATTTTTTTGCAGCTTTCAATTCTGATCAAGGGATTAGTGCATATTCTTCGTTCAATCTCCACATCGCCCATTCGGTCCATAAATTCTTTAGCGATGTCTTTAGAGTTTCCAATAGAAATCATTTCACCCATATCTAGGAGTATTGCTTTATCAGATAGTTCAGCAACGGCGGTGGGCCAATGACTGGTGATTAAAAGGGTTAACCCTTTTTCTTTTACAGCTTTTTTCATTACATCATGGACGGTCACAGCAGTAACAGGATCAAGAGTACCTGATGGCTCATCGGCGATGAATAGTAGCGGATCTCTGGCGAGACACATAGCAAAGACCGCCCTTTGTTTTTCACCGCCAGAAAGGTCGCGTGCAAGATGCATAGCTCTATGGCTTAATTTGACATCAGAGAGCAATTGAAGAGCACGTTTATCAACCAATTTGTCAGGGTAGTTAATATTTTTTAGAATTTTTTGAATATTAGTTATAACGGGAAGCTCTCCATAGATCCCAAAAGTTCTCTGGAACATAATAGCAATTCTATTATAGAGTGAGAAAGAAATAGGTGTGAATTTTT
>CAZYEE010000334.1:0-4170 GCA_964646355.1 uncultured archaeon | reverse complement strand
TTGAGAATAATTTAAAAATTTTAAGTTTTTACATATAGTACCATTCCAATAATAGGCAGTAACATTTGATTGAGAATTTTCATCAGCAGAATTTGACTTAATGACTATGAAATCTTCTATATTATCATGAAAATTTTCATCATATACCAGAAAATCAATAACATATTCATTTGTCAAATTTTCATATTTATCATCTATTTTTAATACCGACCCATCAACACCAGATATAAACGAGTTTCCAAATCTGTGAGGATAATATTTTAACTCTGAATATTTCATTAGAGTCCCATTAGGAGTGCCGTAAGTTAAAAAAAGATCATCAATACCATCATTGTTATAATCAAATACTCGATATAATTTAATGGGCGGGGCATGCAAATCCAAGGACCAAATTAAACTTCTACTTTTAAGATTATAAAGCTTGACCATTCCATAATTTGGATCATTTATTTTATCATTTTCATAATGCGGCTTGACCATTATAACAATCTCTGATATGTTATCACCTGTAATATCATAACACACTGGCACTTCAAGATACTGCCCGTATATTGAGTCCATTTCTATCTTGAACCCTTCTATACCACTTGTCTGAGTGTATATTAAAATAATAAATGAAGAAGCTATTATAACGGAAAATAATATCAAAACTAAATTGCCGCTGGGAAGTTTCGTTTTTTTATTCATATTTATCAATTCAAGACTAATTGGTAAATACTCATACAAATAACAGAACCTTTTATTTTTTTTATTGAAAATGGTATAATTTTTTTGAAAATATGAAATTTATAATTTTTTTCATCCTAAAATATAAAATCAATAAAGAATCGAAAATCTCAAACTTTTCAATAATTAAATGACAAATCAATAATTTTTTTTGAACTTATTTCAATAATTTTCTAAATCTATAAAATATTAAATAACACCCTATAAATGAACCGCAATAACTAACAATTAAACTAATATAATTAATGTTTAGATGATGTATATAATAATTTCAAAAGAATAATTGGATTAAAACTCAGTACACTAGTCCTGATTTAGAAAAAATAATCTTAATAAAAATCTTAAAATAAACACCGTATAACCATTGGTATGAGAAAGTTTTAATATTAGTAATACTTAATAATCATCATGATAATTGAAAGAAAATTAGGTCCAAAGGGGCAAATAGTAATACCAAAAGTAATCCGTGATATGTTAGGCGTAAAACCAGGTGATGTAATTTATCTTGAGATAAGGAATAATGAAGTAATCATAAAACAAAAGCCTTCTCCTGAAGATTTCCTTGAAAAATTTTATAAAACCTCAAAAAAGCTTAATAATAAAATTAATATTGAGGAAATTCTTGATAAAGAATATTTGGATGAAACTAATTGAATTAAAAGGAGAATCTTTATGGAATTACAAGATAGGAAATATTACATAGATGTAAATGTATTTCTTGCACCTATATTATATGATCTATCAAATAATTCTGATGCCCAATTAGCCAATTTATTCTTAAAAAGGTTGATAAATAATGAAATTATAGGATTTACATCGGTTCTTACTTGGGATGAGTTTGTTTGGATTGTTAGGAAGGTTTTAAATAAAGAAGAAAGTATAAAAAAGGGACAAAAATTCTTGCAGTTTCCATATCTTAGGTTTATAGAAACATCATTAGAAATCATTAAAATAGCTCAAGAATTTCTTGAAAAATACCCAATTAAACCAAGAGATGCAATACATCTTGCAACGGCTATAACTAATGGAATTTATAAAATAGTAACTTTTGATAATGATTTTAAGGATATATCTGAAATTTCTTCATTACGACCATTTTAATATTTAATTTTAACATTCAAATTTTTTCTAATCTACAATTTTGAGGAAATTTAATCTAAAATAGTAAATAATAACAAGTTTTGATTGTAATTGTATAATTTAATTATCCATCAATGTTCTTAAAATTTATATTATCATGAAAAAAGAGTTAAAAATTATAATTTAAATGACTACGTTTCTAAAAATAATGAACAAAATTAGATAAGTTAAGTTTTTTATTTGCATTATATAGATGAATTTATTTAAATACATTTATTAAAAGTAGATTTTAAATTAATAAAAAAGTTCATTTATGTTTAAAATGAATATAACAAGTAAAAAAGCTCCAATATATTTAGATCTTTTTTATCTTAATTTAAAATGATAATATTTATTACATCTTTAAAAAGATTTGATTTTTGGTCTTTATTATTTAAATCAAATTCGATAAAATTTTTTAATTTATAAGATATAAGCTCAGTAGAAATTATCATTATAAAATTGGAAGATTTAAAAAAAATGAATGCATTAAATCGAGTTATTACGACGCTTGAACACGAGGAACCTGACAGGGTGCCTATTTTTGGTGATATAATAGATTCAATTGAAATATTAAAGCGATTTGATGGGCCTCAGATTTTTGGTGGGTTAAAATCGCTTATTAATATAATAAGTTGGGTGGTTGGATGGAAAAAAATTTTGGGATGGTTTTATAGAAAACTGACTCCTATCCGAAGGGAGTATTTATTAAAATTATATAAATTTTATAAGGCTATTGGGGCAGATTTAACGTATTTTGGTGCAAATATACCTAATTATATTAAATTTCTCAACAAGAATGTCGTGGTTACGGATTGGGGTTCTAAGATGAGGTTTCATCGGTTTTATGGCGGTGAGGAAACTCTATTTTATGTAGGTGGTTATTGGAGAAGTAAGGAAGATTATGAATCATGGGAGATTCCTACAGTTGATGATCCGAAAGTGGATCAGATATTAAATGGGTTTCAGATGATCAGAAATGAAGTATCTGATCTTGTATTATTTCCTACGTTTGGCGAGATTTTTGGTAGGGTTTGGAATGGATTTGGGATGGAATTATTTACGAAATTAGTATATCAGGAACCAGAATTTATTTCAAAAGTATTTAATGATTCAGGATCTTTTACTTATGAGAAAATTAAGCGTTTTCTGGAGCTGAACCCCCCACCACCAATCATTTGGATGAGTGAAGATCTCGGTCAGAAGACTGGCCCGATAATTTCACCTAAGTTTCTCAAGAAGCATTTATATCCATGGCATAAACGAATTTGCAATTTAGTCCATAAGTATGGCTCGAAAATAATAATACATTCATGTGGAAATATAATGGAGCTAATACCTGATTTTATTGAAAGTGGATTTGATGGGCTTAATCCAATCCAATCGACTGCACAATTAGATATTTTCGAGATAAATGAAAAATATGGCGATAAAATTACATTGATAGGAAATGTTCCTATGCCTTTACTTACAAGGGGTACTATTCAGCAGGTAAAAGATTATACATTAAAATTACTGAAGCATCTTGCACCTGGTGGTGGATTTATAATGGCTGCGGATCATTCAATTCCACCAAATACAATTCCTGAAAATTACATTGAAGGAATGATCCAAACTACTAAAGTATATGGTAAATATCCGATATCCTTATAAAAAAGTAAGAAAATTTGAAAAATAATTAGTAAATGGAGTAAAAATATTGCAAAAATCAGAGAATAAATTAATAATAGAAGATAAACTAACAATTGAAAATAGATTATTAAAAAAGATATTTGCAACTTATTTCGGAAAATTTCTCGAAATACCTATGCTCATTCTTATAAGATTTATAGAAAAAATCTTCTTAAAAAATTTCAGATATTATTTTTACAGAAAAACTCAGAAATATTGGGGCGGTAAAGTTATCCCTGTAAAGCAGTCAATTTCATCGGAGGTAGAGGTGAGGCCTTCACAAGAGATATTTGAATTGGTCAAAAGAGCAGAGGTAGTAGCTATTACAGATTGTTTCTTGAGAACTAATATTTATCATGATAAAAATTGTAAGGCTCCAGTTCATACTTGTATTATTTTAGCAAGAGGTCAGTATTTACATGAAATTGATAAAATGGGATTTAATATGAAAGTCCCAAAAGAAAAAGTATTCAAAATACTTGAGCTTGCAGAAAAATGGGGTTTAATCCACCAGCTGATTCATTTTCCAAACAAAGATTTTTTCTATGTTATTTGCAATTGCTGTCCGTGTTGCTGTGCTGTATTATCTACCTACAGATTATTCGGTGAACAGACTTATCTGATCAAACCATCCGACTTCATTGTAAAATTTGA
>CAZYEE010000333.1:2207-4172 GCA_964646355.1 uncultured archaeon | reverse complement strand
AAATTTGAAAAAATTCCCGGATTACATATTATTATAATAGAATTATTATCTTCTAATCTTGCAATTTTAAATTTAGCTAATTGGTGCTCTATTTCATCAAGTTCTAATGAATCACCTATTAATTGAAGATAAATCTCTTTTTCTTTTCCGTTCACTAATTCAATTTTATATTCATATTGCTTATTTTTTGGGGTACCTGGCTTTTTACAAGGTGGATTTTTAAAAATCGCCTCCCAAAATCCATAATTCCAACTTTCAGGTCCATAATAAAGTAAATATTTTCTATGTTCTATCATTTCAATATAATCATTATTCCTCTGTTTTAATATTTTATGGATAATTTAGTAAAAAATAGTAAATCGATTCATTTTTAATCAATTTTTAAAATAGATAGTCCAATTCTTTCTTTTCCGAAAAACCATCCATCTCTTGCATTATAATACATCCAATATTCATTATTTATGTATTTTACATCTAATTGGTATACAAATGATCTCTTCCAACCATGATTAGGGCTGATTATTGGTGTATTAAATACTTTCTCAAAAGATAAACCATCTTTAGAGGCTAATAGAAGAATACTTGACCTAGATTTAGAAAATTTATCAATATAAATCCCATTATTGAATCCTAGCCAAATCTTTTTCTCTTTCAAATAAATTACTTTTAATGCTCCGGCCCCTAAATTTCTATACGGCTCATCCTTATTGGGAAATAAAATTGGCATCCTTTTTTTAATATATGGGCCCATTATACTATCGGACTCAGCTATTCCTATATATTTTGGCTCAAAAAATAAGCAATCCTTTAAAAATACAGAACCTGCAGAATAATATAATCTATATTTATTTTTAATTTTTATTAAGCATGGATTTCCATTTGTTTTAAAAAAACCCCACTCCCATCTTAAACTGGGCTTGAGAATTATTTTCGGTGCTTCCCAATTCCGTAGATCCAAGCTTTCACTTATTTTAATTACTGAAAAATTTAAGCCTGAGATATACTCCTCAAAAAGCAGATAGAATTTATCTTTCTCCTTAAATAAAAATGGTCTCATACCTGGAAATACTTTTTTCTTAACAATTTTCCAGTTTAACCCGTTCCTCGAAATAAAGTGATTGATTCCATTTATAATTGAATGTGCAAAAAGATGCCATAAACCATCTGGAGAATCTTCCGCATGAATAAATGTAGGGTCTGCTATAATCCAGTCTGGAAATTCAGGTTTAATTAAAGGATTATTCTCATAATCCTTCCAAGCTTTCCATTTGCTAAACTCTAAACTTAATTGCGTCAAATTGTTATACCTTTAAATTATATCTATCGTATTAATAGAGATTCATAACCAACAGACTCATTATTAATAGACTCATTATTAATTTAAAGAATTCTTAAACAATAATTTATATTAAATAGATTAAAATCAACTATGTTATAAAACTCTAATATCTTTCTAATTTTAAAATAAATACCTCTATACCAGATTCCCTACAAACATTTATTCTATCATCATTATGATCTAATGTTATGATTGCCTTCCTTATTTCACTTAAATTGTGTTCTTCCTTAAAATTTTGCGAGTACCTTATAACTTGACCTATTACCTGATCCGTAAATTTTAATTTCAATTCACAAATTAAATAATTATTTTTATTATCGATAAAAACTAGATCAATCTTCCCATTACGTACTGGAACTTCAAAACCAGCCAGCTTGAGTCCATCTTCAATCAATTCAGGATATGTAATAAGCAGTTTCTGGAGGTCTGTCTCTTCAAATTTATTAATCTCTGTTTTTTCTTTCAGATTTTTTTGGATAATTGAACTTTCAAATCCATTGGATATTACTTTTTCAAGCCCATCGATTACGCTTATTACTTCACCTTCTTGGATATGTGGATATACTTTTAAAGGAATATCATTCTTGAAAATTACTATAAAACAATCTATTTTATTTCTACCTTTA
>CAZYEE010000333.1:0-2107 GCA_964646355.1 uncultured archaeon | reverse complement strand
AGGAATATCATTCTTGAAAATTACTATAAAACAATCTATTTTATTTCTACCTTTATTAGTCTTGAATAACTTTGCTACCTTAACTCTTGTAATATTTGCGACTTTACCAATAGTTTTTATATAATATTCCTCGTATTCAGGGTTATTAGGTTCCGGTTCTTTAGAAAAACTAAGATTTTCAAAAATTCGATTAATTTCAACATTATATCTATTTTTTATTTTATTAAATAATTCCTCAATTTTATCTATTACTTGTTTAAACTTAGATGTAGGAGTAAAATGATATTTTTCAGAATCATAGTAATAATCAATTCTATACTCGGTCATCGTTTTTCCTTCTACTAATGAATTTTTTGGAAATTTTTATCAAGTTAATTTTTATTGATTTCAAAAATATTTATTATTAATGAAATATGTTTTTGAATGATATTTTTAAAGGCATGAGTTTTTAATTGAATAAGATAACAATATAAATAAGACAAGCTTATTTAAAAATTTTAATTGAAAGATAATAAAATAGCTAAGAAATGGTGGAAGAAATATGGAAAACTTTAGTAAATACGAGGATTTTCTTCGGAAATTAGTTGAAACACCAGGTGCATCAGGTTTTGAGTCTGAAATTCGAGCAATAATGGAGGAAGAAATTAGAGTTCATGTTGATGAAATCACTACTGATAAACTTGGAAATTTAATCTTTATAAAATATGGTAAAAAAGAAGATTCTCCTAAAATTTTATTAATGGCGCATATGGATGAAATTGGATTAATTGTAAAATATATCGATAATTCTGGTTTTATCTATTTTTCCTGTCTCGGTGGGATTAACCCTCAAGTCTTATTAAACCAAAGAGTCTTGATTAGTAGCAGAGAGGGCCCAATATTCGGGATCATAGGGTCAAAATCTATACACTTAATGGCTCAAAATGAAAAAAATGAACCAATATCGCGGGAAAATATGTATGTTGACATTGGCGTAGATAATAAGGAAGAAGTTCTTGATTTAGGAATCAGAATTGGTGACCCAATTACTTGGATTGGGAATTTAGAAAAATTACATGGCGATAAAATCTGTGGGAAAGCCCTAGATGGCAGAATTGGTCTACTTGTTCTTGCAGAAGTTATAAAAACAATTGATGTAGACCCTACTATTATTGGTGTAGCCTCTATAATGGAAGAAATTGGATTAAGGGGTGCCAGCACCGCTTCGTATAATGTAGATTCTAAATTTAATATCGATTTCGGAATTTCATTAGATATCGCACTTGCAGGTGATTACCCCGGAATTGTAGAACGCGAATCCCCCATTAAATTAGGCGGCGGACCTACAATCACTGTAGCAAGCGGCTCAAAAAGATCACTTCAAGGAGGACTTATTTCTCATCCAAAAATTCGTGGATTTTTAACCAGAATAGCAGAAGAATATAACATTCCTTACCAACTGGAAGTGATGGAAGGAGGCACTACAGATGGAGCTAACATTATGCTTACTCGAGAAGGTATTCCCACTACAAATATCGGCATCCCCTGTAGATACGCTCACTCTCCCGTTGAAGTAGTTTCGCTTAAAGATGTTGTTAATACAATCACCCTAATTCAAAGAGCACTTGAAAACACTCATAAATTAATCGTTTTCTGAAAGTATTTTTCTTCCTTAGAAATTCTATTAGTGATTGGATCCTTAAACCACTTATATCACATTTTCATCGGTACCTCTATCCCTCATTTTTTCAAGCAATTCTTCATTAATTTAATTTTAGAAAATCTATTTAATGATTATATTTCTCCCTATAGCTCACCTTTTTTTGTAAATAATTCAAATATAATAATATGGTAGAGATATCCCTAAGTATTTTCCTTTTTTATTAATTAGAATTGATAATTTTTAAATATGAAATAATATTGGCTGAATGTAATTTGGATTCTACTAGTTTATTAATATTTAAAAAAATAGAAAAAAAAAAAGAAAAATTGTAATGATTTGGATAATAATTAATATATTATGCGGATTTATGGTCAACATTTTAAGTTCAATGAATTAAAGTTTCTTCTTTTAATATTTCGAATACCTGGTATAACTATGATGATAGACAAAAGACCTATTATAATA
>CAZYEE010000332.1:0-4193 GCA_964646355.1 uncultured archaeon | reverse complement strand
CATCAAACTCATTCCACATCACCTCACTATGGTGATTGGACCTAATAAATATGTTTTTTCTTTAATTTTATAAAATTTTATTATAATTGATTTTTTCACATAATTGTCACACATATTGTGACTATAATAATTTAAAAATTTTTCGAAATTTAACTGGACAAAAGATTGAAAAATTTCTAATAAAAAAATATTAACATTTTACATTATTATAGAATATTTAGAAGTGCTTTTAATTTTTTAGCATATTTTTGAGTAAAATTTATCTATTTTCTTCTTTAAAATGAAATGTATAATATTTTGAAAACTAACTAAATAGTTAAAGAAGAATCTAAAAGGAATCATAAGTTTTGATATAATTATATAATTTCTGGAGTCTTTTTTCTTGCTAATTATTTTTGGTAACAACTTATATATTAATTTAGGTTCATTTTTTTCAGATACAATACCTTTTCTATTAAAATATTGTTGGAATTTGTTATCTCTCAATGGACTTTTAAAATCTCGATAAATCCAAATAAACCAGCCTGCAATCCAAGCTTTAGAATTAAAAATTTTAATGGAATGACCGATTAATGACGCCTGTTTTTCCTCTGAAAATTTTTCTAAAGCTTTAGAATGAAATCCCTTTTTAGCTCCAGCTCCAAATTCAGTAATAAACCAGGGTTTATTGTGGCATAGAGACATAAATCTGGTTAATTCAAGAATAAAATTGAGATTTTTTTCAGATAATAGGTACCAGCCAAAATATTCGTTTAGTGTAGCGATATCTGTTTTTCTACGATAGGAATCTGATAAAACATAAAAGGACACATAAGTAACAAGTCGAGATGGGTCTAATTTTTTAGCATATTGAACTAAATTCAATATAAATTTATTACAATGAGGTAATACAATTGGTATTTCATTTCCTACTGACCATAAAATAACAGATGGATGATTAAAATCCCGAAAAATAAGGTCATGAATCATATTTGCGGCTAATTTAAATGTTTTTGGATTTTTAAATGCAATATTCCAATATACTGGAATTTCTTCAAGAACTAACAATCCGATTTCATCTGTAAGGTCCAATAGAATTTCATCATGTGGATAATGTGCGGTTCTGAGGGCATTAAAACCAAGATTTTTAATACTTAAAAGATCCCTTCTTCGTAAATCTGTTGGGATAGATCGTCCATAAGGAACTAATTCTTCATGCAAATTAATACCAAATAATTTTATTCTTTTATTATTGAGATAAAGGTAAGATCCTTTTGTTTTTATCTCTCTGACGCCAAATCTTAATGAGTATTTATAATTCGCATTATTTTTAATTGAAAAATCTAATGAATAAAGATTCGGAGTTTCTGGGCTCCATAATTCAGGACTATTTAGAATTATCTTAAAACATCCATTTGGAGTTGTTATATTTATATTTCCAGTTTGTATTATTTCATCATGAAATTTTAATTGATAATAAAAGTCAGAACTTTTTGTAATTTTATATTTACAATTTAATGTTGCCTTTCCATCTCCAATTTTAGAAGTTATAAATATATAATCAAATCTATTCTTAGGTAAGATTTCATAATAAACATCTCGTATTATTCCACCCCAATTATACCAATCAAATAACAAACCAGGTATTCCATCTTTTTTTCTGATATTATCAACACGAACTGCTAAATAATTGACATCATTGAAATTAATGATATCTGGTGCTATCTTTATTTTAAAAGGAAGAAAACCACCCTCATGAACCGAAATTAATTTGCTATTAAGCCAGATTTTGGAGGAATAATTTACTCCGTTAAAGGTCAAAAATAAGTCATAATTATTAATATCGAATTCTGGTATTTCAAAAGCTTTAAAATACCAACAATGCCCTTCATAACGTTCAAGTTTTGGATTGGAATTCCAGCTTGAAGGAACTTTCACGGTATTTAATGAAGAATAGCTATTTTTAATATCTTTTACTTGAAAAATTTTTTTATTTATTCCTTCATTTTTTGGATCTAGAAAGAATTTCCAATCTCCAGATATATATTGCTTCATTTTAATAAAATTTAATAAAAATTTTAGCTTCATAAAAATATCGATAAAATTTTTTTAATGATGTTCTAAATATTAAATATACATTTTAAAATTAAGATTAATTGATGTCAAATTGGGAAAGTTGATCATATATGTTTAAACCGGCTGTGCCAATTGAGATAACTCAAGCCTTAGAACAAAAGGGGTATACTCTATTAATTAAGGGCGATGCAGGAACTGGAAAAACTACTTTAAGCTTAGAATTGTTAAGTCAAGCTGAATCTAAAGTTTATATAAGTTCTAGAATAACTCCCTCAACATTACTAAAACAATTCCCATGGTTACATGATGAGGAGATCACTTTTATAGATGCAACTCAAACATTTGTTCAAGAGGATAGCATTGCATCACAAATAGAACGCGCATTGAAATTTAGAGAGATGCCGGGCTTTTTACAAAAGCTTTATACTGTTGTTAAAAATAAAGGTGGGTGCCCTACTGTCGTAATAGATTCATGGGACGCAATTAAAAGTGGAATTCTAGAAGATGAAATAATGATACGTCGTTCGGAGAGCGTACTCGCAGAAATGGTCCGATATTTAAAATTCAATTTAATTCTCGTCGTTGAATCAAAAGAACTCTATTTGGATTATATTTCAGATGGCATTGTGGAACTAAGAAGTGAAATTTATGACAATAGAAGACAGAGAATTGTCAGAATTAAAAAAATGAGAGGCGTAGAAATTAACCAGCCAGAATATTTATTCTCGCTCTCATCGGGCAGATTCAAATATTTTAAAAGCATTCCAAGAGAAATTCCGTTTGAAAGTACCAAGTCAGATATTCCAGTTATATCTAACACGGATAAAAGATTATTTACTTGCTCAAAATCGCTTAATGAGTTCTTTGATTATAGTTTGGGAAAAAATACCATCACTCTTATTGAAATTGGAGAAGGTGTTGGACACGACTATTTATGGCTAATTATCCCGACAATAATAAATCAATTAAGCCAAAAGTGTGGAATTCTTATTGTTCCCGATGAAGGTATGGATTATAGATCCATTTATAATGTAGTATCCAAATATTTCCCAAAAGAAATTCTACAGAAGAATTTATTATTCTTTGATTTTGCGCCCACTTATAACGACCCTCCCGAATTTACCAAATTGATACGCACAATATCAAAAGATGTAGATTTAGAAAAAGTGATTACTGAACTTACTAATGCAGTCGTAGATTTTGCCGAAAATAGAGAAAAAGAGAACAATATAGAAGAATATAACATAACCGTTATATTCGGAAGTAATAAATTTGAAAATAGATTCGGAGTAGAGGGATTAAAATACTATACAGAAATTTTTGATGAATATGTGAAACTTTTCAGACGAAGCAAGATGATATATCTTGCATATTACAACCAAAAATTACATAAATTATTAGGTCATGTTGTATCAGCCAGCTTTAAAATCGAAAGGATCTATAATACACTAGTAATTTATGGAATCCTACCATTCACTAAACTTCACGCAATTATGATAAATTTAGACAAAGGTTATCCAGAAGTTGCACTATATCCGATAGTCTAGCAATTTTTATTCCATGTATTTTGATATTTTAATAAATTCTATTGTATTATTCAATTTTGATACTGTAAAAGACTAATTTTAATACAGATTAATTGTTTTGTATTCCAAATTATTTTTTCGGGTTAGTTTATTTTGTCAATTTAGTTTATTTTATTGGTTGTTTTATTAAAAGTTCATGTATTTATATCGAAAGGTTATTTAGAGGATTATAAATTTCCACAATGTTCCATATTCTAATAATAAATTCGGTATTCTTTTGTCATTATTTGATAAACAATAATAACACCGATTTTTCTGGGTAATCTAATAATCATATTACAATTCAAATCTATAGTCAATTTTTTTGATCAGTATTGCAAATTAAATATTTTTAAAGAGATGATTCAGTATGATGATATTCAACTGTGGTAATTAATTAATAAAATGATCGGATGGACTCATAAAATGGATTTGTTTATTTTCGAATATATAACAGGTGGTGGTTTTATTGATAGTGAGTTGCCCGCAACATTAGCATGTGAAGGCGCAGCAATGCTCATATCAGTAATTAAGGGGCTTGTAAATTCTGATATAAATATTAAAATATTGTTA
>CAZYEE010000331.1:0-4200 GCA_964646355.1 uncultured archaeon | reverse complement strand
GATAATGATTTGGAAAAATTAAGGAAATTCATTGTCTCAAAATTCGATTTTAAATCTGAAAAATAGTATAAATATTCAACATAACTAAATCTGGATGATAATCTCGTTCTATTTTATTCTTTTTTGTTAAATCAATCGAATAATGTAAATTATTAAAAATTAAAATATTTGTTATAGAAATAAACTAATTAATTAATTCAGATGATATAATATAAAAATTCAAACAATGATTAAAATTTTCGGTGATAGGTATTCCATCATATGAAGAAATAGATAAATTTTTCAATCCTGAATCTGTAGCAATTATTGGAGCCAGTCGAAAAACTTGGGGTGCTTCTAATTCAGTTATATCCAGCCTTATTTATAAGAAATATCCTGGCAAAATCTATTTAATTAATGCAAATGCAAATCCTGATGATAAACTCTATGGTATGCCCTTATATAAGAATGTTAAAGAGATTCCTCCAGTAGATTTAGCCTTTATAATAGTTCCAGCAAGGTTTGTCAAGGTGGTAATCGAAGACTGTATTGAAGTGGGAATTAAAAATGCTGTTATAATTTCAGCTGGTTTTAAAGAATCGATTCTATATGATGAGAAAAAATATGTTTATGAAAGAGAAATCGTTAATATGGCTCGAATAAATAATTTAAGATTAGTTGGCCCAAATTGTAATGGTGTTATAAATGTACCTACCAATTTTTATGCTCTTTTTGGGCCCAGATTAAAATTAGAACCAGGGGATTGTAGTTATGTATCAAGAGGGGGTACTGCTATTGGAAATATTCTAATAAGATCTGCATTAGCGGGATTTGGCGCAAATAAACTTATAAATATTGGTGATGAGGCTGACCTTAAAGTTCAGGATTTTATAAAATATTATGATGAAGATCCAACAACAAAAGTTATCGGTGTTTATACTGAGGGAATATCTAATGGGTCTGACCTTGTTAAAATTTTGAAAAATGTATCTAAACCTGTTATATTTTATAAATCAGGTCAAACAAAAGCAGGAATGAGAGCTGCCATCTCTCATGTTGGAGCAATTGCTAGTGAAAAAACGAATGAAATATATAAAGGATTTATTAGACAAACTGGAGTTATTCCCGTTAATAATATTGATGAAATGGTAAATATTGCGATGGCTTTTAGCTTATCTCCACCTCCAAAAGGCAATAGAATTGGTATATTCACATATGGAGGGTCTTTGGGGGTTATGATGTCAGACGCAGCAGAACGTAATGGACTTGTGGTAGGAAAACTTAGTCAGGAACAAATCGATGAACTTAACAAAATTCTACCCGAATATTGGTCTCATAATAATCCAGTGGATGTAACTGATGGAAATCAAGCATATACTCCTCAAAATATGGTGAAAATATTTAAAATAATTCTAGAAGAATTTGACGCCCTTTTTGTAGTCGCTCCAGTATTTGAAGATGACTCTATTTTTGACATTGATCAGAATGAAATAAACTTTCGTAAAATGTACCAACAGTTAGTAAAAGATAATATTAGAAAATATAAGAAGATTATGGAAAAATTGGGTAAACCAATCTTTGTTTTAGGCGATCGAGGTGAGTTTTCTAAAATTTTCATCAAAAATAGGATTCCAGTTTACCCAACTTTCGAAAGTATGGCTAGATCTTTTTCAGCTCTATATCAATATACTCAAAATAGGGAAAAAAAGAAAAATCAACAATAATCTAATTTATAAAAGAGGATTTGAATTAATTTATAGAAATTTTTAGTTTATTTTTAAATTATTAAAAAAAATAATTTTTTGTCTTGATGGTTTTACATTCAATTTTAACTAAAAATTTATTCAAGAATATCTAATCACTAATAATTTTTACATAGACTTTCCTATCACGGGGCCCATCATATTCACAAAAATATACACCCTGCCATGTTCCAAGTTTTAAAGTTTTATTTTCGATTAAGATAATTTGAGAAAAACCTGTTAAAATTGCTTTGACATGAGCTGCTGAATTTCCTTCGATATGCTCGTAATCTCCATAGAGTGGTATTAGATTATCAAGAATATTTAAAATATCTCTTTTTACTGCTGGATCTGCATTTTCATTGATAGTAATACCAGCAGTAGTATGCGGAATTGAAATAATACAATATCCATTAATAACTTTTGATTCTTTAATTAATTCTTCTACTTCGTGGGTAATATCGACGATCTGTTCTCGAATATTTGTTTTTATGTTTATTTCTCGAATTTCCAATTAAACCACTTCCCTTAGGGTATTAAATCGCTTTATGATACCTTTGCAAATAATCATATTCATATTTTACGAATTCTAAAATAAATAATGCGCATTATATAATTTCGCACAAAATGATTTCGCAAATGATAAAACCGCATACGTGAGTTTTAGCAAAGATTTTTTACTAAAAATTTAAATTATGAGTGGTATTTATTAATGTTTTTTATAAAAAAAAGTCATGAACTATGTAGAAAATTATCCGGACGAACTAATGGAAAAATTGTATAAAATACAATCGGTTAAAGAGAGATTTTATAATTATATTTACAACAAAAAAAAGGTTAAAGATCTCTAAAAAATGGTAGAAATTCATTAGGTTAAATCAACTTCTATTAGAAAATCTCTCTCCTTATCCCTAAATGAACTATGACCGATATATTCAAAATATTTCTTTATTAAAATGATCATTCCAGCGCTTATCCCTAAAATTCCACCAACTACATAACCTGAGGCAGCAAAAAAATTCAATATGTTGATCACAATAATAAAGATTCCAATCTGAAATACGGTTATTTTTTTGTTAAATATTATTAATGTAGTATTTTTCATAAGAGTAAATGAAAGAAATAACATTATAAAAGATAATATACCACCTATAGATATTTGAATCCAAATGGTCGTATATAATATTATTACTGACGGAATTTGATTTAAATTATTGTAATAATATCCTGCCTGAATGAGTCTGAAAAATATCTGCCCATTCCAATATATCAACGATATCCAACTTGATATTTCTAAGATTGAAGATGCAATTGCAAGAAAGAACGCAATTTTTAGACTAAAAATTTTTGTCAAGTCCAATGTGAATAACCTCTTGTCCTAGTCAGCTACTAATATGTTAATAAATCAATAGAAATATAACACTTTTGATTTCAATTAAGTCATTTTAAAATCGCAAAAATCTGGAAGTTTGTGTTGTATATCGTTATAAAATTAAAAAATTCATTTAATATTTAATTTGTATTCTAATTCCTTTTGTTTATTAACCAAATTTAAATATCTTCTTTTATACCAATTTTCAATCTCAATAATATCCTCTATATTCAGATTGTACAATTTATAAACTAATTCATCAATATGGATTTGTTCGTAAAGAAAATATGGATAATTTGGATCTTGTTTTTGTTTCTTTATTATTTCAGAGACCAAGTTTTCAATTTTCTTAATAATTAGTTTTTTTTCATTATCGTTTTTATCATCCTCTATAAATGGTATTGGAATTTCTTTTATTCCATTAACTTGAGTATGAACCGTGGAATTGATATAATTCTTTAGAATATATTTGATAAATTTAGAGCAGAGAAGTCCTAAATAAAAGTGAAGTGTTAAATGATCGATAAAAATCATCATACCCATCACATCAAATACAGAACAATGATTTAACCGGAATGTAGGGGCATAGAATCCTGTATCAGAATAAGTGATACCTTTTCTAAAATAATATCCAACATTTTGAAGTCTTGAGGCGATTTTATTTTGATTTTTACTATGATTTTTATATATATCCGATTCCTTGTAATATTGATTTCTCTGTTTTATTGTAAGACTTTTTAAACGTTTTACTGCTTCTTCAGACCAATTTATATAATATTTTATAGGAACCCAGTAGTTGGGAAGCCAGCCTTTATTTATTGCTGATTCTCCACCCTTATCATAAGGAATATAAACTCTTCCACCATATTTTTTCCTATTTATTCCAATAATTTTTCCAGATCTTTGAAAAGTTTCTCTGAATTCCTTTCCAAATTCTTTAATTTCATGATCTTCCAAAACTAACTTATTATCTATAATCTGATAATTTCCATAAACACTTTTTGAAGTCTTTCGGATGTAATATCTGTTATCGCCAGTACCAAGTCCTTGTCTAACATCCGCAATATCTCCCAATTTAAACAATCTAAGCTCTTGACCGTTAAATTT
>CAZYEE010000330.1:1581-4212 GCA_964646355.1 uncultured archaeon | reverse complement strand
TAATTACGAGCAGCATAGTAATTTTAGGAGCAGATTTGGCAAATAAATCGACTGGGAGCATCATAGTTAAAGAAGCACCGAGTAATGTATTTTCAAAATCTATTGTTTATAGGGGCACTGATAAGTATAGGATTGAATGGGAGAGAACATTTGGATTTGTTGAAGGATTTAATTTTGATGATGTTCCCACAGGGATCGTATTAAGTCCAGATGAAAAATATGTATACGTGGTCGGACATTTCTGGAACCTTGATCCCCTAGGATTGGATATTAAATTATTCAAGTATACAACTTCTGGTAACTTGATCTGGAATGTCACAATACAAGAATATTATCAAGATGAGCATCCAAGGATTGTTATCACGAAAGATGGACAATATCTCTACATAGCATGCACTACAAGTCCAATGGGGCTTGGCAGAACCTTTACTATTTATAAATATCATTCGAATGGAACCAGGCTCTGGAGATTTAGATGGTTAAATATGGGTAATGGTGAGGGTTATGATTTATGCCTGTCCCCTGATGAAGAATATATATACGCAACAGGTAAATATTACACAAAAGAATCTTCGTATAGTACAAATATAGCGGTTCTGAAGGTACATTCAAATGGCACATTAATTTGGAACCGAACCTGGGGGGTTACACCAAAAGAAGAGGTGGGTAGAGCGATAACGGTCTCAGAGGACGGGTCATATATATACATCGCAGGATATTCTTTTATTAATTCTAATCATAAATTTAATATAACTTTGTTAAAATACGATTCAAACGGCACATTGATTTGGGCGAAGGAGATGGGAGGAGCAATGGACGATTTATGTTATGATATGGAATTGGACCCGATGGATGGCTCAATTTACCTGTGCTGTGAAACTTATGGCTCTGATGAATATGGAGATGCTATGCTATTGAAATTGGACTTGAACGGGTCAATAATTTGGAACAGGACTTGGGGTGAAGTCAATTGGACGGAAGACATGAGAGGGCTCTGTTTGAGCGAGAATAATACCGGGATCTATATGGTAGGGACAAATGGATATGAAGGATATACTTATGCGTCAATATTATTATTAAAATATTTCAAGAATGGTACTTTAGATTTTTATTTAATAATAATACCAGAAGAGTTGGTGCGGGGTTATTCCATTGATATAACAGAAGATGGCGTGGATTTATATATTGGGGCTGCCATAAAGGTATATAAACATCGCAATTATGATTTTTGGATCATTAAATTAACAAGTAGAAAAGAGGAAACCGGGCAAATACCCTCATTTTTATTTGTCTATTGTCTATTTGGGTTAATAGTCATTACTTCAATTACCATATGGCTCAAATTTGGTAAAATCCGTAAAAGATTTACGAGAATCAGAAGTACTATATAATTTTTATAGTCGGGGTTCTATAATTGGAAAAGATCGACTTTAATTAATAAATTTCCGACATTGAGGCTTTCAAGCAAATTCTTTTTTTTTCTTTGTTTATGGTTTATAGTTTATATAAATTAAAAAAAGATACAAGCCCAGATAAGATATTAGAAGATATTTTATCTTACTCTTACTAATATTCCGTTTTTATCTATGATTCTCCACTCAATTTTCGAACCGTGAGTGATTAGCTCATTTAATAGTTTTAATTATAAAATATATCCACTTAAAAGTTAGAAGCGATAATTAATTTTAAAATAAAATTTAGAATGAGTTTGGATTATAATTTTTAATTTGAGATTAGTATGGCTCATTTTTTTAAACGAGAATTAGGAATCGCCAGAATTTTTTTGAGGAGGGGAAAATTTAAGTGGGAGGGGATAAATTTAAAAGTAGTGCTGGCTTACCTAAGACTCTGTGTTCAAATGAGCCATGATTTCCAGAAGATCTCTCCATTTTTCGTCTCATACAGTTTTTCCTTTCCATTTGTATATTTTTTTATTTTTATATTTATTATGCGTATGTAATTGATAGATATTATTCAAATATAATATATGGTACAAATATTATTTATTATTTTTAACCCTTTCATATTCAAATTTATCTATTATATAGTTGAAAGAATAGTTTATTATAGATATTAGGGAAATTTTTGATCCTTTTTGAATAATATATATAAAAATGATAAAAAATTATGGATCAATTGGGTAATTTATTAAACAAATTTCAAGTTAAGATAATTGAAGTGAGGTATTTATAGGTTATTAAGAATATTTAATAACTTTTAATAATAAAAGCATATAAATTATGGAGAGAAGAATTTCAGAAAACATAAAGAAATTATGAAATAAGTTCAAATCAAACAATAGACTAACGAACTTTACGGACTTATAGGGTTATCGTGATTATTTTAATCAGTATATTATAATTAATCTAATATAAATATAGTTGAGAATGTAAAAAAATGTTAATAATTACTATAATAATCAAAGGGAGACTTTTTGAGATGTTCATGATTTTGGTGTCAAATAAAAAAGATTTTTAGATGAAAAATATAAAAGAATTTAATTAGAAAGTCTAAGTTATAATAATAGGAGATTAAAACAAGGAAATCTAGCAAATTAACATCATATAAAATAACCAATTTTTAATTATAGCAAATATGTGTATTAATATGAGAATATTGAATATAAAATAT
>CAZYEE010000330.1:0-1481 GCA_964646355.1 uncultured archaeon | reverse complement strand
CTTATAATTACAGGTAAGATAATAAATAAAAAGATTTAAGAAAGGGAAAAAAAGGATTAATATGAGATTACTACATAGCTCATTTAAATATAGAGTTTTAGGTAAGCTAGGACTGCTTTTAAGAGGATTCTCCCACTTATACTTTATCCCCCACAAGAGATTCTGGCGACCCTAATTCTCGTTTAGGAAATGAGTTATGTAGAAAGCAATTAAAATGCAGGATTTTTGGAAACATTTGAGGATCGTGATTTTTTATGGATAATAGTTTATGGTATATATGATTATAGGTTTGTAGTTTTATGGTTTATTGTTAGATATGTTCTAAATAAGAAAAAGATAAGAATAAGTTTTTTGGAGGGGAATTAGATAGAACCAACCTATTTTGCTAAAGGGGGGGAAAATTTAATAAGGGAGGGAGGGGGATAAATTCTCAAAAATAGCAAATGATTCATCTAAGACCCTGTCTCCATGTTTATAGAAAAGATAAGATGATTTAATCATAAGGAATTCTGGAATTTCTGATATAATAATAATATTCATTAAATATCACACTGATTCAATTTATATGGTTGGATGGGTAAAAGTGCCCAAAATTCAAGTGTAAGAAGATATGTAAAATATACAATTAACTTAGTTATATAAAATTTTTGTATTTTGGGATAAGCTTAATTTTTTTGATGACTTAAGAACTAACATAGGATTCAGTAGAATGAACTTTAACAAAAAATTTTAAGCTTACTCGTATTTTGAAAATTAAAGTAATCAATTTAAATATATTTTTTTAAAAGTATTTAATTATTTTAATTAAAAAATATAAAGTATTGATGAAATTAAAAATCATTAAAAAAGAATTCTAAAGAAAAATTAATGAGATAAAAATTAAACAGAATAAAGATTAAATAATAAAAATAAAATTTGAAGTTGAAAATATTTAAAGAAAGGTTATAAACGAGTGAAGTTGGGGATGGGATAAGAAGTTGTATATAGAAAGATGAGTATTATCAAGTTATTGGAGAAATTTAAGGATTATAGGGGGAGGTATATACAAAGAGCGCCTAAGGAGGGGTGTTATGAGAAGGAGTAATGAATAAAAAGGCGGGGGTAAGGATAGGCGCCAATAAATAGAAAATGGGAATAAAATTATTTATATTTTGAGCGGATGTTGTCTAATAATTCTTGGATTTTTGAGTTCAATAGTAGGATCTGTTTTTGGATTTCAATAAGAATATTTATAATCATAACTTCAAAGACAATGGATTTACCGGACATGGATCCGGCATCGCTGTGGAGTCGAGAGAGATTAAGGAGCATGTCAAAAATAATTTTATCATCATTTCTGAGAGCTTTATAATATCCTTTTTTCCAGGATAATATTTCTTGTTCAAGAGCCATTCGGAAGGTAGGAAGAGTTCTGCCCATAAGGGTACAATTAATCTTATTGGATATAAGATTTTGGGTGAAGGAAAAGGATTTAAACGAGA
>CAZYEE010000329.1:0-4218 GCA_964646355.1 uncultured archaeon | reverse complement strand
TAGAATAGGAGAAGTTTCAGTCATTCCATATACTTCTAATACCTTGTTTTCTGCGTCCATATGCTTTTCAAATTGTCTGATCACTTCTGCAGGGAATGGAGCAGCACCACTTACATATACCTTAATATTATCTAAAACATCTTTAGGTATGGTCTTAGAAAGCGGCTCTTTCATCATCATTATATATAATGATGGAACATTTGCGATAATTGATGCTCTTTTCTTTATTATTTCATTGATTATATGTTTCACATCACGAGGATTCGGAATTAAGATTTGTGGATTTGATAAGTAAAGCGATATATGATTAAAAAATAACCCTGCTAAATGGAATAAAGGAAATGCAGATAAACAAACATCTTGTCCAGGCTCTAAATTAAGCCAGTTAGCGACTTGAATTACATTTGCTATTTGATTTGCATGTGTTAATTGTGTTCCTTTTGGTCGTCCCGTTGTCCCTCCAGTATATTGTAATAAAGCTAAATCTTTGTCTAGATCAATCTCTACTTCCTTTACATTCGGTTCTGTAGCCATTACTTCTTTAAATTTTACGACCTTTTTACCAAGAAATGGTTTTACTTTTCCTTTAGGTATTTTACCTAATAATTTACCTAAAAATACTTTAAATTTAGAAAAACCCATATATTCCGAAATATTAGTAGTTATTACTATCTCCAGTTTCGGAGTCTTGCTAAGTACATTTTTTGCTGTTATCACTTTATCATAAATTGCATCTAAAGTAACTAACGCTTTTGAACCGCTATCATTTATTTGATATGCTATCTCCTCATCACTCAAAAGTGGAGAACAACCAGATGCAACACAACCAGCTAATAAAGTCCCAAAATGTGCTATCAAGTATTGAGGACTGTTTGGTAAATTAATTGCAACTACATCTCCCTTCTTAAACCCATTTAACTGTAAAAAGGTCGCAAACCTATGAACATAATCCCTTAACTCTTTAAAGGAAATTTCACGATCCATCATCCAGCATGCAGGTCTATCTGGAAACTTTTGTATTGCCTCATCGAAAATTTTCTCGATGCTCTTTTTTGGATATTCTAAACTCGGCTTGACATGATCATCATAGGATTTTGTCCAAAATTTAGATTCATATACACTCATATTATATCTCACTTCTTTTTTCTAAAATTTTTAATCTACTTTCATTTTTTATGTTTTTATTATTAAATTTCATCTACAAGTTTCGTTCTGTTGGATCTTTGTCCATTATTTGTCTAATTCTTACTTTATTTTTAATGGTCATTAAAAAAAGATCTTAAACTGGAATAGAATCTCATTCCTTTTCTTTTTCTATATTTTCGGATCTTCATATGTGTTTATAGATATTATAAAATATTTCAAATATATGAACTTATATATGAAATTTTTAACTATAACCATTTTCATCTTTTACCTATTATATAAGCCTTTCCCTCATTTTTGACTTTATACTTTATAATTCTTTCACTCTAAAAAATTCTCATCTAGATTTTTGATTTACAAATTTTCAAAACTTATTGAAAAAATACGTATTTTTCCTTATTAATATAAAAATTATTGCAGATTAGGACAAAATATTCTATTTAAAACAAGAGTTCATAAATTAAAATTGAAATATAAAGATTTTATTTAAGTTATCTGGACACTTTTGCTTCTTTAAATACATTCAACAAATTTTTATGTGTTTTGAAATATTCTCTTGTTGGTTCCAATAATTTAATTAAATATTCCGCCACATTTTTCTTTACATCTTGAGGATGTAACTCTCCTGTCTTGTACATTTTTTCAAACTCTTCTAAATTCACTATTATATCGCCGCCAAATTGTTCTTTTCTCTTTATCTCAAAAGTAGAACCCTCTTTTCTAAGTATAATATATTTTATTATCTCATATATTGGATTATCCTCAAGAATTTTCTCCGGACAATACGCCTTTTTTATCTTCCTTCTTATCTCATCGGGAGAATCTGTAATGAATATAGCAGAATCTGGTTTGCTTTTACTCTGTTTTGCACTTATTTGTTTATCTATATTAACATCAATATCATAACCCATTCGTTCTTGTTTAATTAAGCCCATTAATAGATGATGATGCACTGCTACTGGTTTCCAATACCCCAACTTTGGACCAACTTCTCTTGCTAACATATTTACATTTCGTTGATCCATCCCTAACTGGTTTATATCAGCCTCAAGCTCAAATATATCCGCACATTGAAGGGCAGGATATAACAGGAATGCAAATGTTAGACCTTCGTCTTGAGTACGCCCTAATATCGGTAAGCATCTCTGTATTCTTTTGAGAGTAGTCTTTGTTGCAATTCTCATTACTTTTTCCCAATAACTGCTCCGCTCTATCAATTCACTTGCATAGATGTACTCTACATTCTTTACCCCCAAGGTTTCCCATCCAACCTTAAAAAATTCCGCCACCTTTTTTATTTTCTCAATATCTCCGCCCATCTTTCGGTTTAAAAATGCATGCCAATCCGCTAATAAAACTTTAAAATGAACACCCGCTTGTGTTAAATCCATCATTTTAAATGCCGAGATTAATCCAGTACCTAAATGCATTAATCCACTTGGCTCAAATCCATTATATGCTATAGGATGTTCTTTCGTCTCCAATAATTCCCTCAATTCCTTCATATTAATTATCTCTTCAGTGGGTGGCCTTTTTATTAATTCTATCTTCGTTTCTATGTCCATTTTTCATACCACTTTTTCCAATATTTTCTGTATAACTCTATTCCTTTCATATATTTTTTATTTAGCTATGTTATCAGTATTCATAATGTTTTTTAATATTTTTTCTATCAACAAAAATAATTTGAAAATTCTAACAACAAATTTAGATAGCATTGATTAAAAAATTTCGTAATAACGAAACATTATAAATTAAAATGATTTCATTTTGTTGATATTTGATAATCCTAATTCCCAGTTTTTTTTTCAAAATTGTTAATATTTATTTTAAGATTCATTTATTTTAAAACTCAGCATCATTTTCCAAATAAGATTTTTATTTATTTGATATAACTCAATAAATAATGAAAAATCAGAGAAATATTTTAACAGATATTTGTTTAGAGTTTTGTAAGATACTTGATAAATATACTAAATATATTGTTGTTTCAGGTTTTTTTATTATTTGTAGTGGTAGGAGCAGAGCAACAGAGGATATTGATATAATAATTGATTCAATGAACTTTAAAGAATTTGAGGAAATGTACAATGAATTAAAATTAAACGGTTTTACATGTTTACAATCAAATGACCCAATTGAGGTATATAATTTATATTTAAAAGAGAACATCCCAGTTAGGTTTATTAAAGATGAAAAATTTATACCAAATATTGAATTAAAATTTAAAAAAGATTATTTAGATGAATATCAGATACATAATCGACAAATTATTAAGTTCACAGGACTTGATATATATTTTAGTAGTATAGAAGCATGTATTGCCTTCAAAGAAGAATTATTAAAATCAAAAAAGGATTTGGATGATGCAAAATTTTTGAGAATTGTATATAAAGAAAAAATCAACGAAAATGAAATTGAAAAAATTAAAAAAATGATTCATAAATATAGATTCTGATTTAAAATGAGCAAAAAAATTGATTTTATAGAATTCTGGGCAAATAAATTTAAAAAAAATCCTAAAAAATATTTAGAATCCTTAAATGAATTTATTGATTCTCAAATTGAAATCGCAAATAATAGACTTGAAAAATTAGATGTTGAAAAATTAATTGAAATCTTCGATATCAAAAACCTAGAATTAATAAACAAATTGAAGAACAGGACAATAAAACAATAAAACAATAACATAATAACACAATAACACAATATGGTAATAAAAAGTAAAATAGTAAGTGGATAAAACATTAAAAAGGTAAGATATTAAATATGTAGAACATTATAACCTCCAATTCACTTTTTTACTTGAATTTTAGTTCTCATTACTCACTACCCTTTAAATTTTCACTCTAAATCTCTACATTAAACGCTATCCTCACGAAATATCCTATGAAAAATGATATTACCGCAATCCCTAAACTTATCGCTGCCATCTCTATAAATCGCCTCCTGAACGAGAAATTCTTGACTACTGACTGGTAATACGTGAAGATTACTATCAATAAAACTCCAGACACTAACGAAATCCCTAAACACAAATACACATTCGTTAACATTAAGTACGGCGTTATT
>CAZYEE010000328.1:0-4243 GCA_964646355.1 uncultured archaeon | reverse complement strand
TTTCATTTAAAAATAATAATTGATTATTCCATTCTTTATCAGGAAGTTCAAATTTATAGTATTTCAAATAATGTAGCAAGATATTATAGTCCGAGTCTGCGGAAATTTTTTTCCAAATTTTATATTTTTCTTTCAAATTTTTATCTTTTCGTAATGCTCGTATTTTTTTTACTTGTGATAACACATTTTGGAAGTAAGAGGATTGTTCAATTTCGCCAACTACTTCTTTAACCTTGTTTTTATCTATTTTAATCATTATTTTGCACCAATCTATCTAAAATATTAATAAATAAATTTAGGTTCTTCTTTTGGAATGTAAAAACCGATGTTTTCTAAGTATTTTACAAATATATTAATTAAACCGTATAAAATTTCATCTTTTAATGGATTGTATATCAAATAAAAACAAATATATCTAAAATAATAATCTAATGCGTCGGTATAATTACCCCATTGCCAATCAATCTCTGCTAGACTGCGGAAAATTTTCATAAAAATTTTATAATTTTTGTTTCTTTTTATTTTTGCGATTTCTAATGCTTCAGTAAGGAGTATTTTAGGTTTATCAAATATGAATGAATATTTTTGGCGTTGCTGGATATAGAAATTTCCGAATTCAATTAAAAATAATAGTAAATCAAATTTTCTTCTTGATCCTTCACTTTCGTAATATTCCATAACCTTAATACCATATTTTTCTGCTTCATCGTAGTTCTGCCTTTTAACTTCGATTCTAAATAAGTTTTTATATGTTCTAGCCATTAGATACTGTCTTATATTTTTATCATTAAACTGATTTCTAATTGATGTCAAATTTTCTTCTCCAGTTTTAATAGCTTTCATGTATTCTTTATTTTCTAAAAAAAGGACCATCAAAAATTCACGATAGATTATCCTAACTATTTCATGCAGACTGACTTCATTTTTAACCTGTTCATAAAGTTTTAAGTATTCATCATAATTTTCTTTATTAAATTCAAATTTAGATTCAAATTGAAAAAACAGATCAAGGAAATAAAGGTCTTGATTAGATAGATTTAGACTGAATATTATATCTATTAATTTGTTTTGCATATCAGGATGATGTTCTTTATTGAAATCATAATATTTCATTACTTTATCAATACCTAGGTTTAAATCATTAGAAAAGATCTTACTCCAAATTGTTTTTTGATCAATATTTTTATCCGATAAAAGCCTACAAATTAGACTAGTCGCCGAGCTCAAGGATATCCAATGCCAGAATTGTTCCTCGTCATTCTCTAATAGTGATATCAAAGTCATTAAATGAGTAATAAATCCCATTTCAAATATCAAAGAAAACTGTTTTGTTTCTAGTGCATCTTTCCAGGATTTTAATAAAGTCTTTTTATAAGATTTAATATTTATTATATTATGAAATTTTAAGATCAAATCTTCTAAATTTTTATAATATAAACTTATATACGTTAAAAATTGTCTAAATTCTGGTTTATCTTGGGGAAAATCCTTTCCCTTTATTAATATTTCCTTATTCTTATCAATAAATTTTAATGTTTCTTTTTTATATTTAATTATCTTTTTAGGTTCTTGTAATTCTTCATAAATCTCGCTAAGTTTATAATTTCCTATAAATATTCTACAATTTTTTTCAATTTGATTATCTTTTAGCTTTTTTATACATTTAATTGAATTATTATAGCTCTCTTTAGCTTTTAGATATTCTTCTTTCTTAATATAGGCATCTCCAAGGATCCAATAATAATCACAAAGCAATTTTGGGTTGTGTGATTCCTTATTTAATTCGTCATTTATTTTTTTATTTAAGAGTTCAATTATTTTATCTGGATCCTTTTCTATCTCTTCTTTATAAATATTATAATCCATTTTTGATAAACCCATAATGAATTTTTATTTATGATATTAAATATAAATATATCTTTAAGGCGATTTTTGAACAAGAAATTAATTTTTGGTAAGAAATTAAAATTATAATAAAATCAAACAAATCAAGGAAATTAAATGTATTAGACTGATTTTTTATTTCATTTGGCTTTATATAAATAAGCAAAGTATTTTTAAAGCTATTTTTTGGGGAGAAATCATTTTATAATCTTCATTAAGATAGAATAGAAAAATGAAAAAACGAATTTCTTATATAAGTGCTAAAAATTATTAGTTTTTTTTATAGAAATATTTTATTGAGATTCGATGAAATTCATTACTTGATCAAAATTGGGCATACCTGTTCTGGCACCCATTTTTTGAATTTTAAGAGCTGCAGCGGCATTTGCGAATTCGCCTATTTCTTTAAGAGACCATCCTTTTAAATATCCGACACTGAATGCTCCATTAAAGGTATCTCCAGCACCAGTTGTATCTACAACATTATCTATTTTAAAAGCAGGTACAATAATCTTTTTATCTTTAGTTTGAATAAGACATCCTCTGCTACCAAGAGTGACTACCACAATTTTTGGGCCCTTTTTAATTAAAACTGATGCTGCTTCCTCTGGAGTGGAGGTGTTTGTTAGTTCCATTGCTCCAGCTTTATTTGGACATAAAATGTCCGTATTTTTTATAATTGGTTCTAATACATTCCAACCTCTAATCGAAATTTGTTTTTCTAAATCAAATGAGACAATTAAATCATATTTTTTAGCAATTTCGACAGCTTTTTTAGTAATATCAAGATGGATTGCGGTGGTATGGAGTAGTTTTGCATTTTTAATATAATTTTCATCAATATCATCGATTTCAAGTTTGGTAGTCTGCATGTGTGGTGATTGAATAATAACCTTATCACCATTGGAATCTACTATAACAAAATTAACGGGCGTTTGTCTATTTTTCTTTTTTAAAGTATATGTATGATCAACTCTTTCATTTTCTAGGTCTTTAATAAGAAAATCTCCCTCCGCATCATCTCCAACGGCTCCCATAAACCCTGCTGATATGCCCAGCCTTGAAACAGCTGTAATATAGTTGGCTGTTACTCCACCTGCAAATTTATCTTGAGAAGTAGCATCAATTTTCTCATCTGGTTTTGGAAAATATGGGACTTTTGCTACAAAATCAATAACTATTTCACCCAGACCAATAATATCAGCCATCAATTTTTACCTCGAAATGATTTTAATAAAAATTAATACAAATTGAATTAAATAAGAATTATTATTATTTAAATTTTAGATGATGATCATAATGAAAAAAAATAAAATTTTTTTGAGCCTTTTTATCAGTATTTTAATTGTTTCTATATTTATTCAGTATAGAAATCAAGTATTTTCTTTAAAGAATATCAATTCTTATTCGATCGATGATAATTTTAATACTCAAATTAGAATTAGTTCATTTAATATTACTGGAAATGTTTATATTTATATAAATAAGAGCATAGCAACGGAAGAAATCTATAGATTCATGATTTATGATTTAAAAAAGGAATTTCCTAATGTTTTTATAAAAAATGATTCGGTTAAATTGGAAAATAATAGTATTGTAATTGGAAGTCCTGCTATTAATAAAATTACACAACAAATTGTATCTAGTGGGAATTTATCGCTTAAATTTAATGATTTAAATGCGAATTCTTATCATATAGTTAATCTATATTATAATAAATGTAATGTAATTATAATTGCTGGGAAAGATAATTTAGGAGATGCATATGGTGTATATTGGTTTATTGAATATTATCTCAAGTTATACCCTGAGAAAATTGATGGAATAAATATAACCAGATCTACTGATGTGATTTATCGAAGAAGCGGGCTCACATTTACTTATCAAACTAAATTTAGTTTGGATTCACCTTATATTATAGATAGCTATCCAAATGCCTCGTTAAATAATCTTAAAGCTCAAATAAATTTTTCGTTGCGATATGGTATTAATATGTTTTCTATGGGGAGCTTTTTAAAATGTTTAAATTTTGATGATTTAGATCCGAATAATCCATATTCAATTTATTCAAATAATAGCGAATATAGATCCAGGCATCTCAAATATAGAGAATATTGGAATAATCTGATAAATTATGCGAAAAAATTTAACTTTACAATAATAATTTCAACTGATATGTTTCCATATACACCACCTATTAAAGAATATCTCGGTGGCAAATTTGATATAAATGATCCAAAATTATGGAAAATAATAAATGCTAGCATTTTTGAAATATTTTCTGTTTTAAATATAGATGGAATCGTAGTACGAATAGGAGAAGGAGGAGAGGTCGGGTCCGCACAATATACAAGTGCAG
>CAZYEE010000327.1:0-4254 GCA_964646355.1 uncultured archaeon | reverse complement strand
GATGCACCCATAATTGATCGCATTTCAATCCAATGACCTAATAACATAATATCTATTAGCGTCGCTAATTCCCAAAAGAAATATTTGCCCGAAAGTCCAAATACCACAAATGAACTATATACATATGCAACTGTAATTGCAACTGCAATAAGTACCATCATCCCTGGCGACTTTTTCTTTATTTCCGTATAAAATCCTTTTAAAAATGGCCATCCCCCATATATAAATAGAGCCGTAGCTAGTCCAAATAAAATGTAATGGTCTCCAATAAAATGCAAAAATTGCAAATTAAGAACTTCTTGAATTAATGGTGATAATAATAAAATCGGGACTGTTAATATCATTGATACTATAAACCTTTTCTTAAAATCTTTTACCATCATTTTATGATGATTCGCGTGTCCTTTATGATCCATATGCTTCATTTTATGATCATTAGCATTATTCTTCATCATACTATGATTCATATGATTATGGGCTCCCTGCTTCTTTCCCCCATCGTCCTCTTTATTCTTTTTTATTTTTAAATTATTCATAAATTCTCACAACTCTTAACAGATCTTAACAACATATATTATAAAGTATTTCATATTCTATTCTATCTATTTAATTACTATTTTACATATAGAATATAAATATTTGAAAGAGAGAATTTCTCATATTTTTAGATTAGTAAAAATAATCTTATATTTCTTGTTTTATAATATATACATAATTATCTCACTGAATTTTTGTTGAATTATTTGTCAAGTTCTGTAATAACTTATCCAAATGATTATATACTCATAAAAATCCCACTAATTTTTTAAAAAAATTCTTCTAATTTTTCAAATTTATAAATAATCAGTGATCCAAAAAAAGTATTTTAAAAGAAAAAATTAATAGTAATAATAAAAATTTGTTAAAATTTTTAGTGAAATATCTTTAATTATAAAAAGAGATAGGACATGATTTAATGGATCTTTATGAAATTCTTGGAGTCTCAAAAAACGCCAGTATTGAGGAAATCAAAACTGCATACAGAAAATTGGCTTTTAAGTATCATCCTGACAGAAATCCTAATGGAGAAGAGATGTTTAAACGTATAAATGTTGCATATCAAGTGCTTAAAGACCCTGAAAAAAGGCGCCGCTATGATTTTATGCAAAAATATGGAATGAATGTGCAAAATATTTATTCAAAATATTATGAAGACCCTGAAATAATATTGGCCATGGAAGTTGAAGAATTGATAAATATTTTCTTTAGCCAATTAGATGAGATCTATCAAACGTTTATCAAAAACTTACGGTTAAGAGCTCGCAATTTTCTTAAGGGAATTTCCAGAATGTTTTTTGGTAATATGAAATAATAAGACCGAATTAGAAATTTATTTGAAATGATTTTAAAATTGATTATATTTTATTATTTTTACAGTTATTATACCATATATTAACTTATAAACACAAAATTTAATAAATATTTAATTAATTGATGAATTATTTGTAAAAATTAATAGATATAATTTGGAGTGATAAAAATGATTATAATTCCAGGTCCCACAGCTATAGAACTTGGAAAGGAAGTCTCAAATTTAATTGAGAACTCAAAAATTATTGAGGTATTATATAAACAATTTCCAGACGGTGAAGACTACATTCAAATTCAAGGAAATGTTGAAAATGATAATGTTCTAGTAATACAGACGACCTTTCCTGAACAAGATAAATGTCTAATGCAGCTTTTTTTGATGCTTGAAGCTATAAGTGAAATGAATCCAAAAAGCATATCAATAGTTATTCCTTATTTCGCTTATAGTAGGCAAGATAAACGATTTAAGCCTGGCGAAGCTCTAAGTGCAAAAGTTATAAGTACTACAATTAAAACTTTGGCTGGAAATTTGCTTGATAAGGTCATTACTTTTGATATACATTCCGAAATCATTCTAGATTTTTTCGAGGGTAAGGCAAAAAATATTAGTGCAATGGAATTGTTTGGTCATTATTTTAAAAAATTAAATGTGAAAAATGTATTTTGTTTAGCCCCTGACAAGACCGCTACTCCACGAGCTGAAAAAATCGCAAGAATATTAGACTGTGAATATTCTTATTTAGAAAAAATACGTGATTTAACAACAGGTGAAGTTACAACAAAAGTCAAGGACCTTAATGTAGGTAATAAGAATGTGATAATTGCTGATGATATAATTTCTACTGGTGGCACTATGATCAAAGCCATCAAAATGTTAAAAAGTCAAGGTGCTAATGATATTTATGTTTGTGCAACTCATGCATTACTTATCGGTGATTCAAAATCTAATATCTTTAAGGCTGGCGCTAAAGAAATAATCGGTACTAATACTATCCAAAATGAATATTCTAAGGTTAGCATTGCATCATTAATTGCCAAGGAATTTAATAATATACCTTGAAAATAGTTAAATTATATTTTAATATCAAATGAGTTTACCAACAAATGTTTATTAGCAGTATTCTTAATTTCTATTTTTATTCTATAAAAATATTAGAAAATTAATATAAAATTAGCAATTTTAATAAGTTAAAGGCTTGAGTTTTATAGTAAATAACTTAATTTATATTGATTCTGTATCTTTTACCACTACTCTATATGCAATGCTCATTCCTGCAGTTTTACTATTTCTCACAATTTCTACAATATCGCCTTCTCGTGCTCCTATAATTTTTGCAACTGGATCGTTGACTAGTAGGCTTGGTAATTGCATTTTATCGATTTTTAATTTGTTAAGCAGCTCTTCAGCTTCTTTTTCTGTTAAAATTCTATGGTTCGGTACAAGTTTATGTTCCAAAATATTTAACATTACAAGTTCTGTAGGTATATATTCAACATTATTGGCTTCCAGATGCAGTTTTGCCATTCGAGTGAACTTTGATCCTCCAATTAGGAATCTCCGTTTGATATTGTTATCTTTAAATATCTTTACTATTTCTCTTGCGTCTTGAACACCTACTGAATCTTCGGGATTCCAAATAAAAACCATTCCACTTTCCTTTTTTGCTCCCTCTTTCGGCTGATATATTGCTTTAATTATTGTTTTGTTTTTATTGGAGTCCTCTATAATTTCAAAGTCCTTGAATCCACGTTCTTTTAACAAATTTTTAACATTTCTGATGAGGTCCTTCATCAATTTAATCTCACAAAAGCAAGTTATTGGAAAATACAATCTTATAAAAATTTTGTAAGACATCCTTTTTAAACTATTTAATATTTTTAAACATTATTATTTAATATTTTCAAAGATTGATTAAATTAAAAAGTAAAGATTGTTAAAAATTATTAAATAATCACAAAATAATCAAGGAAGAAAATGTTCCAATCTGAGAAAATTTCATTAATTTTAAGCATAATTGCATTAATAATAATTGTAATAATAAAATATTTTGTAATTTAAACATTACAATCGACCTATTGGATGTTATATATTATTTCATTTAATAAATTTGAAACAAATATAAGCTTAAAATTATGAAACTTAATAATATCTGAGCTGAAATTGCTAGCAATATTAAAAATGGTGTAGTTATTGGTATTAGAATTAGCAAAAAAGATTATACTGGAAAATATTATTTGCCATAGATGTCTGGGACGTCAATTCGCGCTCTTAATTTCCGGAGGCGGTATCTCCAATTTTAACCGCGGTTTTGCTATAAAAACACTTCTATTAATGGGCGCTCACAAAGAAATTTTAAATAATATTGATGATAGTAAAGATGCGTTCGATTTTATCCAAATTCTTGCAAAAAACGGTCGATTTATTCCAGCTGCAAAAACATTGGAGAAATATGGTATTCAAGTAAAAATAGAGAATAAATGTGATATTTGTCAAGGAATAATGGACAGATTGCCAGAATTTGCTGAAAAATGTGTAGAAAAACTTAAAAATATTGAATTTAATAATTTTTTAGTTGGTAGTAAATTTGCTCCTCAAATTGTCGAGAATGAGGATCGACTTAGAGCAAAATATGGTCTCAAGTGGGGAGAAACTATCAAAGGTGAATTCAATAGAGAAGTAGGTAAGATTATTTTACGACAATTTAAAAATAAAACTGTTGAATTTGGTAATCCTGAAATCGTAGCTGTAATTAATACTATTACAAATGAAATAGAATTAAATATCAACCCTCTCTATATCTATGGGCGATACTTAAAATTTGAGCGTGGTATTCCTCAAACTCATTGGACTTGTAAAAATTGTAATGGAAATAAACGATAAAATAGAAGGCGCGTATGTATTTT
>CAZYEE010000326.1:0-4274 GCA_964646355.1 uncultured archaeon | reverse complement strand
GCAATGTCATATAGAGAAGGAAGTTTTTTTGGAGATAAAAGGTGATAGTATTATTATTAAACCCAATAAATGATATATTGTAAATGGCTCTCCTAATATTATATATCCGAAAAATGCTGTAATTATCAATTGCGGGGTAATTAAGATTGTGCCCATATTTATATCTAAATATTTAATGATTTGATACCAGCAAAATACATTCAAGCCATATAGAGCCCCTCCAATAATATAATAAAAAGCGTTCAGAGGATCAAATATTAAATTTAATTTTTCAATTCCAAATATAAATGGATATGTTAATAATAATATTACACCTGTAAACATATTACGCCAAACTACCAGTTCAGAGGATATTATAAGCTTATTTTCCAGATATGGTTTGCTACATGTGTGCCCAAACATCCATATTGCCGAACAGCCTATTATTATTAATACTCCCATATTTACTTCTAACAAATAGAATTTTCCTTGAGTTACTGCTAAAATTAGTCCAAAAAATAGGACAAATGAAAATATCACTTGAATTTTAGTAATTTTTTCTTTTAAAAGAAGGAAGCCAAAAAATATGCCAAAAAATGCAGTGCTTTTCTGGGCTAAGGTTCCATTTATTGCACCAGCCAGATCTAAACCTGTATAATACATAAACATAACTAATGAAAACATTATTCCAATTATTATAAATAGTATCCATTTGGAATGTCCAAAATATAACTTCGATTTTGAAATATCAACTCCGTTCTTGTTGCTTGTGTTTAATTTTAACCTTCTATTAGTCAAATAAGTTTCAAATATAAAAACAGGTATAAAGATTAACATTTGAATAATTGCGGTCATACCTGAAAATAAATACGGATCTAATTCAATAGGTCTTGATCTTGCAATAACAGGCTGCAACCCACCAAATATATTGGATAATATTCCAAAAAGGAAGCCCAACTTAGCCTCTTTTCTTAACATATGATTGTCTATCACTCCTAATTCTATATTCTAATATATCTAATATCTAAACTTCCAATTTTAAAAACTTTTATAAGTCTATTTTATAATACAACTCAATTTTTGTAATATCTTCATTTTTTTAGATTTTCATGTCCAAACTATTATTATTTCTAATCAACAAAATTGATTTTTATCAATTCGATTGTAGAAATTACATTTAAAAATGTATATCTCTATGTGAATTATGTTTATGATCTTTACTAATAGAGGAGTATTTCAATGTCCTTTGTTAAATTTGGAATAATAGGATGTGGACAGGTAGCGTCTTTTCATATGGCGGCTAACAAAAATAATCCAAAAGTGAAATTTATAGCAGCATATGATATCGATGAGAAGAAAGTGCAGAAATTTTCCAAGAAACATAAGTTGGAACCATTTACAAAATTGGATGCCTTATTAGAGAGTGATATTGATGCAGTTTATATTATGTTACCCCACTATTTACATGGAGAAGTAACAATTGCAGCAGCTAAAGCTGGTAAACATGTTATATGCGAGAAACCGATGGCGACATCGTTGGAAGAATGTGATAGGATGATAGAAGCTACAAGAAAAGCAAAAGTCAAATTTATGATAGCAGAAAATCACAGATTCCTACCAGCTCATACTTATATTAAAGATATTGTGAAGAGAAATTTTATTGGAGATATCTTTTTTGGAAGAGCATATGAAGGAGCTTGGGACGAACCTTCTAAATTCCAGAACCCAGATCACTGGATGTTTTCATATGATAAAGGAGGAGGCGGAGCTTTATTTGATCAAGGTGTACATAAATTTGCAACTTTAAATTGGATATTAGAAGATAATGTCGATTTTGCACAATGTTGGTGTATAAAATCTATTGAGAGCCCACCAAATAAAGGAGAGGATACCGCTTTAGTTCATTTAAATTTTACTAAAGGAGCAGTTATTGAAGTATCGGTTACAACTGCTGCTATTCATCCACCGACCAATCGCCTTGAGTTACATGGCACAAAGGGTAGCATACTTGAAGATCATTCTTGGCAAAAACCGGTTCAAATCTTTTCAAGCCATGAAGAAGCGGAGAAAAAAGGTGTTTTTTATAGTCCGGAAATTGAGCATGGTCCATTCCCAAAATATTATATTATATCTTTCAGGTATGAGGATACTCATTTTGCTGAATGCATTTTAGAAGATAAAGAGCCTGAATTTTCCCCTGAAGAAGCTAAGGAAGCAGTAGCAGTTGCACATTTGGCTTATTTGGCATCCAAAAAAGCTACGATTGCTACTATGGACGAACTTAAAAAATTGATCAAAAAAGAAGGTACAGCAAGTTTATTTAAAGATCTTGAACATGCAGTCCAGAAAAATTATGAAAAATTAAAATGGTAAATTCTCTCTCTTTTTTATTTGGATCTATAGTTAATATGGCTATATATAATGTTTATAAATCCTAAATACTAATTAATTATTAGTAAACAAATTAAATTTAAACTCATTTTCATGTGGTTCCAAATGAAAATACTAAATTCTTATAAATGCATAAATGGTTGCACTGGTACATATCTTATTCCAAGAAAAGTAGTAATCAGAAAAACTAATGTAGTAATTGAAGCTAGATGTGGAAAATGTAAATGGCTTAACCGAATAGAATTACCTTTTAAAACAAGACATGAGTGGCTTTATTTACTACAGGATGATATATATCGATGTAATTATTGTGGGGCTATAAATAATGAAAATTTTAAAATAATTCAAACTAACGTTTCTTTCACTATGACATTTTTTAATGAAGTTCTATCAACCATGGTCTTTAAATGTAATACTTGTGGGAAACTCTCAAAAAAAGCTATTAATAGCATAATTTGGAGTGAGTTAAAAGAAGCTAATGAAAAAGAATTGGAAAGACCTTTCTTAAAATCTGAAAAAGAATTAACTTGCCCCAATTGTGGTGCAATTTCTCCTCCAAATTCAATATATTGTCAAATATGCGGATTTAAAATTAAAGAAATACCAAATGAAGAAACTCTTTTATTCTGTGATAATTGCGGAGCCCCGCTACGGATCGGAGCTAGGTTCTGTTCTGAATGCGGCAATAAAATAATAAGTTAAAAAAGTATCTCGATACTTGATCTTATATATTCTGATCTTATATATTCTAAAAGTTTTTGCAAATTTTATGTAATTTTTTAAAGTATTTATTTAAATTCAGTTGTAAAACAACATCTATTTGGAATTTGGTATAAAATAATAAAAATTAGTTTTATTTTATCATAAATCGCAAAAGTGATCTTCAACAATAAATTTATCTATAAGATTGAAGATTTTTCATTAATAATTCTGTATATGGATATTTTTCCTTTTTATAATATCTATATGATAAGCTTTTAAGTTGCTGTTCCCGGAATCTTTTTGTAGAATTTTTTAGATAGCTTTTATCAAGTTTTAGTAATATTGTGACTATTTTATCTTGAGAGTAACAATTTATTATCTGACAATATTCACCACCTTTCATCCTTATCGAATTTCCAATTTGAGAATTTCCTGAACACATCCTAAAATGTTTTGATTCTAATGAGAATAGCTGTTCTAATTCTACAATACTTCTGGGAAGTCCTTCATAGTCATAATAAAATAGTCCAGATTTATGGCTTTTATATAGTCTATACCATTCTACCAAGGCTGATATTAAATCAGATTTATATGTAGTACGTTTATATTTCAAATTTTTCAGATTTAATTTACCACCATCTCCTTTAATTATCTGTTTTATATTATATGCCCATTGATCTGCTTTTTTTCTGACTTCGTCAGAATTTTGATCTTGAATTGCTAAAATACTCCTGACCTTATTAAAGAGAGAGATAAGTTTTTTCACGTTATTATAAATATTTTTATTTTGTTTTAATGCATTTCTAATATTTATTTCAATTTTCAATAGTATTTTATAAAATATTTTATTATCAGATATGATATTTCGTATTTCTTTTATCTTATCAATAAAATTTTGCAAATCATTATACAATTCAAATCCACTAAAGAAGTCAAAATCTCTTGAATATCTATTAATAAGTCGAACTATATCTTCTAATATCATTGAGACCATATTTTTTATATTATAAGTGTGATTATTGATTTTGATATCAATATCAGGCGAATTTAATTTATAATAAGCTAATTTATTTAGATTTTTTGCAAGTTCTACATGTAAATGTGGATCAAATACCTTTATATTTCGACTCAAATTCTTTAAGAAATGAAAATGGCAATATTGGTGAGGAATTCCAGGTAAAGCCTCTTTTACTGCTTTTATT
>CAZYEE010000325.1:0-4297 GCA_964646355.1 uncultured archaeon | reverse complement strand
CCATACGTTGGTTGTATTCATACCAAAATCAACATGAATAGAATTTAAAATATTCATGATAAGATTTTAACTAATTTAAAATTATAGAACAATTTTAGTGAATTTAAAAAGTTAGTATTTTGAATAATTTAAATTTTTAAGAGTATATGTTTAAAAATGATTAATATTTTGTGAAATTATATAAATTATCCATTAAATTTCTCAATTACCTGATTTTATTTTTTTAGTCGTTCATAGGTTCCAATTATGTTATCCTTAATTAATTGTTCAATCTCAATTTGTGAATAACCTAATTGTTGAAGAATTTGAATATTATGTTGACCAAATTCTGGTGCGGGGATTTTAATTGAGCCAGGTGTCTCGCTTAAATTAAAAATAGGTTTTATTTGAGTTATATTTCCTAGAACTTCATGATTATAATTAAGTATCAAATTTCGTTCTTTAAAATGTTTATCAACTAGAATTTCTTCTAAATTTAAGACTGGAGATATACATGTATCTACATTTTCAAATAATTTGATCCATTCATCTCTATTTTTCTTCATAAATATTTTTTGAAGCTCAATTTTTAATTCATCATATTCTTCTATAGTGATATTCTGCGAATCGATCAAATCAGGACGATTTATTGCCTCACAGAAATTTTTCCAAAATTTTGCCTCTAGAGCTCCAATTGCAATTTCTTTACCATCTTTTGTTTTATATACATTATACCACGGCAGTAAACCCAGTAAACGCTTATTTTCCTTATTGGGCACTTCTTTTGTTATTAAAAATTCATTGAATAGATTTGGAAGCATCGAGATAAGTCCATCATATATTGAAATATCAATGAACTGACCTATACCATATTTTTCTCTTGCTATTAATGCTAGGAGGATAGAACTGAATCCGATATATGCACCAGCACAAATATCCCCCAATTGAACTGGAGGAATAACAGATTTATCCCCTTTTTTCCCATTGAGATCAAGAATTCCTGTCAATGCAATATAATTAATATCATGCCCAGGCTTATTTTTATATGGTCCTGTCTGTCCAAATCCTGTGAGTGAGGCATAAATTATTTTATCATTGATTTTTTTAACTGTTTCATAATCAATCTTTAGTCTATTTTTTACATCAGGTCTAAAGGATTCAACAATGATATCTGAATTTTCTACAAGTTTATAAAAAATTTCGAGCCCTTTTTCGTGTTTTAAATCTAAAGTAAGTGATTTTTTATTTCGATTTAAATATAAAAATAAATAATTCATTTTATAATTGCCATTTTCATTTTGTATATAAGGCGGCCTCCACCTTACATAATCACCTATTTTGGGGTCTTCAATTTTTATTACTTCAGCGCCATAATCTCCTAGCATCATAGTTAACAAAGGTCCGGGTAATAACCTTGTTAAATCAAGAACTTTTAAACCTTCTAATGGTAATTTCATTTTAGATAACCTTGTTTTTAATGATTTAAGATTATTGCATTCCAATATTTAAAATTTTAAATTGACGAGATTTCATTTCACATTTCTTAATCATAATAAATTTTGAATTTTTTTTAATGAATTTAAAAGAATTGCTTGAAGAAAATATTTAAAAATTAATTTAATATTTTTAACACAAAAAATCTGGAGTCAGAATTAGGAGAATGTGAGAGTTATGAAATTGTTGATACCTCAATTGAAGAGATACCATAATATTTTCTCAATGTTATTTCTAATTCTTATGATAGTTGGCGGTGGAATCTTAAACTTAAAATTTGTTCAAATAGGAATCCCCCAATTCGGTCTCGATGTATTAGGAGTCGGTGAAAATGTCGTTATCATATCATTATTTTTGATGGGCCTTTTCGCACTCATCTTTTGTGTTTTAACTGGTTGGATTTTAGACAAATATAATGTTTCATTCAATTTAAGAAGGATTTTATATTTTTTACTTAGTATTTTGAATATTGGATTGATATTTTTAACCTATATCGTGATAAATGATGTCGGATATGTGATCTGGGTTATATGCTTCGGAATAAATCTTGGAATCTCCGCAAGTATTGCATATCCATTCATATTTTATCTACTTCCTCAGAAAAAGAGAGGATTAATTGCAGGTATTTTGGTTGCCCTGATGTATGGAATCGGTGCATCGACACCCGAAAACTGGGATTTCTTAGTATTTAGGGATCAAAACATAATGTTTTTGCCAATAACAATTCTAATAGTTCTATTTTTTACAATATTTGATGTTTTTAATTTAGAAGAGATTGACAATAATGCAAAATTAGGAGCAAAATTCAAGATTGATATTAAGATCTTTATCTTTATAATGGCATTTATACTATTTGCTGACTCATTTGGATTCTTAAGAGTAATCGGTGATCCTGTAATATACCAAGCTACTTGGGGATCTACATTAGATTTCAGGATATATATTGGTATAGTCCATGCAGTATCAGCCCTTTTAATTGGAATTTTTTATGATAAATTGAAATTTATAAATATAGCAATGATTTCAGCTGTTCTTGTAGTTATCTCAGACTTTGCAATGGGCTTTTTTGGGTTTAATAATGTAATAAGATATTTTTATCCATTATTATATGCAAGTGGGATTTCTACATATACCGTAATTTTAATGGCGATGATCTCAGACATTTCGACAGAATCTACTATTAATAAAAATATAAGTTTCGGGTTTGGATTTCTAGGCTGGTTCTGCACCTACTTAGCAACAAGTTTAAGCCATTATCTCATGATAATCAATTTTTCTTTTAGCTTGCACTTGATAATCACCAGTATTATCGCTGTATTTCCAATCATAATTGGAATTTACTTTAAATTGAAAAATAAAAACGAACACGATTACTAAGCAAGATATGGATATAAGGATAAGAATACTAAAAAATAATACTAGAATACGATTCAACAACAAAAATTCTATCAAAATTCTAATTTTTTAATTTGAACTAACCAAATTTTGTTTAATTTTGCTAACTTTTTTGAATTAACATTGCCTAAACTCTTATACAATTGAAATTGTATAATTTATAAAAAAAGTGATTATTGATTTAAGCTAAAAATTATTTATTTTTCAAAATCTTTTATAAAATCTAAAATTAACTTAACTAGCATATCAGTATTATCAAAAACTCTAGAATTTAAGCTCACATCAAACTTTTTATCTGGTGAAGGTTTATCACTTACTACGTTAACCGAAATTACCTTCTTATTAAAAATTTTACCCAATAAATATAAGATAGAAGTCTCCATATCTATTCCAATGGCATTCATACTCCTTGCTTTATTTAACAGCTCCTCAGTTTCTCTAAAAATAGCATCTGTTGTATATATAGGGCCCTTATGATATTTAATTTTATTATCATCAAAAAAGGAGGTTAATTTTTCTAGTAATTCTGCATCGGCTTCTATTATATTCGCATTGGAATCATAATGTGGTGATGTACCATCTCCACAAATTGCACTATCTGCTACGATAATATCACCTAATTTAATATCCTGAGTTAAGCCACCACAATAATCTACCTTAAAAATATATTTAGCTTTTGTATTATTTAGTGCCTCCATCACAGCTGCTGCAGCAGGAGCTCCCATAGTAGTAGGAACAATCGAAATTGTTTTTGAGTCATATTTCCCTCTATATGTCAATCCGTAAGTTTTTAAATTACCCAGCTGTGATTTGAATTTTTTAATTACAAATTTCACGACTGGCATAATGACAAATTCAGAAATCTTAGAGGGAGAACAATTTAAAACCATTGATGTAATGATAGTATCATGACTCATAAATTTCAATCCTATATTAATAATAAAGGAAATTAATTTATTTTTTAATTTATACATATATTAAAACCCATTTTTTTGAATATATGTATATATAAATATATGTATATCCTAAATCTTCAAATTTATTTAATTAATATTTTGATTAAATACAACAGATAAAAGTTTGGCATTAATACCAGATCTTTATTAGCAATAACTACATTATATCGCATCCCTGATACTGGAAGATAAGTCTGATGAATTACTTTGGAAATGAATTGGCAATATATTATATTTAATGGGAGTGATATTCCTAATTTATATAGCATAATTATCATATTAATATTGAAAAGATAGATAGATTAAGTGAGATGATAGCGGATTTATTAAATTAAAAAAATTGTAATAAGGATATTATTAAATTATCCTTTCAATGCAATAAGATTAAAGCGGAATATTATTAATTATTTTAGAGAGGATAACAAATATTAATGAATGATAAACATGTTAAACCAAAGCATTATGAAAAAAAA
>CAZYEE010000324.1:0-4308 GCA_964646355.1 uncultured archaeon | reverse complement strand
GGTTTAGATACCAATATTACTTTAATAGATTTATGGTACGGTGAATCAGAGAACATAAGTTTAATGAGCGTGCTTAATGATAGTGTTAAAGGAGGCGTAATTTCTGTATACATCCCGGAAACTGGATTATATTATTTTGCATTAAATTTAACATTTGATGGAAAACTATATTGGTCCGAAATATTTAGCATAATGATTCTTCCCAATATTACAATCAAAATTCCTTGGAATGACATTCCTAAGGGTCAGAGTCAAACGAACCCCGATCTATTTCCCGGACAATTTGCAATAGCAGGAATTCCTGTGACTTTTGAATGGATAATAAGCAATGTTTCAACAGTAAATCACACTGATATTCATTTCCAAGGCGTTCCAAATTTAGAACCGACACTTGTCCCGATAGTTGCGGATTATTATCGTTATGATTTTACCTCATATACTTTAACAACTGGCTGGAAAACTCCAACCCTAGTCGGAAAAGGAGCCCATTATTATATTTTCAGACAGAATATTACATTTTATACTAAAGAATTTAAATGGGTATTTTTCAAAATCCATGCTAAATGTGATAATAAGACTTTTGATTATTATTCAGAGAGTAGTGGAATTGCTGTATATCCAGCAGCTGAGACAATTGAATACAATTATTCTGTAGTTGTAGATAAAATGGATATCAGTACAAATCCCAGAAATTTTACGATAACATGGGCTATGGGTTATATAATCCACAATTGGACTGCCGGACCTGTTAATAATTCACCTAATTATCCAGGAATTGTTCCTCATAAAGTAATAGGAATAAAACATGCCAATATTCACTACTGCCTTAACTATGATCCTATAAATTGTTATCAGAAATATGGCGTTAGACCAATGAACACCACCGATCATGCAGGGTCCCCACCAATACCTGGAATATTCAAGGATACAATAACTATCAATTCCACGGGTACTTATTATTTTAGAATACATATCCGATACCAATATGCGTCTAATGATGAGAATTTTACTTATCCGCAGCATATTAATCGGAGTTATTGGTCCCCATTATATAAGATCCATGTTTTATCATTTGGAAAATATAATACCTCTGTTAAATTTAATTATATGACGCAACCTCCACCTGTAGATTATGGCGATTTCGATAACGATGGGGATTTGGACATGATTGTCGGAAGAAATGATTTGAGTGTTCCAAAAGTAGTAATATATTATAACGATGGCACAGGTAATTATACATCCATACCTCCGAGAGTAATTGATAATACAGCGAGTATTTTAGAGATTAGGACCGTTAAAGTTGGTTATTTCAATTCTGATGATCACTTGGATTTCCTAATGACTAACGAATCTGGACTGGGTCCCAATGCTGAAAGCGGCTATGTATTTATTAACAACGGTCTGGGTGATTTCAATACAAGTTATAAAGTTTTCGGTGATAGAGATGAAATATACAGCTATACTACAGCCGATATTAATCATGACGGAATTTATGATTATATCTATTATGATTATTCATTTGCTACTTTATTCCTAGATTATGGCACCAATGGTGGTTATACACCTTTTGATGCCCGACCTATGGGGTTCATCGAAACTTTACAAGCAAAAAAGATGGACCAAAATAATGATTCAGAACTAATCATTGGTTTTAATAATGGAAGTGTCGGTATTTTTGTAGACTATCCAATGGGTTCATTAAAAATATTAAAAAATGTCTCGATAAATAGTGATAAATTAAATCACCCCTTAATAGGTGATTTCAATAATGATGGATATAATGATACTATTACTGTAAATAAAACTGGAGCTGTTATTTTAACTATTAACGCTACAAAACCAGTCCATTTTAATAAAATCATTGGTACTGCGGGAGATAAAACACCAAATGGTCTGGCAGCTGGTGATTTTGATAACGATGGTGATCTGGATTTTGTTATTGGAAATGATAGTAATACTTTTCAATTCTTCTTTAATAATAATTCAATGGGCCCATATAAATTTCCAGGATTCTCAAGCTGTTATAGTACAGTAGGTGGAATTGTAATTACAACAGGTGATTTTAATCTCGATGGATATTTAGATATCTCTTCTTATAAATCCAATTATATCATTCATTATCTTAATAATTATATTCCGCCACCTACTATTACAAATGTATCTGTTTCTTATGATCCGGTCAATCAGCTAATCAATATTACTAATGTCGATGTAATTTGTTCCGAGGAAGGAGAAATTAATAATACTAATGCATATGTCCATCTATTTACAATCTTGAATGGGACATTTGCAATGACCGATATTATTGGCAATTTAACATGGTCTGGTAATTCCTGGGAAGCTTTAAATATCGATGTCTCATCTTTACCAGAAGGAGTTTATTATATCAACATAACATTCGGTAGTAAATATTCGTTTGGTAATAACAGCTATAATTCTCAGAAAAATGCTAATTTTACTGTAGATCATTACTTAAAAATAATTGGAATAAATGTTTCTTACAGTGATGGGTTAATTCAACGCTTAAATATTACCATTGATAATATTAGCAGTTCTTACTCTATTTTAGGCAATTTAACCGATCTAGAAGCAAAAATATGCTCATATATGGTATATAATTCTACAGGTTATAATACTTCAGTTTGGGGTAATTTCACGTATGATAATACTACTGGCATCTACAAATGGGAAGCAATAAATATTTCAACCTCAAAATTAGCACCAGGTGATTATTATATAACTATTAATTTTAGTGATTATCTTGGGTATGGTCAAATCTCAGTGAATACTTCATTATTTACGATTTCTCATACTATTGCTTCAGATTCTACACCAATTGTATCTTATAATGGCAATTATTCTCAGATTATAAATATAAAAAATATTTTGGTGAAAAGCACATATGAATTACTTGGATATGTAGGAAAAGGAGTATTGAGACAATATAATTACTCAATCTTTTATTCAAATAATACTTTTACTGGTTTAAGAGGAAAATTAGATTATAATGGATATAGTTGGTTCGCAGAGGTATCTGTTGCATCGCTACCCGAAGGAACTTATTATATAATAGCTAGTTTTATGGACAAATATAATAATACAATAAATACAGCAAAATCTAATAATTTTACAATAAAACATACTATCGATTTAACCAATTTACAAATTAATTATACTGGTTATATGGTCCAAACACTTAATATCTCACTCATACCTGTAAGTACTTATACGGCAAGAGGTGTAATTGACAATACTGAAGCTCTTTATGCTAATTACACCGTTGTGGATGTAAATTCTTCTACGATAATTGAATCTGATGTATTAATATGGACAGGTAAAGCTTGGAATAAAATCATTGATGTAAGCCATTATAATGAAAGTAATTATTTAATCATCATTAATTTAGCTGATTCTTACTGTAATGTTTCTACAAACTCATCAATTTTCTCTCCCTATCATTATATTGAAATAACAAGACCTTCATTTAGCTATAATTTTGCGACAAATCAGTTGAATATCGTTAATTTTACTGCAACAAGTTCCTATCATGGTATTATTAACGATTCAAATGTAATTCCAAACAATAAATCATTCAAAATTTATAACGATAGATCGAACCAGATTGTATCGGGTAATTTTAGCTATGGATTTGGATACTGGTCTGCATATAATATTAATCTAGGTTCAATTCCATTTTCTAATATTACAATAGAGATAATTTTCGAAGTAAATGAAGCGCTTGGAACTTCAGAGTTCACAATTCAATTCTATAATGGAACTAATAATATCTTAATAACCGAAAATGAAATTACCATCTCAGTCAATCTTAAATCAACTTCTAAAGTACTCAAATTGATGTTCATTAAGAATGTTCAAGGTCCTAAAGGTACTGATACATCGAAACTACTTGGGTATATTTACCAAATAGAAGTTAATGACCCAAATATTGAGTTTACAGCAAATATCTCGATCAAATATTCACAACAAGAATTGAGTACAAAATCATTAGAAGAATGGCTTCTCACAATTTTCAGTTATTCAGGAGATGCTTGGACTGAGATTAACTCAGGATGCCTCGATACTGTTAATAATATTATTACAGTCTCGGTTAATCATTTCTCATATTTTGCCATAATGCAAGGAACTACGGGCCTAGACTCTGATAATGATGGACTAACTGATTATCATGAACATTATGATTATGGAACTGATCCTCAACTCTGGGATACCGGTGGAGATGGATACTCTGATGGGGATGAAATCTCTCAAGGTACAGATCCCCTAGATCCAAACAGTTATCCACATACC
>CAZYEE010000323.1:0-4319 GCA_964646355.1 uncultured archaeon | reverse complement strand
GTTTTAATTCATTTAAGGTACCAGCATATGGTGGATTACCAAAAGATACTGAATCGACCAAGGTACCTGACGCATCAAATAAATATAATTCATCTCCAGTGTTTGCTAAGTTTATATCAGATGGGTACCCACCTACTCTTGTTAGATTAGTAACTCTTGGGTCTTCTTGGTCAGAGGGCCCAGTTATTGTCTCAAACAACTGAACTAGAGAATCATTTGCTACATCATCAGGAGATATTAGTTGTCCAGGAACAATATCCTTAAAAATCACAATAAAACCACGACTTGGAATCTTACAATTAGCTGGAAAAGTATATATCGCCTCGCTTCCCGTTGACTCCTCATCTGTAATATTCCAACCAGATAAATCTATTTCATTAGCAGTAGGATTATATAATTCAATAAATTCACCAGCATCCCCAGATAAAGCATCATCAAACAATATTTCATTTATCACAACATTAGTCGGTAATGAATTCCCACTGATTAAAACTTCAGTCCCTACTCTTTTTTCGATAGTATTTATTTTATTGCTTACTTGAAATGACAAAATCACTTAAAAAACCATTAGAAATACAAAAATTAAAGTTTTTTTATCATTTTTCAAACTTAAAATCTCCTAAATTTTAAAAAATATAAATCTCCATTTAAAAGCATATTTATTTTTCTTTAATATAAATATCGTGTTATTCTTAATATTGATTAAAATTTTCTTTTTGTTTAACTATTTTTCTCTATTATTCAATTAACGTTAATACTCTTTCACATAATTAAGCATTCTAATTTTCTAAATTCTTATACAAAATCTATTAATATTTTTACTATTTTTGAAAAAAAATAATATTATTATATTGAAAAATGTAATCTTTACTCCTACAATTTTATGAAATATTTTTTAATCTTTCAAGATCTTAATTCATATCCCATTTTATTTAATTTAATCAAATTTTCAATGGTATTATTAGACATTTTTGATTCTAATTGTTAATTTTTCTATTATAATAACCCCTTAATGATGGTAGGATTAAATAATAATTTAATTATAGAAGTATTGAATACTTTTTTCAATTTGATTTAAAAGATCAGAACTTCAAGCAAAAAATTCTTAAAAAAATGTTAAATACTAAAAAATTACCAAGGATTTTAAAAAAATTATATAAATAGGACTGGATTGGATAATTAATTTAAAAATCTAAAAAAATCAAAATTTTTAATCAAATTATTAAATTGTGATTAAAAATGAAAAATTTAGTTTTATATTACAAGAAAGACCTATCAATAACCAAAATTACAACAATATTTTTGGTATTCACTATTTCAATAATGATTTTTAGCAGTTTTAATCTAAATACGCTCGCAGTTACAAACTATTCTATTCCTATTAACCATAGTGCTTTAGGTCCACCTATTAATTCAACTGATGGTAATTTTAGGATAACTCGCTGGAATGATAGTTGGGTTTCCCAAGCTGATGTCGAGCGATTTGCAAATTTTACATTGCCATATGCTTATAATTTATTAGTTAATACTTGGGACTTACCAGATCCTAATCAGGATACTGGTCAGCCCCCAATCGAGGTTACCATCGAAGATGAGGCGGGATTCAATGGCTGGGCATGCTGTCCTGATAGAGAAGGAAATTTTGAAATGGGTATTTATCCTGCTTATTTAGCTGTCCCAGATTGGGATCACGAACCTCTCAAAGTCGCAGGTCATGAATTTTTCCATGTATGTCAATATGCTCATCCTGGCACTCCACCAAATAAATGGGTACGCGAAGGACATGCGCGAATGAGTCAAGACAAATTCTCAGATTGGTTAGACCATGCCGATGGGACCGAATTAGGTTCTAGTTTTGTTGGGCAATGCCAATCCTATCTTGGAGGTACTCATACTCAAACTTTAACTTCTTTAAGTTATGACGCATGTCTTTTTTGGCAATATTATTGTGAAAGATTCGGAAATGACCACACTGACCCCGATTATGGTATGGACGCTATTTCAATGTTCTGGAATGAAACTGTTAATCCAACGGGAACTGATGGTATTACAATGCTTGAAAGAGCAGTTTCTGCAATGGGCTATTCACTTAAATTTAGTGATATTTTCGCTGATTTCAGCGTAGCGAATTATGCCAAAGATTTCGATGCTTCTACTGTTCCTTCAAAATGGACTTACATCGATGATGATGAAACTGACGGATCTGGAAATTATGGTAATGTCTCACTAGAAATATCTGGAACTGTTATATCTGGAGCAACATCCGAATCAGGAAACAATGAAGAGATAGAAAGATGGGCTTCTAAATATTATGAAGTAGATATTGATCCATCAGTCAAGGTAATTGCTGTCCAATTTAACCAATCTACAAATAATAAGTTATTCTATGCAATGTTATGCTCAGATGGAAATGACATTGAATATTATTATACAGTGAAATCAAAAGATTTTCAACGAGCAATTATTAATCAAAATTATGATAAAATGTGCATAATCGTAGTCGGACTTGAGAATGATGTAGCTAATCCTGCTGTATTTGATTATTTAATTGAAGGCGGAGCTCCTGAATTATTAATTGACTGGCCAAGAACTTTGCCAGATAATTGTCATGCTCGTGTTGGGCCTCATGACAGTCCAAGTAAATTCCTTGCAATTGTTGATACAAGCGTTAGAAAATCAATACCAATTCACGGTTTTATTACCAATAATTTCAAAGCATATGTTAATAATATTGTTGCACCTGTATTAACAGCAACAGATGTATATGGCAAATATTTTTTAGAGATTCAAGCACCTATTCAGGCAGCAGATGGAGTGTATTCATTAAGAATAGATTTAGTGGATTCAACTGGAGCGATAATAAGTTCTGATATACAACAATTATGCGTGGAATATAATACTTCATATTATGATAATATGCTGGTCATCGATAAGTCTGGCAGTATGGGTATTAATGGTAAAATAGACGCCGCAAAATCAGCCGCTAAATTATTTGTAAACACCTATTTAGATGATGATCTATTAGGTGTCGTAGAATTCAATCAAGATGCTTTTACCATCCATAATTTAATGAAACTCACTACAACAAATAGAAATAATGCAATCAATGCCATTGACGGAATTGTGGCGGGAGGTTCTACTTCAGTCGGTGATGGACTATGGAATGCTCAAGAGGAATTATATCTAAGAGGAGAAGATGATAATCCTGATACTATTATTTTATTAAGCGATGGTAAAGAAAATACTCCTAGGTATATATCTGATGTAATGCCCAATATTTTAGGAAATGGAACAGTAGTTCATGTAATAACAATAGGAGCCGATGCCGCATATGAAAAAATGCAAGATATTGCTGCAGAAACAAGTGGAGCTTATTTCTATTGCTTTGACCCTTCATCTGGTGATATTCCCAATGATCTAGCCGAAATTTATCGTTCAATCTCTGAAATAAATAGAGATATAGAAAGATTCTTGCATTCTCGTGGCACAATCAAATCTGGTGGTCAAAGGAATATTACTACACGAGTCACCAATGATATGGATACCGTTGAATTTGTAGTTCATTATAACGCAACACAACAACCAACAATCTCCCTATACAGTCCAAAAATGGTAACTATTGCAGCTAACTATACTTACGACAAATCCGGTATGGGTCATGTTTTATGGAGGATAAAAAATCCAATGGTGGGCTTATGGAAAATTTCAATCTCAGTCCCACAAACTAGCAGTGCCCTAAAATATTTTGCAGAGGCTGCTGCAAAAACTTCAGTTTCATTACGCCTCATGAACCCCCCAAATGGTGCATATTCTCAACGATGGGGCAATTGTGAGCCAATAGGTACTCCAATACCTTTCATCGTAAGTTTAACAGATTCCAAGCCAATTACCGACGCCGAAGTCATTTTAAATGTGACTCCGCCTGGCTGGAAGAAACATCATTACGATTTTCAAATTCATCTTTATGATGATGGAATGCATAATGATGGACTTCCAGATGATGGGATCTATGGTAATTTATTTACAGCAACATCCGAAAATGGTAGTTATCAATTTATAATCAATGCAACTGGTAATTCCAATGATTTCGGATCATTTCAAAGAATACAAACTGGAGCATTTTTCATGTATATAGGTCGGGATAAATCATTCGACTATGATCTTGATGGACTACCAAATCACTGGGAAATTTATTATGGACTCGATGAAAACAGTGCTTATGGTGAAAATGGTGCAGCAGCAGATCCAGATAAAGATGGGCTATCAAATACTCAAGAATTCTTCTATGGAACCGATCCACTCAATCCTGACACTGATAG
>CAZYEE010000322.1:0-4328 GCA_964646355.1 uncultured archaeon | reverse complement strand
TATTTTTATTTATAAATAATCACGAAATTTTTATAAAATTAAATAAAGTTTAAATTTAGTTGATTATTCATTTATTAAAAATTATATTTTATTTCTTACATAGAGCAATTTCACAATCCTAATGTATTTAATTGGTCAAAAAATGTTTGTACTATTAATTTTTATAAAAAAGTTCTAAATTTTGTATTTGTTGCATAAAATTCTTACAAGAATTAGAATCTCCACAGAAAAAATAGAGAAGTTGGTCGAAATGAAAACAATAATTTGCACTTTAGCTCATAAAGGAGATGTAGTTATAAATACAGTTAGAATTTTTGGTGGAGATAGATTAATTATTCTGCATGGAATTCCTGATGATAAGACAAAAAGCGAAATAAATAAAATAAAGAAGACTATTCCACCTAATTTTATACCTAGCGAATATATCATAATTGATCAATATAATATAGAAGCTGTTATTAAAAATGTGAGTGAAATAATAGTCGAAGAATATACCAAAGGAAATGAAATTTATGTAAATATCTCAGGCGGGAGAAAAACGCTAGCAATAGGAGTCCAATTAGCTTGTTACATCGAGTATGATAAAATAACTAGATTATTCTATATGACAGAAGAAGATAACATGATAATTGATATTCCAATCATTAAATGGAATCTTACTGAACCAAAAAAACTGATACTTTCTTATGTAAAACATGAAATAAATAATTTGGACAAAATTTCAAAAAGGATGAATTTAAGCCGAAACATGATCTATAAACATCTTATAGAGCTAGAAAGTGATGGTTATGTAAAAAAAGTAGGCGATATCTATAAATTAACTAGTAAAGGAAACATGATCGCCCATAATATGGAATTATTATACAAAATATTTCGATATAATTTAATCAAACAATTTAAGACTGATGAAGACCTTATCAAACTAAATATTGATGATATTGAAAACAAAATCATTATTAAAAATATTAACAACGACTATTATTTGGACATAGATCAGGAAATTGTAGATAAGTTAAAGTGCCCCAATTGCAGAGATACTAAATTAGATATATATAGTATAAGATCATTGTCAAGAAATGCTTCATTGAGTATAAAACAAATTAAATGCAAGAGATGCAGATGCAGATTTAATATTCATATTTTAGAATAATTTATTAATAAAATTATATAGAATATTTAGCTTGAAATGTGTAATATACATTTAAACTAAAATAAATAATTAGAAAATTTAATAATTCAATTATTATTTATTCATATTAATTAGATTTATTAAATAGTATTAGTGATTTTTTTTCAAATTTTTTTTGTTTAAATTTCTTTTTTGTTTAAAAATAATACCTTTAAAAGATCAATAAGGAATTCTAAATATAATTTTAAAATTGTAAAATTCCAAACAACCTTTTTCTTGTTTCCTCATCACTGATAATTTCTTCTACCGTAAAAACATGATCAATTATTTTTTTACTTTTATCAATTTCCTCCTTTGCTTTATTTGTGAGCGAAATACCTTGTATAAGTAAAATACAAACTGAATTTGGATTTTCTTGTTTTGCTCTTCTTAAACTTTTTAAAGCAGCTCCAAATCTTTCCAAGACTCCCGCCGTATCAATACCACCCTTTATTTCAATTACAATCTGTATTATACCATCTTTATAGATTCCAATATCAGGTTCTTCGCTCATCAACAATATTCTTCCATCTTTCAATTCTAGTATTTCTGACTTCTTTTGAAAACGTTCAACGTATATCAAATTTTTTTCTTTTAATCTATGTTTAATTAAATCTTTAATTAGAATTTCTATTTGATTGCCTTTTGCATTCTGCCATGAGCCTTGTGCTTGAGAACCAGTGGTCATTCCTCGCCATAAATCAAATTCTCGTGGATCAATTTCCTCATCAAATTCAATAAGATTACTTATAATACTATTCAAATGTCTTGCCAATTTTAATGCAGTATTATTATCTAATTCTTTTTTACCTTCTTCATATGTTTTAATTGCTAATCCTATTTTTGTCATTGATTTTTGAGATACCATAGCAAGCATTCTATAATAACTAACTCTTTTAGGATTTTCTTTCAAAACCTCAGGGTGGCTAAATACTCTAATAGGTTTAATTCCTCTATGAATAATTTTATTCCAAGCTTTAGATTTTATATTCAATTCTGTTAAATACCATTCAAGCTTTTCCCCTTTAATTTTTTCAAGCTCGTAAGCTATTTCTAATAAATTCCACTCATGAAGTTTTTGATGAAAAAAGCCGCTTTTAGCAATTTGATCCGTTTTCCAGATTTCTTTTGTTTTATCTGTTGACATATTAAATCACTTTTCCCAAATAACTACACTTTCTCTGACTGGGACTTTTCCATATTTTTTCATTTGTTGAGAACTATTCCCTTTATAACGAGCTATAATTATTTCTTTTATTGCAAATCCGATTTCTTCAGCAATTTCTGATAAGATTAGATCGACAGGAATCATTTCACCTTCAAATCTAACATTATCAACTACCATAGCAATTTTTGCATCTGGAGCTAATACTTTATACCATTCCCTTATAGCTTTCTCCATATCAATGAAATATGCAATAATCATATTTGGTATTTTTGGATTATTTAACTTTTTTCTTGAAAGATTTTCAATTATTTCACGTATAGCTGGATGAGTAGGAGCTTCATCTTTTTCAATCTTCGATTCAATATGAGATCTTAATATTCCAAATCGAATATCTTTTAATTCCTTGAAATTTTTAATAAAATGAAAGCATAACTCTAATGAATATATCCTAGTATAATCATATCTATTTACATAGGGTGGCGATGTAATTATAATTGTAGGTTTTCTTTTAAAATTCACTTTTGACAAATCACGTGTATCAGCGAGATAAATATCAGGAAAATATTTTTTGCAATTTACTAAATGGGGATAAAATATTTTTTTTCTACGGATATCTTCTTCTACCTGCATAACTTTTTTATTCATTGCATTAATTGGATTTGAAACTTTCTTGTCTCGCTTAATTCGAAGGAATTGTCCATCTTTGGAGGTGAAACTACACTCTTCAAGAATTGAAAAAAATAATAAAAGAAAAATATCATGATAAGGATCTGGAAGATCATCAATAGCGGATTTTAATTTTCTTAAAATCAATAAGTTCTTTTTATTAAAAGCTTTTTGCATTATAGAAATATTTATTGGAATATCAACTGGAATACTTGTCGCTATTTTTTGTTTTAAAGATCTCCAAATCTCCATTATTTCATTTTCCTCTAATAGTAAGAATAAAGGAATGGTTTTGGAAATAAAATAAGCGAGTGGTAATTTATCTATACCTATGGAATGAATCCTAGAAAACATAGAAACAAATAAAGTTGTACCCATTCCTGAGAATGGGTCAAATATATAATCGTCAAAACCGGTTTTAAATTTGTTTAGAAAATATTTGACAAAATCAAATGCAAAAGCTTCTTTATACCTATAAATTCTCAAGAAAGGTATATTTTTATTGCCAACATAAGATACAAGGGATCTTAATTTTAATTCATCACGCATTATTGTTTTAAATTTATTTTCAATTTTCTCTCTTATAGACCCAGTAGGATATAAGTTTAAAATCATAGATTTTTCCATAATTATCATTTATGATAGATTATTTATTAATTTATCTTTCTGATTTTCATTAATATTATTATTTTTCAGACAAAATTAAATATTATAATTGTGTGATTAAATGAAAAAGTAATGAAAATCCCAGCATTAATTTTAAGTAAATTAATCAATCTATTTTAAATAATAGAATAATTATATAGAATTTAAATTTACAAAATATAAAATTTAGATGATAAAAGTAATGATTTTCGTAATTATAGGTGGATGTTTTGTTAGGAAATTTGACGGATGAAGAAGCTAATGAATTAATAACAATTGTTTCAGAAAATGTTAGAAAGAATATGATGGGCAGAAGTGTAGTAGAATCAAAATTATTTCCGGTTTCACATTATATTCATACCGCTACATATATTTTATATGATCAGTCATATCAATATAATATTATTAAGAGATTGATGGAGAAAATAAAGCCAGAGGAGATAGGGAGGCGTTCAAAATCTTTAGGTGCTCCGCTAAATCAATTGGCTTTGAATTCGTTTGCAATGCTCTATCTTCATGGTAGAGCCCAAGTTATACATGATAATTTACGGAAAAAAAGCAAGGGTGATACCAGCGTTGTGGTTGAACCAGAGGAGAAAAAGATAGAAACTAAATTCTTATTAGACGTTTGGCGTAAAATGATTCCGAGTTATAGAAACGATGGAGCTTTAACTGCAGAGA
>CAZYEE010000321.1:274-4339 GCA_964646355.1 uncultured archaeon | reverse complement strand
CTAAGAAGGAGGCGACGGAAGCTAAGAAGGAGGCAATGGAAGCTAAGAAGGAGGCAATAGAGATAAAGAAAATTGTAGAACGAATAGATAATAAATTAGATATTATAATTAAGTCAAAAAATAAAGAAAATATATAATACTATTTTTAAGATTCAGACTTCTTAAATATGAAATATTTTCAACTATTTTTTCAGAATTTTTAATGCCAAGAGTAAAATATCTTCTAAAATCTTTTTTTAAATTTCAATATTCATTAATAATGAATATTTAATATAAAAAAGACTGTAATTTTTATTAAAATCGTGGTTTGTAATTTTCATTAAACTCTATTGTTTAAAATCCAATCTATAGAAAATCTCGACTTATCAAAAAGATATAACCTGAAATATGAAATTCACAATAAAATTAAATGTATAAAAATAATTTTAAAAGTTTTATTTGGAATTTCTATTATAAAGTGATAGAAATTAAAAATAAATTTCGATTTTTTTAATATTTTTTAAGGTTTTTTATTAGTAAATATATTAACACATCCGACAGCAAGTGGACCTCCAAGGTTATGTTGTAGACCGATTTCTGCATTATCTACTTGTCTTTTACCTGCCTCATTTCTCAATTGGAACCAATTTTCGCAGATCTGTCCAATTCCCGTAGCACCAATTGGATGACCTTTAGCTTTCAAACCACCGCTTGTATTAACTGGTATTCTACCACCCAAGCAGACTTCACCTTCTGTAATCAGTTTTCCAGCTTCTCCTGGTTTACAGAATCCAAGGTCTTCATAATCTAGAAGCTCGGTAAAAGTAAAGCAATCATGAACTTCTGCAAAATTTAAATCTTTTGGCTCAATTTTTGCCATTTTATAAGCTTCTCGTGCAGCATTTACGGTTGCAAGAGCTGAAGTTAATGATTGCCTGTTTGGTATCCAATATACGTCCGCTGCTTGTCCCGAACCTAAAAGGTATATCGGAGAATCTGTATATTTTTTAGCAAGCTCCGCTTTACATAGAATAACCATTGCAGCACCGTCTGTCTGAGGACAGCAATCAAATAATCTAAAAGGATATGATACGATTGGTGCATTATTTGCTTGTTCCTCAGTTATTTCGAACATAAAATGCGAGTATGGACATAAAGTACCATTATGATGATTTTTTACTGCAACTTTTGACATATATTCTCTAAGTTTCTCATCACTTGCATATTTTTTAGCCCAAGCATTTGCATACATTGCAAAATAAGAGGGCGCAATGAGTCCACGATTAAAGACTTGTTCCCTTGCCGCAACATATCTTAAGAAATTCTGGGGCTCTTTTTCACGCATTTTTTCGGCACCGACTACAGCTACTATATCATAAACACCTGATGCGACTGCTAATGCTGCATTTCTAAATGCATCCGATCCAGTAGCACACGCATTTTCAACCCTAGTTACAGGTTTCAATTTCAAGTATGGTAATGCAGTGATCAATCCTGCACCTGATAAGACATCGCGTTGTGCAGAAATTCCGCCCATACAAGTGCCTAACCAAGCGGCTTCGATCTCTTTTTCTGGGTCTATTCCTTTATCTACGCTATTAATACATGCATTAGCTGCTTCTGCAATAAGATCATAATAACTTTTATCAAATAATTCTCCAAATTTTACCAATCCTGCGCCAATAACCGCAACTTTACCTCTCATAATCAATCACTCCTTTAATGGTCTGATTTTTGGGCCATAATAATTAAGCCCATCTTTAGTAGACATTCTACGGATTACTATTTCAACGGGCATACCAATTTCTAGATCTTTTTCGGACTCGATTTCGGTGAATTGGGTCATTAATCTTCCACCGCCATCAAGCTCAACTACCCCTTGACCCAATGGTTTATCAAATTCCTCTGGCATATAATAATTCACAATATATGTTAAGAGCCTTCCAGTTCTAGCCAGTTTTACTTCCTCTAGATCTTCACTACCGCACTCAATGCATTTTTTTAATTTTGGATAATTTATCCGTTCACACTTTTTACATTTATATCCAATTAATTGAAAATATGATTTTTTTTGACGCCAAACATATGGTAAATCTGTCATTTATTGATTTCCCTCCTTAAATTAACTCCAGATATTGTAGATATTTTATATAATTTATATTTATTTTATTATTGATATAATATTGAACTGGTGGATTGCTTTTATAGTTCTCGATATTTGAATTGACTTTAAATCCAATCGCATGACAACCTCCAGAACTATATGCAGCAATCAATATTTCATCACCCTCTTCAGCTGTGTCCAGAACCTTTGCCAATCCCATAAATACCGATACGGAGCCCAAATCACCGAAATATTTGGCAATATTACCTTCATTCATTTTGGATTTATCAAATTTTAACGATTTGGCTATATATCCAGGCGTTTTACCATCTGGCTGCTGAACTATTATATGCGTATAATCATTAATATCCTTTCCTAATTTTTCTAATAAACCAGAAATTGCATTAGAAACAGCTGGTATATATCCAAATTGTTTAATAAATCGGTCATCACCTGTCTTATATTCTTGATCAATACCCTTCCATCTATCAGAAATTTCAATTGAATATGCATAACTCCCTGTAATATCTGCAATAGGATTATTATTTCCAACTAATAATGCCACAGCTCCAGAACCAAAATGTCGCTCCATAATTGAACCTGGTTTTGATTTTAAACAATCTGAAATTATTATTAACCCAAATTTATCTGAATCTCCCAAAAATCGCTGACAATTTATCAATGCCATAGCTCCAGATTGAGCTGATCCACCAATGTCTGTTGTAAAAACATTTTCTTTAAGACCAAGCATTGAAACTAAAAGTGTAGATACTGGTTTATCTATATATGGTGACGAAATGCTCGCAAAATAAATAGCATCAATTTTATCTGTTTCTATCTGCATATTTACTAATAAATTTTCAACAGCTACAACACCCATTGTAATAGAATCCTCATCACGATAAGGAACTGATTTTTCATCTATACCGGGTGCAGCTTGTTGCCAGACCGAACGTAATTCTTTCATTGATAATCGATACTTAGGAATATAAGCTTGATATCCTACAATTCCTATCAACTTAATCACTAATACTTGTTTAATAATTATTCCTTTTTGTATTTATCAATCTAATTTGTTGATTTAATTTTATTATAAAAATTTTTAAATTTTTTTAATTTAGTTAGCAATTAAAGAAGATTTTATACAAATCTAATCGCATAATTAATATATTCAATAAATTTTTAATAACCATTTAATTTCTTTTCTAAAAAATTCTTATTATTAAATTAGTTTACTTTAAATTTGTTTAAATTAAATTAATATTTAAATATAATAATTGGATATAGATTAATAGGTGTATTTGAACTTGATTAAAGATTTACATCTAATTCAAAAAGAATTATATAAAGCAATAAAGATCGTAATTCCGCCACATCCAATTGATATTGGAAAATTTACAACTAAAAGTCTAAAACTTTTTTTAAATGATATAAAACAAGAATTAAACATCGATTTTGATAATGCTAAAATATATCCAGGACAACAACCAAGAGAGAGTGTTGATATAGAACTTCTTAAAAATAACGAAATTGTTGGTAAATTAAATGTAAAAACCGCAGTTTCAGGAAATTTAGAATCCACAATTAGAAAATTAATTAGCTCGACTAAGCGAGGTTGTATAGGTACTTTAATTTTATTTTCATTATTTTATAAGGATGATAAAAATGTAATACCCAAAATGATAATTATTCTGATTCCTGAAGATATCTTGAATTTTTATCGTCCAATAATGATTGAAGATGCAATAAGATCTAAACTCGATCAAAAAATAAAAAAGGAAAAATATGATAAATATGAAGTCTTAGCATTTAATGATGCAATAGAATTTGAAAGAGTTAGAGATACAATTACAGCGGTAGAAATATCTAAAAAATCACAAGAAATTTCTTTAAATGTTTTAGAAATAGCAATGGAGGCAAAAAAAGAAGCAATGGAGGCAAAAAAAGAAGCAATGGAGGCAAAAAAAGAAGCAATGGAGGCA
>CAZYEE010000321.1:0-174 GCA_964646355.1 uncultured archaeon | reverse complement strand
AAAAAAGAAACAAAAGAAACTCGAAAAATTATAGAAAAAATTGATAAAAAATTAGATATTTTAATAAATTCAAAAAAAAGCGAAGTTAAATAAGCTCAAATTATTTTAATTATTTATATCTCAAGTTTGACACTAATCAACTATATTAACTTTTAAACTTTTAAATATTTTTTG
>CAZYEE010000320.1:0-4343 GCA_964646355.1 uncultured archaeon | reverse complement strand
TTCATCTTTAATATAATATACAGTGCTTTATTATGGGAAATAATGCTTTGGATTGGCTTAGACAAGGTGAAAAAGATCTTAAACACGCTATAAAAAGTATTGAAAATCAAGATTACGAATGGACGTGTTTTTCTGCCCAGCAAGCTGTTGAAAAAGTTATTAGGGCTTTATTTAAAAGCGTTAACATTGACGCATGGGGGCATTCCACCTCTCAATTACTGCAAAACCTCCCACCTAATCTAAGACCTGATGATGATCTTATTAACATGGCAAAAGAATTAGATAAACATTATATTCCAGCTAGATATCCTAATGCTCATCCATCAGGTGCACCTATGGATTATTATACAAAAATAGAAGCAGAGAGGGCTGTTAATTATGCCAAAAAAATTATCCAATTCTGCAAAAATAAGATTGTTCAAACTAGATAAGAATAAAATTATACTCGAATTAAATGAATTAATTGCGTCCTGGAAAAAGAAATGTGACTTGAAACTAGTCATTCTTTTTGGGTCTCTTGCTAAGGGAGATTTCTCTATAAAAAGTGATTCGGATGTGTTAATTGTTGCAAATAATATACCTCCCGATTATTCTTCAAGATTTGATCTTTTTTATTCTCCTAATATTCTACAGCTTTACATCTTGTCATTTTTTCTACAAACGAAATATTTGAACAGATTGACAAATTAAATACCTTTTTATTTGAAATTTTTCACAATTTTAAATTGCTCTATGGAGACACAAACCTCCTAAATATTATTTTAAGTAAAATTAATGAAAAAATTGCCAAAAGACAAATAATAAGACATAATTTTGGATGGGAAATTATTAATTAATAAATATTTAAATTCATAAATTTTTTATTATAGCTTATTTCTTTTATTCGATTTGTATCTTTATAAAAAATTGGTAATACAAATTCTGAACTCATCATTTTTTAATCTACTTAAGAATTGCCTTATGTAATGTATAATGGGGTCTGGATTAAAGATTACATAAGACCACTCATATAATCCAATCTAAGGTTATAAATTGAGATAATAAAATATCTGAAAATAAAATGCAAGAAAAATAAATTTGAAAAAAATATGGAAATAAAAGGATGGTTAATAAAAATAATAGATAAAAAAATTTTTTCCAAATTAAATATAGATAGTTAAATTTATTAATTAGATCACAGTATATTTGTTCAACTTTTAATATTTCTTTATTTCTCATTTACTTTAAATTAAAAGGTTTTAAGGATGACAGATGATAGAATAATTTCTTTAGATCTTTTAACAGAACTAAACAGACTTTCAGGTGAACCTAAAGATTTTCGTAGTATTATCCCTAAATATGGAAGTTTAACTTTTTATGAAAATAAATATTTAGCTATTAGTATGGAAGCAGCATCAGGGGCTGGAAAACATGGAATAATTTTAATCTGGGACCTAAATAGTAATGAATTATTTCAAAAATATAATAGCAAGATGGTTTTTGGATCTTTAACTTATCCTTCAAATGAAAATATAATAATTGCAAATAGAAATAATGATTTCTGTATTTATGATACCTTGTCAAAAGAAATTACTAAAACTTTTTATGATGATAATGTATATGCTGAAGAGATTTCTGCCTCACCCGATGGAAAATACTTTGTTGCACCAGATAAATGGCATCATGCAGTCCATCTTTTTGATACTGAAACGTTAACTCCTAAAAGTAATTTATATCCTAGAACATTAATTAGCTGGGAGACCTGTAGTACCGCTTATGATGCAAATTTAATAGCTGTAGGTGGAAATCAGGAATCTGGAATACTCTGTATCATAAATTCTGTAAAATGGAAAACTATCAAAAAATGGAATACTAACAAACCTCAAATTTCTCATTTAATTCACATAGACATAACTAAGGATGGAACGAAACTGGCCAGCAGTCATATGGATAAAACAATAAGAATATGGGATACAAAAAAGGGAAAAATACTCAACACTATCACTGAAAAAGACTACCCCAGTAATATTGCAATATCCCCTGATGGTAAATATTTAGTTTCAGGTTTAGGTTTTAAAGAGATTACAATTCGAGATACTAAAACTATGAATATCGTTGAAACTCTAGGTGGAAATGTAGATAATCTCTATAAATGTACATTGAAATTCTCCTCCGATGGTAGATATTTGGCATATCCAAATAATGAAAACTCCGTTTCAATTTTTGATATGAAAACTTTATAAAATCTATTTTTAAATTTTTATCTATTTTTCTAATTCTTTTATTTATTTTTTAATCCTTTTATTCTTGTATTTAATCTTACTTTATTTGTAAATATTACATTTATTCTTTTTTAGTTCTACTTGTATCTTTTTAAAAATTATTTATATTATCTTATACTTGTTTTTAAACCTCTATTTATTAGCTTTAATATCTATTTTCCAATGGAAATATACGGGTTCAAAATGGTCAATTAATTTATTATAATAAATTTTCAGGATATTTTGAGTATATATTGAATCCTATTACTTATATTTATTTTAATTTAAAAAATCTTTATTATTATTATTTTATTTTTTCAAACATTTAAACAAAAATCTTCCATATTATATTCCATAATTTATTTTTCAATTATTCTTAATTGTTAGCATTATAATATCAGGTATACCCTAAACACCCTGATCAATATTAAAAATAAGTCTATGAACCCGAACCCCTATATTTCCAATGGAAATTTCAAAAAAATATATCAATATGTAAAATTTTTTAATTAAAAAAAATATATTCTGTATGGTTCTAATAAAGGTTGTTTATAAATAAATTAGTCTAATCTAATATATATTATAATAAAATTAATTAGATAAGCACTCTCTTGGTATCAACTAAGGAGATACAATAGAAATAAAGGGGTACTAGAAAATCTTTATAAAAATATAACATCGGTATTACATAAGAAAGTAACTTATTTATAAATCAAATTGGTGTATTTATAAAGTATTTTAAAAAGGTATAGATAAGTTTTTAATGACCGAATAATTTTTAAATAAGTTGTATCTTATGTAATATATGTATTTTTCATTATTTTTATAATATTATAAGTTATTGGAGTAAAAAGCCCAATGTTAACTGAAATTACATTAAAAGATAAAGAAATTATTGAATTATTATCGCAACTTGAAAATACTTACATTAGTTTGAAAAATAAAAGAAAAGAATTGGTCCTGCAAATAAAGGACAGTGAATCAGGTATATTAATGCATGAATATATCAGGTGTGGAAAAAAGAATTGCAAATGTTATAATGGGGGAGCTTTGCATGGTCCCTACTGGTACCATTATTACTGGGAAAATGGGAAACTTAAAAAACGATACATATGTCCTGTGCGGAAACCTAATGCAAAATTTCAGGAATTATACAATAAAATAGAAAATAATAAACAGAACAAACAAATTCAAAGACAAATTAAAGAAATAGATAATAAATTAATAAAAAAAGAAAAAAATAAAAAGAAAATAAAGAATGAGCTAAGAGAATTATTAAAAAAAATTCAAGATAACAAATAATCAAAAATAGTAATGATTTTGAATAAGAGCCTTTTTAATTAAAAATGCAAAATGATTTTAAATGCTAATCTATAATTTATGATTTTTTAATATTTTTCAGTAATGAGTCTCTCGCTAATTTTATCAATCAATTCGCTATATTTTTTATATTTAGCACTTATTAACTTATCTTCAAATATAGAATAATACCTTTTTTCATAAAAAAAGCATTTAAAAATAAAAATTGACTTTGGAAGATCTGTAGCATCAACTTGAAATTCAAATACGGGATTATCATTATTTTTTTCTTTTATATAGAAAATTGCTCTCCACAAATATTTTGGATAACGTGTAAATAATATATTTTTTTTAAGTTTTTTATTTATATTTAAAATTCTTATATTATTTTTAAAATTATTTACATCAGTTAAATAAATATCCCAAATGATTTTAGAGTCTTCGATCTTATTGTCGATAACAGAGATAATTTTTGAAATTATATCCTCAATCTTCATAAAAAATTCATTATATATAATATAATCCAAAGAAACTCTTATTTCCTTACAAACAGGAATAACAATGCCTTTAATGATATTATTTTTGTCTTGGATTTTTAAAAAATAATTATATTTTTTATTGTCCCCTTTAATTGTAATATTCGACAAAATATAGGGCCCTATTTGATCGTCATGTATCATTAAATTTTTAATATAATATGCCCTAAAGTTAGAATCACCAAATTTATAATTTTTTTCATTATCTAGCAAAAAACCTGAGATTAGCACGGAAATCAAAGGGAAAAGTAAGAACAATGCAATGAGA
>CAZYEE010000319.1:0-4365 GCA_964646355.1 uncultured archaeon | reverse complement strand
CGGTGTTCTAGCGATTTTCTGGGTATTACAGTCTATTTTATTTAACGTCCTCCTAAGTCTATTAATTTCCTCAATAATACTTGGATTATACAGTCTAATTCTTTATTATTTCGCTAATTATGAATATATTAGTAATAGTGGCTTTGTTAAAAAAGCCACTAAAGAGCACAATCTTTTTGCACTATTTGCAGGGTTTCATTTGGGTTTATTGGCTACATTTGGATATTGGGCCCTTTCAAATTATTATTCGATGCTCGTATTTATGCCCTGGAACATAGACTATTTTATATATGCATTTTTATATTTAATTCCAATAGTATTTTTCAATGAATTTTTCTGGCGAAAAATTATTCAGGATAACGTTCCAATTAAAAACAGATGGTTCAAGCGATTATTTATGGTCATTCCAATATTCTTCTGCGGCATTCTATTTATTGAGCTTATGAACACATCATTTCTATCTATAATGGCTTTTGCAATCACTTTTTTAGCTACATCACTTACAAATATATTTATATATTCCAAATATAAGAGCATTAGAGCCACTATAATTTTTGCATTAATTCCACTGGCATTTATAGCTGGAAACTGTTATTTCTTTTTTATTTAATTCAAAAAATATTTTTTTCACTATTTTTTTAGCAAATAATGTAAAAAAATTCTCAAATGTTTCGTTTCGTTGAGAATTTATCATTTATATTATTTGTTAATATGTAATAATTAAACACGCCATGTAAATGGGAGAATCAATAAAAAATAACAGACAAATAGGATTATTACATAATTAATGCTACATAAATAACAAACAGATAGTATTATTCCATAATATACTATATAACTTTATAATATAGATGATACTAATTGATCTATCCTTTCTAATTCATTAGATAAATGTATTCTGACTTGATTTCGTAAATGTCCTAGTTCTTGGGGTTTAATTATACTATTTATTCTGGATTTTAACATATCTTTTATTTTCTTATTTGCTTTTTTTGATGCTTCTATCCCTATATTGGATATTTCAATGTGTAGATAATTTTCTTTTTGAAACCTTGGTATATTTAATTCAAGAACTTTTTTATGAATATTTCTTTTCCCAAACTTTCCTGGTGTTTGGAATTGTTTTATCAATTTATTAATAGTAGGTGCATTCAAAATTGCTGTTAAATAATAAGCTTCCATTTTATTATTTGTTTCAAAATAATAAGTTCCAGTATCTGCGATAAATCCTCTATATGGGCCCAAAATATCCTTAATATTAACAACACAGCTTGCTAAATTAGTTGCAGCGGTGATATATAATATTTTAAACTTATAATTTGGATTTTGTCTCGTTAATTTATTATTATAATTTAACCAAAAATAAATACTGGTTTTTTGAGAGCTTTTCTTTAATTCATTCCAATATTTTTCTACTTTTTGAAGCCAATTTGCTAGTAATGGATATTCATCTGCTGCTATTTTTGCTTCTATTATTTCATATTTATCTCCTATTGGTTTTATCGGTAAAATTACTGGAGTTAAGGTATATGTAAAAGGAAATAAATTAATCCCCAAAATGGTAGAATAGAGAAAATCACTTTCGACTTCACCTTCAATTTTAATTGTCCATTGTCGTTTTGCATTAAATAGTGCTTGTTTTGAGGTACTAAACGTTATTCTACCATTATTCCTAATTTTACATTCATTTTTAATATCTACGCACCAGAAAACCCTTGGAGTAATTGATGCACCTTGATAGAACTTGTTATAATAATAGCTTTTTTGCTTAAAATCGGATTTTTCAATTGAAAAAAAGTTTCGTTTTCCGATATTTGATAGATATAATTGTCTTCTTTCGATTACAAGCTCTCTGAACACAGTTTTCATATCTTTTTTTAATTCTATATCTTTCTTTTTTATTTTCTTAAAATTTTCCTTGAAAATTAAGCACTCAATTGGAAATTTTGTTTCAGAGCTCATTTTAGCAAAAATAACACAGGTAGGGATTTTAAAGAGTGTTTTAACATTTTCTAAATCATAAATTTTGTAAAAACCAAGTTTTACATTTTTAAAAGCAGTAGTTCTAAATACTTGATGTTGTTCTGCAGAATATATACTTTTTGGCATTAAAAATACGATTATACCACTTTCTTTTAAATAAAGTTCAGCACTTTTAACAAAAAATAGCGTCGCTAGCTCCATATGTGTCATTAATTCTGAGCTTTTTGTTAATCCATATATATCCTTAATTTGGTGCTTTAAATATTCTTGATATTCTAAATCCCTTATTGAATTATATACAATCCAAGGCGGATTTCCTACTATCAAGTCAAATTTTTCATAAATAAATTCAATTGGTCGCAACATCTCATATATTATCGATTTTTCTAAACTTGGCCATTTTATACCTTTAATTATATTTTTATCTTCTATTTTTTCCAATTCCAAATTCAAAATTATCAAATTATCCTTACAATCTTTATTATCTTCTTCCCTACTGAGATTAGAATGTTTATATTCTAACCTATGAATCTTATTTTCTAACCTCTTAAATTTCTTATTTTTCCTGTATAAATAATTCAGTATAATTGTAATTTCTTTATCGGATAACTCATTAATGGTTTTAATTAATGCTGTACTTAAATTAAAATCATTGTCGAGCATTAATCCATGTATGGATAGTTGGATCTTTGACCTTAGTATTGAAATTTTTTGAATTGAATATTTTCTTTCATTTTCTTTACTCTTTATATTCTCCATATTTTTTCTCGTTTTTTTATATTCAACACTCTTTTCCTCCCTAATAACGTAATCAATTGAATCTGTTTGGTATATTGGAATCTCTATATGGATATCTGTATTTTGATTAATTAAATCTTTCAACACCAGTAGATAATTTGCTTTTGCTATTAATATTGAAATAGGATTGATATCAAGCCCTTTTACAGTTCTTAAAATATGATTTAAAAGACTAAGTGAATTCTTATTTTTAATGTATTTCTTTTTTAGCTTTATAGCATTTATCAAAAAGGTTCCAACACCACAAGAAGGATCTAGCAAACTTAATTCTGGCGTATTTTTTAATAAATCTTCAACGATAAAGTTTGTGACCCAGTCTGGAGTGAATATCTCTCCTAATGTATGTTTTTCATTCCTCGTTATTAAATCCTCATATAAATCTCTTAAAATATCTCTATTATATAAAGAAAAATTGAAAATTTTTATAGCAGATCTTAGAATTTCTAATATATATGTTCGAATAACTCTAACATTATCATTTAAAATCCAGGTAAAAAGATCTTCTCTAAAAAAATTATCAAAATTCAAAATACTTTTTTCATTTCCAACTAGAATCGCTAATATTCTTTCATTATCTAGAATATTATATTTACTTGAATCACTTAAGTAATAATTTATTATATATAATTTCGTAATCAGGGCTATGTATGTATAAATTATAAAAATTTCCTCCAGTTTTTCATAGCCAAAATCCAGTAAACTTAAATGACTTTTCCACACATTAAAAATAAAATTAAATTCAATTCTCTCTTCTCTTTTATATATCTCTAGAGCTTTCGATAATTCTTCTTTTACTAAATTATAGATTATAGATGTCTTTCCAAAAATTTTAACAAAGAATTCTAAAGTTATATCCAATTCATCAATTAATCCAAAAATAAGCTCGGTCCAAAATATATTCAAATCGTTTATATTCCTAATATCGTATTGCATGATTAATTTTAATTTAAAATTCACTGAACTTGCATCTTCTTCATGTAATTCTCCTTCAAATATTATCAAACTGTAAATATAGAAATGTAATCCATCTAAATTAATTATTAAATAAGGATAACTTGTATTTTCATCTATTATTTTATTCCACAGACCTATTATATCATTATGAAGATCTTTACAAATCTTATTTTCTTCAATTAAATCATTGTTTGCTATATTATTTGAAAATTTAATAATTAAATTAAAAAAAATATTCTCATTTTCTTTTTTATTTAGGATTAGGATATTCTTTAATCTATTAATTCTGAATTTAGATAACAATATATCTTCGATATCTGTTGCATCTTTTATTTTTCTATTAATGCTGGTATTCTCAAAATTTTCATAATTTTGGACGTTTCCCCCCTTTAAACTCATAATAAACGATAGAAATAAAATTAATCGCTTTATATGATCCTCTGTATTTTTAAACTTAATAATATAATTCTGTAAAAATTGGTCGTCCACCTTTATAACCATTAAAGCGATCTCCAGTAAAATTTGAATCCAAATAGCTGATTTTTGTTAGAATTTATGTTTATATTTATTTTTTGAAGAAGTAGGCTATAAAATTATTTGATGATGAAATCTCTTTTATTTGGGCAAAAA
>CAZYEE010000318.1:0-4401 GCA_964646355.1 uncultured archaeon | reverse complement strand
TATTTCTACAGATCCCCTATTTATTAATATCGCAGAAGACGGAATGTCAGGTGAATTCTATTTTTGGCTCATATTGGAACCAACACAAATTTATTCTAATTATATTAGAATCAAATTCAAATCCTCGGATCTTTTAAATAATACAGTTATTGAAGAATTGGTTATTGAACTTCCATTTGATCCTTTTGTAATGCAATACCCAATTTTTGCAGTCATTATTCTTCTTATCATTACTATTCTAGATATTGGGATAATTTCATATGTTTTAATTGTCAGTAAGAAGATTAAAATTAAAAAATAGCTAATAAACCAGAAAAATTGTAATTCATCCTAACTAATAGTTTCTATATATTTATTAATTTTATTTTTTTCTTTTACTTTCTCTTTTTATATATTTTTAGCAAGATATCTCTACTATTATTAATTAAAACCTTTTTTACTAAATGTTATTTATAATGATATTATAAGTTGACCCTCTTCCTGATATTCCAATAAGAGATCTGCGACCTTGAATGATGGTACCATCTCAACTCCTTTCATTAATTCTGTTTCATCAAGTCCGATGATTTTAGCTGCCATATCACAACAATAAAATTTTATACCCATATCTATACAACTATGCATTTCCTCTTCATATTGCATTCTACCTTTTTTACCTTTTTTTCCAAGTAAAATTCCCATCGGGCCCCATAGAACAACAGTCACTTCAAGTCCTTTTTTACGATAATATTTAGCAAATCTGATAATTTCCATTGGAGATGTGCTTTCATAAATCATTTGTTTTAATAATAGTAGTACTTTTTTGACCCTGTTCATATTTACATCTCCAAAATTTTACATCTATTATAAATCAAAATTTATCTATCTTATAATAATTAAATAAAAAAATTGAAAATTTTAGATTTTTTTTCTAGTTTTGTTTTTATTTAACCTTATTTATTAATTTTCTTAAGAAGCCATGCCATATTCTTTCCTAAATTTCTGAATGTCTGAACACCTTCATCATCGTTCATGATTTCACCGGGTTTTAGTCCAATACCAAGATTCCAATAACTTGACCCCGGAACTATCATCTGGTTAATTAGGAAGAAATAGTTTAAGCTTGAAAAAACATGGCATGCGCCCTGTCTTCTCACTGCTATAACTGCAGCCCCTACTTTGTATTTCAATAAATCATCATTGACTTTGGAGATAATTCCCGCTCTATCAATCAACGCTTTCATTCTTGAACTAACATCAGCAAAGTATGTCGGAGAACCTAGAATTATTCCATCAGCGCCTAACATTTTCTCTAATAATCCGTTAAGATCATCTTCGTGCGTCATACATTTTTTATTTCCAGCACATTTGAAACAAGCTGAACAAGGTTTAATGTCCATATCCGCTAGTTGAATAAGTTCAGTTTCTATACCTTCTTTTTCTAATTCTTCAAATACTATTTCTATGGCTCTCTTCGTGTTTCCATTTTTTCTAGCACTACCGTTAAAGGCTATTACTTTCATTTCAATTCTAACCTTTCTTAATTTATTCTATATTTCCATATTTTTATTGAAATTTTTAATTATTTAATCAACAACAAGTTAATAAAAATAATATTGAATTTCTGGTATTTCATCTGAATAAATTTGTATTTATTTGTATTTTTAAAATATCCAATTAAAAAATACCATGGTTTTCTATTTATTAGTTTCACCAAATTGATTATTTTACTAAAAGTATGAATTTTAAAGATGCTTTCTTTTTCTAATTTATAATATCAAAAATAATGGTTAATTAAAATTAAGATTTCAAAATATATACTTAATTTAATTAAAAAATATACTAGAAATTTATTAATAGATTAAAATTACATTCAATAAACAGAATTTCAACAATTATCAATAATCAAATGATATTGTAATAAAAATGAATGTATTCATGATGAATATTTTTTATTTTAGTATAACTGTATCTCTGCCCATATATTTTGAAACAATGTTATCTGGTGTAACCTGATATCCACTAGGCGTTTCATGCGTTATGTCTAGATTAACACCTTTTATAGCTTCCATTCGATCCATTCCTAAACCTTCAGCTGTAATTCTTGTAGTACCAGGATATTTCCATTCAAAAATACCTGATTCATAAATTTGTTTTGAAATCTTTTTTGGTTCTTTCATTCCTAAGATCTCAACATCTAAACTATCTACTGGCAAAGGAACTCCTTCATTCCATTGTTTTTCAATAGCAGCGTCCCAAATTTCTGGATGTTCATCCTTCATCCATTTTACTCCTATATCTTCAATACCTTTTATTGAAAACGTATGGTTTTGGAATAAACCTATCATTCGGAGTATATAATCTCGTCGTTTCATCATGCTCATCATTTGTAATGTAGTACTCCATGGAATCATAGCCGCATAGTAATCTGGTAACTTATATATTCGTTCTGTATTAACCATATCATACATCAAGCCCATCGAATCATAGTTACTAAGCTCTGAAATAATGTTAATTGCACAAGATAACCAAATTATTGCAGTATGATAATCGCTGGTAGCCCATTCAGGGGTGCGCTCATTTCGAACATCTCTTAATATATCAATACACGCATAAGCACATTTGGTCAAGTTCTTTGTCTTTTTTGGGATCTCTCGTAATTTATAACCAAGTCTCATATGTCTACGATCCAACAATTCATCATCCTCTCTCGTTCCCGCAAACCAATAATCTGCAGGGAGCCCATCTTCCATATGACAGTTAATTATTGTAAAAATTTCTTCCGAAACATCATCTACCAGTATAAATGAACAATCGATACTTTCTCCATGTAATAGTTTCATAGTCCCTTGTTGTAGATCTGATCTCGTTAATACTGCAGGCGGAAAGATTGTATATGTAATAATTTTTTCAGGTTCCGTTAATTTGCCGTCTATTAAATCTTTAGAGGTCATTATGCTCTCATTCATTCTTACTCTCATAATATCCTCGATTACACCACGTAAACTTGCAGAAGCTTCGTTCCAAGCTTGCCATCCTATTTCTTGATGAATCCTCCACACATGCCTTGCGATTGGAAGGTATCTTTTTGTCCTTAAACTATCCTCAATTTCTCCAAACGTGTGAGACATCTTCTGATCACAATATCAATTTTTTTCATAATACTAAAAAATCAATTTTATAATAGTTTCTATATTTATCATAATTAGTGCGAATTAATTATTTTTAACCATTTTCTTTTTCACAAGGATTATTAATTCAAAGAGTCTTACAATGTATATAGATTTTATCGGTGCACTATTGTTTTTATTAATCTATATTTAGTCAATGAATGTAATTATAGTCTAATACAAATCAACAGTGTGAATATGCCTATGTTCTCTCCTTTTTTTATTAACAATTTTAGATTACTATTTCCTGCTATCATTAATAAGAAAAGATAATTAAATATACAAAAATTCTTCCTAAATTTGCCGGAAAAATATGTATATGTACTCATTTAAACACTTTTTATGGGAAAAGGTCATTCTAAAAACTCGAAAAAAATAAATTCATTAATTTTATTATATTTAATCAATAAAATTTTGAGGGACTAACATATTGAAAGTTCTTGCAGTTCCAGACAGTCATTTCAAGTATATTATGGATTTAAAGACGGACAACAATCATCTTTATTCCATTTCTAGGGATAAAACACTGCGGGTCTGGGATAAACAATCATTCAAAGAAATTGCTGCACTGCAAATACATGACGATATAATTAATACTATAGTAATGGACGAGAATCGTATTTATTTAGGATATGACGATGGCACTATTCATATCTTAGATAAAAAATCTTTTAATAGAATTACTATTCTAAAAGGGCATCAAAATTCAATCATGTCAATAGATGTGGATGAGCGGTACATTTATTCGGGTTCTTACGGTGGAACGGTACGAGTCTGGGACAAAAAATCGTTTAAAGAAATAGCGGTTCTTGAGGGGCATTGGGATTTAGTCAAGTCAATAGCAATAGACGATTATTACATTTATTCAGGCTCCGCTGATAGAACAGTTCGGGTCTGGGACAAATCTTCGTTCAAAGAGGTAGCGGTCCTTGAAGGGCACTCCGGTCCAGTTGATTCAATAGCGGTGGACGAGCTTTATATATTTTCGGGTTCTAATGATAGAACAGTGCGGGTCTGGGATAAAGAATCATTTAAGGAAATAGCAGTCCTAAGAGGACATACTGAATTTATTGAAAAATTAGCGGTTGATAAGCATTATCTATATTCAGGATCTATGGATAGCACTATACGGGTTTGGGACAAAAAGTCGTTCAAAGAAGTGGCTGTATTACATGTAGGTTCATCCTTAGTATATGCATTAACGGTAGATGAGAAATATATTTATGCGGGTTCATCCGAACGAACAATACAT
>CAZYEE010000317.1:0-4401 GCA_964646355.1 uncultured archaeon | reverse complement strand
ATAGTCGTGTAGTTGTGGTATCTACTAGTCATGTATCTAAGCCATTCTCTCTGCTCATTAGTCAAAAGCATGGTAGTTCCTTGATCCCCAAAGACTAAGAATAAGATATTATCATAAAAAAAGGCATAATTGGGAGAATTTATCCCAGTCGAATTATAAGCAGCCGATATTGCATCATAAGGACAGTAATTCACTTTTGAATCTGGAGTACCAAGTGATCCAAGTATATTTTCTCTGCCTGTATTGGTCTTATAATCGGCGGTATCATGATTTTCAAATACAAACATATATGGTATCAAAAGATTCCCAAAACTTGACTTCATTGCAACTTCATATTCATTTGGTGCTCCAAAATGCGTAAAATCGCCCATATTAAAGGCAAAGTCCAATTTCTTTAAATTGGGATCATTCATCCACGCGTCTATTATACTTGAAGCAAACTGTGTTTGTGTCCATCCATAATGAGGGTCTCCACAGGCCGCAAATATTAACGAAGATTCTTCAAATTGAAACTCTTTACTATACGCCAATGAAGATAAATTCGAATAAATTAATGGGCAAACTATAATTATAATTATAAAAATTATGCCGACCAGGTTTTTTCGATAAAAATTATTATTATCATTCTTAATTCCATTATAATTCTTTTTCATCTCGTATACTCCGGCTTCTTTTATTGCACTATTCCTTAATTTTTAAACGCACTTTTTAATAATAAAAATATAACTAAGATAGTTGTGTATTGGTTTGAACTGATATTAGCTTGGAAATCGATCTAAAATTATACTCCAGAAACTTTTCAAAAAATAATTAAGTGATGCTATTGATAAATAATAAAATATTTAAAATAGGTTTAAAATTGAATATTTAAAATAGTTTTAGAATTGAATATTTAAAATAGTTTTAGAGTTGAATGAATTGGTAAATAAATTTTCAATTTCAAAAGTATTTCTTTTAAAAGATTTATCTTCTGAACAGATGAGACGATATATTGAATGTATAAAATTCTGGATCGAGATGATTACATATAATAATATGAACTTAAAAAAGCTGGTGATTGAGGAGATTGAGGATCCCAATGATCGTGTAATTTATCATGATACAGTTACTGAAGTCGAGATTGATTCACTTGGACTTATAAAAAGAGAGATTCGGCTTGAACAGACGATTCGTTTTGTTGAAGAAGGTGAAAGAATCGAAGATGGTATTAAAATTAATGGCGTAAATATCATTATCGAGAAAAGCAATCATGTAAAGCATTTTGATTGTTATATTAAAATTGAAGAAAAACCTGGAAAAGCCAGAGTTACTTTTAATCTAAATCGTATGGTTTTGAATAATGAACTACTAGATTTATTAGGAGATAGAATTGCTACTAATCGCTTCAAAAGAGAAGTTAAGAATGTATTTAAAAATATACAAGAATTTATTGATTCTGGGAAAATAAGAAAGTTTGATAAATTATGTGAATAAGGAATCTGGTGCTGTTTATTATTTATCCTTATTTATAGGAATTCGAGCTTCTGATAGAAAAAATAAACCACATAGTTTTTTTCGGATTAACTTTATTTTATCTTATTATTTTATTTCTCTACTATTATTTTATTTATTAAGGTTCCAATTTTTTCGATTTCAGTTTCTACAACATCACCAGGTCTTAATCGTTTTGATCGTTTCATACTTTCGTCAATTTTACCCGGGTTTCCACTACACAGAACTGTGCCTGGAAGTAAAGTTTGGTCTTTTGAAGTATACGATACTAATTGAAATACGCTCCAATGCATATCTCTGGTATTCCCTTTTTGTTCAACATTGCCATTAACACGTAATTCCATATCAAGTTCAGGTTGTTTATTCTTTCCAAATTCATCAATTGTAATTATAAATGGCCCCATTGGACCCGCAGTATCAAAATCTTTGCTTTTAAATGGTCCAAGCCTCAATAAAATTTCAGGAATTTCTATATCTCTTGCAGAAAAATCATTTAGAATTGTATATCCAAAAATATAATCACCAGCTTCCTCCTCCGAAATATTTTTACCACGCTTTCCGATTATCGTAGCAAATTCCACTTCATAATCCAACCATTTGGAAATTGAACTTGGAATAACCACATCATCGTAGGGCCCAATAATCGAATTTGTATTTTTCTTATATCCAACAGGATATTTTAGCCATAAACCTTTATCTGCTAAACGACTCAACCCTTGATCAAAATGATGCTCAAAAGTAAGAAAATCTACTAAATATGGTGGTGAAATAGGTTTTATTAAACTTATATCCGATAAATTATATATAATATCCTCATTATTTATGCCCTTAATCTCCTCTTCACTTTTTATAATATGTTCATAGTAGTTTTTAATAACTTTCATTGCTTCAATAGTCAATGGGCCCCCTTCTATAAGACCAATCATAGAATTAGTGAATCTGATCTCTGCAATATCCATTGGTTTTGTTTCTAATGTTTCTTGGTCTAAATATTTTGCATATGCAGCTTTTAAATCAATAATTTTTTGATCTGTAATTAATAATCCATTTGTTTCATACTTCCCTGTCCTTGTTAATACTCTAAACCTTGCTAATTTCAATTTAATCACTAACTATTCATAAATTTTATTCTTAAAAGGAATAATTTTTAAGACTTCTTTAGTATTAAAAATTATATTAATCCTTCATAAGTTTCATATTTAAATTTTTAATTATTATTAGATTTGTTTATTATTAGATTTATATAAATTAATTTAGGGTAAAAATTATGGATAAGGCATTAAATAAATATTCTGTAGATGAATTGAAAGAAATAATTGAAAAAAATAAGAAAATAGAAATCAATGATGAAAATATTAAGAAAGGTTTAACTGGTATTTGTGCTCTTTGTGGAGAACCATGGGATATGGCTCTTCATTGGGGAACTGTCACAGGAGAATATGATAATGAAGAATATTTGATTGTAGAGAATAAAAAATTTGGTGTAGTACACGATATTTGTAATGCTCTATATGAAGAAGGAGAATTTAAAGATCTTGAAGAAGTAATAGAAGGTAAAAAAGTAGTTGAAGCAAAGGTAAAAATTAAAGCTGAATCTCCAAAAGATAAAGTAAGCGAGGATTCTGAAAAATTACCAATACATGAATCCTTAGAAATAGTTAAGGCGCATACCTTCAGAAAATCTGATAAATGGTGGACAGCTATTGCAGCCGTTAGATCTACATTTGCAAAAAACCCTAGAACTGTTTTAGCATTCTATAGATGGCGTAAAAATAAAGATGGAAAATGGAAACAGATAAAAAAGTGGACTATTAACTCCAAAGAAGATTGGGAAAAATTTAAAAAAATAGTTAATGAAGACTTTGCCGATATTCTATGGCAATGATCACATTTCCAAATTATTTTACCTTTATTTATACCTTAATTTTTTAAATTAATTTATATCCTAAATTTTTTTACAGTTTTATATTGTAATTTTAAGAAATTCTAAAAAATATTTTTGAATTTTAAACCGGCTTAAACTTAACTCAATCTTTATAAAATATGAAATCTGTTCTAATACTATAATAATCGGGTGTAATTAAAATGTCTATGATCGGTAAAAAAGTCCGGTTAGAAAGAATAATGAATAGAGAAACAAAAAGAACTCTTATTATCCCAATGGACCACGGATTAACGGTAGGTCCAATTCCCGGATTAAATCCTGATGAAATGGCAAAAACAGTGGATGAAGTAGCATGGGGCGGTGCTAATGCAGTATTAGGTCATGTAGGGCTCCCCCTCTATGGGCATAGAGGTTATGGGCCTGATATTGGACTTATAATTCATCTTTCAGGTGCCACTATTTTATCTCCTAATCCAAATAAGAAGGTATTAGTAAATACAGTAGAAGATGCAATAAAGTTTGGAGCTGATGCTGTATCAATTCATGTTAATATTGGTGATGAGGACGAAGCTCAGATGCTTGCTGATCTTGGGATGGTTTCCAGGCAATGCCGTGAATGGGGCTATCCATTACTGGCGATGATGTATCCTCGTGGTGAAAAAATTGAAGATGAGCATAATGTGGAATATGTAAAAATCGCAGCACGAGCAGCAAGTGAGCTGGGTGCTGATATTGTAAAAACTAATTATACAGGTGATATTGATACCTTTAAAGAAGTAGTAAAAGGCTGTCAGTGCCCAGTTATCATAGCAGGTGGCCCTAAATCAGGTGGAGGTATTGAGTCTCTATTACGTATCACGAAAGATTCCTTAACCGCTGGAGGTGCTGGAATTGCATATGGTAGAAATATCTTCCAGCATAAAAACCCTAGAAAAATAGTAGAAGCATTGGCAAAAATTATTCATGAAGATTGGGAGGTAGAAGAGGTTCTTAGGGAATATAAAAATCTAATATAAAACACTTAA
>CAZYEE010000316.1:0-4415 GCA_964646355.1 uncultured archaeon | reverse complement strand
TACGCCATTCTATTTCTTCTGCAGGTGGAAGTGATTCCTTCATTAAAACAAAAGGGATAAGAGATAATTCGCTCATTATTAAGATAGCAATTAAAACTAAGATATCAATATTAGCAATATTTGAAGGTGCAGTAATAAAAATTCCCAAAAAAAAGCCACCAGCGCCCCCAAGACCTAATGAACTCCAACCGTACCCATTATATCTGGCAATTTTATCATCAGGGGCTAAATCTGACCAAACATTACAATTTATTATTACAAATACCGTGACAAATAATGCATAGAAAAAAATACTGACCACTAAAAGTACAATATTTGTCCAAAATGAAAATAAAATTAATATTGTAGGAATAGCCAAATTTGCAGCAAAAAAAATTGATTTCCGTCCTATTTTATCCATTAGTTTGCCGATAATTGGAGAAATAATTGCAGTTATCACTCCAATTACAAGAAAATCAAAGTTTACAAGATTTGTTCCAAATCCAAACATAGCAACTACTTGATAATAAAATTGAATATTTTTAAGGTAAATTGATGCTGTTTTGGCATCAAAATTACCAACAGTTCCTAATAAATACACAATAATACCAAGAAACGCACCAAAAATAAATGTACTAAAATAAAAGATAATACCATTTCGTCTGATATTATATGTCCTCGGTATTATAATTTTTTGATTTAAATCTAATTTCATTTTTTTTCCATAAAAAATCAGAAAACTTATTATACCTACTCCAATATTTAATGCTGCTAAAAATATTAGGTTTGAAATCACATTTATATAGGAAAGATATGCAGTCCCTCCTACAAATGCCCATCCAATCCCCAAATAGATACTTGTATAAAAACCACGTCTATTTATCTGAATATGTGAAGAAACATAACTTACAGCTGTAATGGTATTGATAGCAGCAAATATTGCAGATATTATAACGAAAATTAAAATTAAAGTTAAATTTGGAATCGCATATATCAATCCAATTATAGTAATACCCCAAAAAACATATGAAAAACAAAATATATTCTTATTTTTTATTTTATCAATAATAAAACCAAAAATTATACAAGAAACCCCATATGGTATCCAAAAAATTGGTAAATAAAAAGTAGTATATCCATATTCTTCAAAAATATTAATAAATGGTACAAAACCAAAAGTCATTGTCGTCATAAGTCCAATTGAAATTAGTATAAATGATAATAAATGTTGAAAAGTAAATTTCCTCACTTAAAATCTCTCTCCTACTAACTTACAATCTATTTTTATTGATCTTTTTTATTTTAAAGGATAATATTTTTCTTTTTTAATCATTTTTATTTGATATTTTTTTAAAATTCCATCTTAATAACCGTATATAAATATAATTAACATTTATCATTTTTTACGAAATATTAATCATAGAGACATTATTTTATTTAGAAGATTGAATATAATTAATGCTTTTATTGGGAAAATTCTGGGATTAATTGTTAGATTATAAGCCACCATTTATCAATAAATTACAAACTTTATTTTTTAAAAGAAATAAAATAAATTCTATTGTGGAACCACTCAAGTAAATTAAAATTTCTAAATATTAAACGATGAACCTCGTAATCAATACTAATGTGTTATATTTCGACATGATATCTGAAAAAGACAGAAGCAATTTAATCCAAAATTAAAACAAATATCGGGTGCTCATAATAAAAAAAAATTGGCAGGATTATTGAAAAATAATAAGGTAGTGATGCGGCCACCGGGAATTGAACCCGGGTCGAGAGGTTGGAAGCCTCTTATCATAGCCACTAGACCATGGCCGCAAAATAATTTAGTGCGCCCAACGGGATTTGAACCCGTGTCAGCGGCGTGGCAGGCCGCCATCTTAGCCAGACTTCCCAGATCTTATAGATCTTCTGGACTATGGGCGCATGTATGGTTTAGGATTTAGAATTTGACATATTCTTGTTTTATAATTCATTTTTTAAAAAGATTTCTCCTAATATGATTTTTGAGTTTATAAGGCTTGAATGACCTTTAAAATAAATAGATGGTAATAATTTAAAAATATTTATGGGTGTGGATTGGAAAATTAAGATGTTAATGAAAGATTAAAGAAAAATTATGGAGCTAGTCCTAAAAGTGATTTATAAATTATATATGGATTAAAAAGAAGGTTATAAAAATCAAAAAAAGCCTCTGAGGTGGTGGAGGATATAATTACAGAATTGAAATTAACAAATTTAAATATGAGGAAATAATTAAGAAAGTAAGCGAAATAAGAAACAGAATAATAGAGAAATGAAAAAGCGGTAAGAAGGCATTGACTCGAAGAAAAAAGCAGGACTGGAGAAGCATAAAAAAGATAGCAGAGAGGCAGATTATATCCTATTTTGAGGATATAGAGAGGATGAAGCCCAAGGATATCGAGTTAGCGAATAGATATGTGGATATATGTAGAAGAATAGCGATGAGATGTAAAGTTAGAATACCAAGGATTTATAAGAGACAGATATGTAATAAATGTAAAGGGATTTTAATACCCGGGATAACAGCAAGGGTGCGAGTTAGGAATAATAAGAGGACACATGTTACAATAACATGTTTAAGATGTAAAAATTATAAGAGGTTGTATATTGACAAAAGTAAAGGTAGATAAAGAGAAATTGATAGATATTAGGAATTCGCCTCCCAGTTTGATTATAGGAAAGAATGGGTGGGAGGCAATAGTTGATGAGCTTAAACGTAGGATTAAAAAACATAAGTTAGTGAAAGTAAAGATATCAAGGAATGCCCGAATATTATCTAGAGAAGAAATAGCTCAGAAATTAGCTGATGCGACCAGAAGTCAAGTAGTTGAAATAAGAGGTTATCAAGTAATATTTTATAAGCGATAATGACAAAATTTTAAAAAGAAGAATTTTTTCTTTATTAGTTATCAGAAATCAAGTTAAAGAAATATAGAAAAGAGGTAAAAAATAAGAATATAAGAAAATGGTGTTCTGGTAAATGACCACATTGTATGACGTACCGGCTCAATTAATAGTAGAAGAGATAGCAAAGGAATTAAAGAATTATGATGAGATAAAACCTCCATCATGGGCTAATTATGTTAAAACAGGTGTACACAAAGAGAGGGCACCGGATCAGCCAGCAGATGTTTGGTGGTATATTCGATGTGCGAGTTTGCTTCGAAAAATATATATCAACGGTCCAATTGGAGTTAATCGATTAAAATTAAAGTATGGCGGTAAAAAGCATATCGGATGCAGGCCATATCACTTTAGAAAAGGTAGTGGTGCGATAATAAGGAATGCGTTGCAACAATTAGAGAAGGCTGGGCTGGTAGAGTTAAGAGGAAAGAAAGGTAGAATTTTAACTAATGACGGTGTGTCCTTATTGGACAGGATAGCTCATAGAATTAAACTAAATTTACAAAAGGAGATTATAGAATTAAAGAAATATTGAACAAAATAATAAAATCAGAATATTAAAATAAATCAAAATAAAGCAAGAACGAAACAGATTTTAAAACGGTCGATACTAATTATAGCATGTATAAATAATTATAGCATATATAAATAATCATAGCATGTATAAATAAAATAATTAAAAAATAAAAAAGAAATAAAATAAAATGAGATAAAATCAAAAGGACCCAATCTATTTGGAGGTTTTCAAATATGGATGATGAATTAGAAGAGATTAGGAAGAGAAAAGAATTAGAATTAAGACAGAGAATTGCGCTTCAAAGGCAGAGAGAGGCACAAGAGCAGGAGATGGAGGCACAAAAAAATGCGATTATGCGACAGATTTTAGATGCAGATGCTAGAGTCAGATTAACCAATATAAAAATGGTGAAACCTCAGTTTGCAGCGCAGTTAGAATTACAGCTTATTCAATTGGCTCAAACGAACCAACTTCAAAGGATGGGATTTCGACTACCCATCTCGGACGCTCAATTTAAAGAGCTATTAAGAAGGATTAGCGGTACTGAAAAAAGAGAAAAATTTAAAATAAAAAGAATTTAAGTAAAGATGATTCAGATGGCAAGATATAAACCGTTAGCAAAAAAGATTAGATTGGGCAAAGCAAACAGACAGAACAAGTCTGTCCCATCTTGGATTATTGTAAAGACGAGAGGTAAGGTAAAAACACATCCTAAACGTCGAAGATGGCGTGGTCATAGTATTAATCCATAATTAGAGGTGTGAATTGATGTCTGGGAATCAAACAGATATGGAAAATGGAATATCTGAGGATAAAGAGGAAGATATTGAAGAGGACGAAGAGGAAGAAGAGATAAGTATTGAAGAAGAGGCAAGAGATGAAATTTCCACTGAATTACAAGAAGAGATATCTGAAGAGGTAGAAAAGAAAATTATTGAACTGGAAGAGGAAGAATATAAACCAAGAATTGTGAAAGATGAATATG
>CAZYEE010000315.1:2177-4417 GCA_964646355.1 uncultured archaeon | reverse complement strand
ATGGCGCTGAGGGTGAGCTTTTCACATCCATTGAATCTCCAATGGATGTTTTGAACTCACGACAACTGGATTTCAGCGGAGATTGGCTTATTTTCGCCAATTTCAATCAACTTCAGTCCAGCGCTATCGGGAGTATTCTCCCGGGCTAAGCTACCTCAGCGCATTTGATGAATATTTTTTCTGAGTTTCTCTTATTTTAGCCGATCCATATCATCTATTTTTTTAGTCCATTTAAATTATTATTTTTTATCATTTTTTAGTATTAATTCAAATTTTAAAAATTTTTTGATTTCTATCATCAAATTAAATAAATTTAATAATAGACCTTGATTTTCATTTAAATAATTCAATTTGATGAGGTTTAGTGAATTTCAAGGTAATTAATTTAAACAAGGGGAAATCAGATTTCTTATTTAAATAATTTAATTGGGTTTATTGTCATTTAATTTAGATTTAGGTTTTTAGAAAATATAAACAGAAGATTTATTTCGAGTTATTATATTATTTAAAAATTTTGTGAATTTATGCTTTTTATTTTTTAATTCTTTTAGAAGTTTGGAGTTCTTTGAGTATCCAAAATAGAATAATAATAATTAATCCGCTGAGAGTTTGACTTAATGTAAATTGTCCATAGGTGGGTATACCGTGCATCCAGATAGGGTCCATAAAGATATAAACAAATAGTAATTCAATCAAGAGGTATAATCCTGTAATGATTGCCATGCCAAGGAAGATAGCGGGTAATTTAGAAGGTTCTTTTTCCAGGGTCTTACCCATTTCTAGCAATTTATTCTGACGTTTTATGTAAATATATTGGTAAATGAAATCACTACATAGTACCATAGATCCTGTAATCACAAAAATAACGCCCAGCGGTACTAAAATTAAAACGGGATAACTATAAACAGGATAATTCAAATATAGTTCTTGTACAATAAAAACTTGTATAATAATTGAAATTATTAAAAACATGAATACATAATATATATTTCCTTCTTTATTCCATGAGATAAACGATGCCATTTTTAAAACCATGAAAATTATCTTTTTTATAAATAAGCTTTAATTTTTTTAAATTTATTGAAAGTAGATCTAAAAATGAATAATTCTTGTTGATTAAAACAATTAGATGAATATTAAAGAACTTTTTATATTATGATTATGTCATTATCGTATAAATATTTATTATCGTATAAATATTATATTAACGCATTGTTATTGTTTAAGTTATAAAGTAAGGAATAAATCAAATATTTCTTTCTTAAAATAATATCAAGATAAATAGATTGAATGTATGATAAAGTGTTATTTAGTTATAATAATTTTATTAATATTTACAACAGGTGTTTTAATCAAATATGAATGAGTTTTGTTTTGTTAATTCTTAAATCAGATATAAATATTCTATAAACCGGACATAAAATTTATTTTTATTCTAAAATTTTGAAGGAAAGAAATATTTCAAGAATGCAAATGACAGTATTAAATTAAGAGACGAGCAATTTACGGTCAGATTATAAAGAGTTGGAGGCAATGAGCCACTTCAAATATACAAAAAAATATTTTTTCCATTTTCAATAAATTTATAGAAGGGATAAATTTTTTAAGAATTTATGATATAAGATGTAGGTAAGAGTTTTAAGATATATGGGTCCGTGATCTAGAGCAAAAGACAAGCAAAAATGCGGAAAATTGGTTAAGATGCTGCCCTGACGTGGCAGAAATCGCAGGTTCAAATCCTGCCGGGCCCATTATGTAGTTTTTTTCATATTATTCTTAGAAATTTTAGTGTAGATATTTAGCATTAAATTATTATATCTTTTTATGTTTATTTAGTTAATATAATTCTTCAATTGAATTGGAAATATCATATTATTTTTGAATTTTCTTATTAGATAATCTATTAGCTAGAAATATAGTGCACTTTTTATTGAGGGGTGAATTTTCATTTCCACATTTAGGGGACATGATACAAGAGGGGCACCCGTTGGTGCATTTGCATTCATTGAGCATGGTCTTGGTCTTTTCAATAAGTTCCCAGAATTTTTCATATAATTTTTCACTAATGCCAATTCCACCGGGAAAAGCATCATAAATAAATATGGTAGCGGTTTGTGTGGCTTTATGATATTTGGTGGACATACCTCCAATATCCCACCGGTCGCACATCGCAATAAGCGGTGCCATGGCGATCATTGCGTGTTCAAGTCCATGGAGTCCTCCGCTCAAATCAAGTTCCT
>CAZYEE010000315.1:0-2077 GCA_964646355.1 uncultured archaeon | reverse complement strand
AGTGGAATTGTATAATAATCTACGTCTTTCTTTATCACCTCAACTATATTATTATTAAGGTCTACATTTTCAACGATATAGGTTTCTGCTTGATGTAGAAATACAGCTTCAGGGTATGCTTCTCTATAAAGATAAATGTAATCAACAATTTCTAAGAGTTTGTTATCACAAAGAATTTTGATAAGTTTGCCACCAATGTTGTTCAATCTAACGTATTCTGTAGGTCTTCTACCTTGAAAATAGATATAACCTGCTGGTGTTTTATTAATTATTTTTTCATCTGCCATTCTTTTTGCGATTTCTATACCTAAATCTCCAAAAAATTCTTTAATCTCCTCTTCTTTTAGTATTTTCTCATTAGCCGCACACATAATATGTCCTGCTAATATATATTCATTTGTTAGGCTTATAATAGCATTTTCGGGAGTCTTCGAGAAAAATTCATCTGGATGTCCTATCAAATATTGCTCAAGCGGATCTCTACCAGCACATAATATCACAATAGATTCTTTATCTCTTCTCCCTGCTCGCCCAGCCTGTTGCCAGGTTGATATGATAGTGCCTGGATAATTTCCAATTATTACTACATCTAAATTTCCTATATCAATACCCAATTCCAGCGCATTTGTTGAGATTACTGCCAGTAAATTTTTCTCACGTAGTTGTCTCTCGATCTCTCTTCTTGTTTCCGGAAGATAGCCAGCTCTATACGGCGAAATCATCGGCAATAAAGTTGGAAAATTGTCCTTTAGTATATTTTTCACAAATGAGCTAACAAGTTCCGCCGTTTTTCTCGAAATAGTAAAGCAAAGTAATTGCACCCTTTTATTCATGAAAAAAACCACTAAATTGCTCAGCTGTATAGTCAGCGGTATTTCCTCTGACACTTTACTATTCCAGAAAACAAAATACTTTCTGGATTTATCACTTCCATCATTATCTATGAGCACAAATGGTCGCCCGGTCAATTTTTCGGCAAATTCTAATGAATTGGAAATGGTCGCCGAACATAAAATTAATTGCGGGCTAGAACCATACCTTTTACAGAGCCTTAATAGTCTTCTAATAAGCATCGCTACATTCGATCCAAATATCCCTCTATAATGATGCGCCTCATCTATTATTATATATTTGAGATTTTTATACATAGATTTCCATTTATCATGATATTGTAAATATTCATGAAATGCATATGGATTTGATAAAAACACATTGGTTTGCTCGATCCTTTCCCTCGCTTTTGAGGTATCTCCATCGAAAATATTTGTATTCATCAATATCTGAGTATGGCTTAATAAATTCTCGAAATTCCTAAAGGCATTTAATTGATCATTTGATAGCGCCTTTGTAGGATATAATACAAGTGCCTTACTATCTTTATTTCGCAGTAAACTTTCGATTATTGCTAATATGTATATTAATGTTTTTCCCGAACCTGTTGAAGTGGTAATAAATACATTTTTTCCATTAAGGACTGCGTCCAAAGCATCGGCTTGATGTGTATATAGTTTTAGACCTAGTCTGTCAAGTATATCCTTTACTATTTTTGAAATTTCAGTAGGATTTTTGTATTTTGGCTGTTTTGGAGGAATCTCCCGAATATGAACAATCTGTCCTTTATAAAATTTGCTATTCTTTAAACTCTCTATTATTTCAATCAAGCTCTTTCACTGCTACGGAATTCAATAAGGAATATAATTCTACTAATGATAATACATCAATATAATTATGTTCAATAATTGGAATCAAGGGCCCTATATTGTTATTATCTTTATAATATGCATAATATTCTGGAATAAGCTCACTCTCTATGTCTATATGCCTTTTTACCCCCAATATTTCATTCTCAATGTTATCAAGGCTATGACTTGATAACCAGGGAAACACATCTTTTGAATAATGTAATAAATCAAAATGCACATTCTCAATACTTATATCAAATCCATAATACGTGATCCGCCGATTTAAAACAGGCACATCAAATGATCTACCATTAAACGAAATAATCGCTTTTTTTGAATCTAATTTCTTAATAAAATCATTCAGCACTATGCATTCTTCAAATGGATCTCTCACT
>CAZYEE010000314.1:2988-4421 GCA_964646355.1 uncultured archaeon | reverse complement strand
AAAACTAATTTTATTCCAATCTTCACTTATTGGTTCAACTGATATTCCTAGGATGTTGCTTCTTCAAGGATCTTCTAGTATAATTTGTAATATAAGAGCAAATAACCCCGGATATTCCGAATTGTTATTATACAAAACATTACAACATATCCTGTTCTCTCCTAATCAAAAAATAGGTTCTGCCTTATTATCGGGTATAAATTTTACAAGTCATGTGTATTCTGAAAATTGGACCCAAGAATTAAACGAGCCTAAAGATTTTCCATCCCGTACTGAAGATAGTTTACAATATATTCTCTTAGGAGATCCAGAACTCATTCCTATTAATAAAGAAACAAGAGAAATTTTACCGGGAAGTTATCGCCCACTTGTGCATGGATTTCTTAATTATTCATTTAGAGATAGTACTTTATTAAGGCAAATTGAGCCATTTGGGCCATATCTTGATGGAAATGGACAATTATGGGCAAATATCACCGATTTTGACTCGAATCCCGTAGTATATGTCAATATTACCGATACAGATTTAGGTTGGCATCCAGCAGCGGAATTCTATAATCAACACCATTTTGTTTTAGCATCGAAAATGAGCCAAGGTAATTGGATTTCTAGATATGGACAGACTTTTAACTGGAGAGCTATAACAATATTTGATAGAAAATGGACCCCTGGATTTACGAGAGAGTCACTGGGCTGGAAACATACTATCTGGGCAATTTTTGATGATGATATAAATTATACAATTAATAGTGCCTTTTATTTGAGGAGTAATCCACCATTCTTAAATTATTTTGGCCCATTATCTAATACTACACGATATTTATTAAATACAACAGGTTCTGCTGACCCTTCTACTTTTGAAAATATCAGCCATCAAATTGGAAACCTGCACGAAGAAATTGGGCGTGTTAATAATTCTTTCTGGGTTCGTTTAAAAATAATAAAGACAGACCAAGATCCTTCCAAACATATTAATGATGAATTAAATGTTTCCCTTCTAATAACCCAGAATTATTCACTTCCTATAGAAAATTGGACTAAAATAGAAATGAAAAATGAGACTCTTCCAGTTTCATATAATCCTTATCAAGATGATTATGGTATCTGGAATACAAGCTTTAATTTTGAGGGTTATAATACAGGAAAATACTGGTTTGCTGTATTAATTAATGATATATATGGAGAAACTTCATTCTATAGCGATTATGATGATTGGTATTTTTATGTAAATAATTGGCTTCCTGAATTTGACTATAGATATACCAATCCGACTGTTTTGAATACAACCAATTTCCACAGAGTAAATGAATCCGTTATAATAAATGTCTCTGTATTTGATAGGGATGGAAATCCTGGAGTAAAAAATGTGTCATTTCTATTTAATAATACCTATGGAGAATATGTAATTAAACCAATGATTAATATTTCTCAAG
>CAZYEE010000314.1:0-2978 GCA_964646355.1 uncultured archaeon | reverse complement strand
AATTGGTCCTCAACATATACATTTACTCAATTTAATAGAAGTGGAAAATGGTACTTATATTTTATAGTAACGGATATTGATAACGCAACAAGGACTTTAAATTCATCTATCATAATAAATGTATCTAATTGGGCACCGGATCATCCATTTAATTTAAATATCATAAATATCACCACTAAAATTGCTCAAACCTTTTTATATCGAAACCATACTCTTTTATTATTAGCAAATGCAACCGATATAGACATATCTAATAGAACTGAATTACTCAATTTAACTGCATTTTTAAAGGCGCCCAACGGTTCTATTTATTCTATGCCAATGAGCTTTAATACTGATTATAATCTATGGACCGCCAATTTTACTCCCAGCATTGATTTTATTCTAGGAAATTATACCTACTATGTTATGGTTTCGGACGAAGTAGGTGCAAAAGTAAATTCAACCGAATCAATTAATATAAGCATTTTAAACAATAAGCCTATTATAAAAGGAATTCAAATATGTGTTGGTGTTGATAGAATTCCTAATGATAAGCTAAACGTTGGAATTGATCTTGCCATTATTGGGAATATAACAGATGTAGAAGGACTTAAAAATGTTACAATTATAATTGAAGATGCTTTTGGAAATTCTATTAATAAAACACAACAATTAACGGGCCATAATACTGAGTTTATAATTATATTCAATGAATCTTCATATTCTGACTTGGAAACTGATAAACAAAACACATGGACTATTTATGTTTTATTAACTGATAACGACGGGGATACAACATCCATATTCAAATTTAATGGTGAATATCTAAATAGCACTACAATTACTGTATTCCCAAAAATTTCTCCACGAAATTATGAATTTCCATATGCACTTGTCTTGGCAATAGCAATCATAATAATTGCAGTTATTGCAACATATCTTGTTTATAAAAATATCAAACAAAAAGAAGTGATAGTTCCAGCCCAGGATGTAAAAAGAATCATTAAAAAAATTGTAGAAGAAAAAGAAAAGACTGAACACCCAGAAGAAGAAAAAGAAGCTCCTGCCAAAAAAGAGCCCGAAAAACCCGAAATTAGTGAAGAAATACCTGTAAAATTATCACAAGATGAGATAGATGAAATACAAGAAACTATCAGGGAAAATTTGAACACTATTAAAATTGCAATTGAAAAACAACAATTTAAAAGAGCTGCTGAATTATATCGATATGTCGCTAATCTTGCTGCCAGCATCAATAAACATCATATGGCAAAAGTCTATTTAGATAAAGCGGCTGAATATGATGATCTAGCCAAAATTACTCCTAAACGTAAAAAAGGATGGAAAATAAAGGAAAAAGAGAAAGTTAAAGAAGAATTAGAAGAGGCTAAACCTGGTGAATTGACTCAAGAAGAATACGAGGCTATTAATATTGAGATCGGATCAGTAATTCGGAAAGCTAGAGAAGCAATTCGAAATAAAGAATATGAATCTGCTATAGAACTATATCAATATGCATCTAAACTTTCTTTTAAAATTAATAATAAACGCAAAGCCTCTATTTATTCAAAACGTGCAAAAGAAATTTCAAGAATGCTTGAAGAAATGGAAAAATAATTTTTAATCAAATATTATCTTTTTCTAAAAAGCGTTTTTTTAATTATAAGAGATCTATTTAATTGTATTATGACTAATTCAATATTTTTCAATACGTTTAAATTATTTGATAGCTGTTTAATAATGAGCTAATTGCAAATAATTGTTCTACTTAATTTATATAATTAATTACATGATAAAAAGCGATTTTCGATAAATATGAAGGCTAATAAATTTGATGAAATAAAAATTATTTCATTTGATGCGTTCAATACTTTATTTAATGCTAAATCTTATCATGAAGATGCATGTAAAATAATATTGGATCTCTATACCGAAAAAAGAAATAGAAAAATAGATGTCTACGAATTTCACAAAAGATGGGATCAATTAATCATCAATGGGTGGGAAAGGCTGAATGATATTGATCAAGAATTCAAGACACAAAAAGAATTCTTTCTTGATACTATTATCCAATTGTTTAATGAATATGATATCCAAGGTGACCCCAAAAAAGCGCTTCAAATATGGTATGATTTATTGGAGAATATAGAATTATTTGAAGAAGTACCAGAAGTACTGGATATTATTAAAGATAAAGGATATCCTATCATGATTTTATCCAATATCGATAACGATTTCCTCTATAATAATTTGAAAAAATTCTCTCTAACTAACAAATTTGATTATATTTTTACCTCAGAGAATTTGAAAGCATATAAACCTCATATTCGCATTTTTAAAAAGGTGCTAACTCATATTCAATTAAATAGCAATGAAATATTGCATATAGGCGATTCACAATATGCTGATGTCTTTGGTGCTAAAAATGCAGGTTTCTATGCAGCTTATCTTAATAGGAAAAATTCTCCTTTAAAAAAACACATTCCAAAACCCGATTTAATAATAAACAACTTAAAGGAATTATTAAAATTCATCTGACTAAACTTTAAATAATTGCATTTTTTATTAAACTTAAAATATATATATGTGTTTTAGGTCGTTTAAAATACCAATAATATCTGATTGGACATTGGGAAAACAAATGCCAGACGAACAAATTATAGACGATGAAAGAATTGAGCAAAGTTTTGACATAAAGGTCAATTTTCTATCGACCTTACCAAAAATAATTGGAATTGATGAAAGTATTACTATAAATATAAATCCGGGAACTACTATATCCGACTTACTCGATATTTTGGTCGAAAAATTAGGTGAATCGTTTATTAAGGTAAAAAATGCCGTTAAATCAAATGACAATAAAGCATTTGGAGATGCTATTGTAATTCTAATTAATGGTCGTAATATTTCTGCTCATGAGGGACTTGAAACTATTTTAAATAAAGGTGATGAAGTTACTATGTTCGTCCCTCTGGGTGGAGGGTAAAATAATATTA
>CAZYEE010000313.1:0-4428 GCA_964646355.1 uncultured archaeon | reverse complement strand
TTAGTAAAATCTCTTCAATATTGGACTCAAATAATTATGATACAAACAAAAAATAAACGACTAACAAATTTCTGTCGAAATTAATTTCCAATGAAAATCTTTTATCAAAGTCTCTTGAAAAAAGAATATATACAAATGGAGGTGAATTTATAACATTCGGAAGTACTGTATACTCCAATAAAACTATTTATGCACTGTTTCTTTTTGATTTTCTCTAAGAAACATCAATATTCGAATTATAATAAAAAACTAGTGTTTCAGTTCATGTTAAAAATATTTTAAATAATTTCGATTCCATTAGATCAATTGATGTATGATGTAATAATAGTTGGCGCAGGACCTTCTGGTGCTTATGCCGCAAAGAAACTGGCAAGTAATGGACTTAAAATATTGTTATTAGAGAAAAAAAAGATACCAAGGGATAAACCATGTGGTGGGTGGATAACTAATGATGTATTGAATTATTTAGGCTGGAATATCAGAGATCTTGATGATATTACTATTGAACCGATTAATACCGGCGTTTTATGGCTTGAAGATGAGAATAAAAATTATCACGATTATTCTATTTCATTTCCTCAAAATGTTAGCTATGGTATTTTAAGATCGGAATTTGATGCTAAGATAGTTTATAATGCCATAGATTCGGGAGCGGACTTTATAGATAATTCGGAAGTAATTGATGTTATTATAAAAAAGGAAAAAGTAATAATTAAAACAAAACACGGAAGAGAGTATGAAAGTAGGTTCTGTTTTGGAGCTGATGGTACTTACAGTATAGTAGCTAAGAAAACTGGTATTAGACAAAGATGGAAACCAGATGAATTGACCTTGTGTTGCGTTTCTGAGACAAATTTAGGTAAAGAAAAAAATAAAAATTTAACAAATTATTCTGGTGCTCCTGAATTATTTTTTAACCTCGCTTCAAAAGGTTATAGTTGGTTTTACACAAAAGGCGATTATTTAAATATTGGAACTGGAAGAAAATTATCTCTAAATTCGAAAAATAATTCATTAAAAGATCAGTTCAATAACTTTTTAAATGTATTACAAAAGATTCATCATTATAATGGAGAAAAATTAAATCGATTAAGGGGACATGCATATCCTGTATTTTATGGGCCCTATAAATACAAAACATACACATACCGAGTTTTATTATTAGGAGACGCAGCGGGATTCGCAACAAACTTGACCGGAGAAGGAATAAGACCTGGAATCATTTCTGCAAATATAGCTTCAGAAATTATTTTAGAAGTTGAAAAAAATTCAGAAGAAAACCTTATTAGAATATTAAAAAAATATGAATATCTATGGAAACGTGAATTAGGAATAGAATATACTATTGGTCAAATAGCCCAATCATTCTATACACCAACAATCTTTCCTTTATTCAAAGACCTTATTCGTTCTGATAATATTTTCAGAAAATTATTCTTTAAATTATGTTTTAACATTGATAATCCACGAAAAATTCTCAGACAGCTATTGGTTAGAAGCCCTATTTTGATTTCTAAATTAATCCGAAAGGGGCTTGCTTCAATAATTAAATCGATAATAGGATGGACCTTTATTGGATAGATTTAACGATTGGATATGGATCATTGAAAATAATAATTTTGGAAAGATATTCAATTATTTATTAATCGACGAAAAGAATCTTTTATTCGATATTTCCTCAATTAAAACATCTAGAGATATAAAAGAATTTCCTCCAAATTATCTGATAATTTCTCATTTCCATTTAGATCACCAAACAGGTAAATTACACCTTAAGAAAAAATTCCAGACCGAAATCTATGCCCATTATTCTGAGGCTGATTCCATTGAATCTATAAATGGTTTTAGTAAAAATTATAATATTTTTAATGGAATTCAATTAATAAACCAATTACATCTAAAATTCTGGAGGTTCGAAGAATGTATCATCGACTTAAAACTTGATGATGGTAAAATTATTGATTTAGGTAATCATAAATTAAAAATAATACATACACCAGGGACTACACCAGGACATATCTGCTTGTTTGATTTGGATTCTAAGATTTTGTTTGCTGGGGATATGGGCCCTTTAGAATTACCAGTATATAATGCAATTACGAGTAGTGTATCTCAATATTTAGAATCTTACGATAAAATAATGCATCTAAAACCAGAAATCGTTCTTTCAGCTCACTTTCCTCCAATTCAAGAAAATATTATAGAAAAATATAAACGCGCTATAGAAAGAATTAATAATAGAGAAATCCAAATTCTTGAAATTATTAGAAAAAGAAAACGTATCACCATTGATGAGATAGTTAAAGAAAAACCAACTATAAAAAGGATACCAAATAATCCATTACTCAAAGAATGGATGGAATTTTCTGAACGAGTTCAGACATTACATCATTTGAATAAACTTAAATCAGAAAATAAAATATATCAAGATAATCAAAATTATTGGTACGAAATTTAGAAGCATTAGAATTATCAAAATAATAAATATTAAATCCATTCTATTTAATTATTTAAAAAAATGGGGCACTGATATAAAATTGGACTCGTCTAATTCTATTTTCGAATTTAAAAAAAGTGAAAAAGCAAATAAAAAAATTTATAAAATTTTATTTGTTTTATCGTTAATCTCATTCATTACATCTGTCGTTCTTATCTTAATTGGTGTAAATTCATATCCACAATTCAATTGGTTTTTCAATAGTCTAAGTGAATTAGCCGATCCAATAAATGGAAAAAAATCTATCATATTTTTTGAAATTGCGTTATTGTTGGTTTCCCTCATTAATATTTTACCAATTATTCTTTTTATTTATGATTCAATGAAAAATGGTAATCGATTAGAGTTCATTGGATTGATTTATTTATTAATAACTGATATTTTTATTAGTCTTATTGCATTTTTTTCAATAAAATATTATGATCTGCATTTAAAATTTTCACAAGCACTCTTAATTTCCTTATATTGTTCGATAATATTTTTAATAATATATAATTTGAATAATAAAACTGAAAACTATTATAATAAATTATTTTCTATAAAATATCTTATTGAATTTATTCTATTATTAATACTGTGGATTGGTTTTCCATATCTCCACCTTATTAACCCCAAAATAGGATATGCAATTCCCGAAATCATTACTTTTTGTATATTTAATTCAATAATTTTATGTTTTAATATTAAACAAATTATAGACATATCGATGTGATAAATACAGCCAATCTTAATAATCGTTAAAAAACAGAACATATTAATATAAAAAATACATTAGATTAGATAGATTTGGTATAAAACACCAAAATATATGTTGGATGATTTGATAAATATTAGATGATTTAAATATCTTAGAATAAATAAAAAAACCTTAATTCAATATATTATATAAAAATCTGAATATTGGAATAATCAAACTATATGATGGTGTATTCTTTTTTTCTTAAGCAAGGGGTACTTTTATGAAAAGAAGGTATATTAATTTAATAATATTGGCCATGATTGTTTCTCCTATTGCTGCATATTTCATTTTTAATCCTGATTGGGATCTTGATGGAACACCGAATACAAACGATATCCTTCCTCTTGGAGATGCATATCTAGTTGTAATTTGTGATTTTGTTAATTTTACAGATCCAATTGATCCGATGTCGTCCTATGATGGTGAACCTTATATATATCTAACTATTTGGGATGAAGTAAACCAAAGTGGTTCTGATTGGATTGGATCTACGTATTCTAGTGAAAGATTCGATGATATAGGTAGAATGTATATTGATGTTGATGATAATAAAAGTCAAAACCTCATATACTTCACAATTACTCTCTATGATGAGGATAGTTGGGATTTTGATGATCTATGTGATATAAGTATAAATGGAACTTCTCTTGATCTTATTTATAATATTTCTTCGGGTCGATGGACTGGAGAAGATGATGACGGAATTTCAAGCGGCGAGGATGATGGTAGCACAGGGGATAATGACGACGCTGAAATTCATTATAAAGTTAGATTCGGTATAGGACTTGACGCTACAATTTATAATTATACACCAGTTATTATACCAGCTTTTCTTGTTGGACTATCATTGATGATATATTTTGTACTGAAAGCTTCGATTTCTCAACAGAATTTGAAGTCCTAATTAAATAATCTTTTTTCTTTTTTCTTTCTATTAAAGTTATAGGGGTATAATTCTTTTATTGAAAAAATTGTTCTATTTGTGCCTAATAATTTATGAGAATTATTATATATTGTAAGTTTTTTATTTACAATATTAAACTCTTTAAAAAGTGCCTTAATTTTAAATCTTTTATCAAATAATTTTTGTTTTATTTATGAAAATAATATATAATTTGGGATAGTATATTTAAATTTCACGTGCGATTCCTAAAATAGCATAGGGCTTATTATTTCGATATATTAATCTTCC
>CAZYEE010000312.1:0-4450 GCA_964646355.1 uncultured archaeon | reverse complement strand
CTCGATCAGTCCTGATTAAAACAATATCAAATGGCTTAATTTCATAACCAATTTTATTTAATGCATTTTTAATATCTTCTTCTGTAATTTTATCTCCGTCATTTTTATATGAAAAATCTAAAACTACACCATTACCATAACACCATTCAAGGGGAATTTCATCAATTGTTTTTGATTTTTTCCCTTCTGATGTGGGCCCAAAATGATAAGGTGCATCTAAATGAGTACCACAGTGAGTACTAAGTGTCACGGTCTCCATAGCAAGTCCCATACCATCAGGAAATTCTTCACTCTTCACATTAAATGGCATCCCTAATCTTTTTGCTCCTTCTATATGGTCTATAAATTCAATTTTTGCTGGAAGTGGTTCTGATCTAGACCTATGCCTTATTTTTACTGTTAAATCTATTAACTTGACCATAAATTGATATTCGAGATCAAAAATAAAAATTTATTCATAGATATTTTCGAGTTTTTATAAATTTCTGTGCTTTTATTATTATATATTCGTTTCTTTTAATTTTACCGACTTTTTTTCGATCCATTTCTATTAAATTTAATGCTAGTTTCATTGATCTTCCAATTAGTTTTCCCCAATTTTACTCCTTTTATTATCTCTTCTACCAGCTCTGGAAATTCTCTCGTCGTGATATAAAAGTTTAAAACTAATTTCCAGTGGGCTACAATTAGTTTCCTCTTGAATTTTATATTAGACTTAAGTATACTAAATTCCTGTTCAATAATATTTTAGTAATACATTTTCTTTTAAATTCACGAGCCATGTTTTCTAAAGCCGTAGCCACATCTTTCGGTGCATTAAGATATCCTTAAAAACCCTCAAAAAATATGCTAATGTATTAGATGAATTTGTAATAAAAGGAAAATCAAAATATTTTTCAAGCCTTCAAAAATTAGGGAATGCTTTAAACAATGAGTTATTAGAGGAGATAGGACTAAGACTCAAACAAAACCCCTCTCAGAATTTATTTCTCAAGTTTGATGATGATCTTTTAAATATTCCATGGTAGGTTTGTTATGAGGGAAAGGAATATTTGGGACTTAGATATAACATAGGGTGCCAAGTGGTTGTGTAACTGAAATTCTATATTAATTCCTTATAGATAAGATCGCTTCAATATTCTTTGAGAGAGCTTTTACTGGCAGATCTTACTGAAACATTGCTTGATGCGATAAAAGAATGCAATAAAATCTATAATGAGTTATCTAAGCCAGATGGAATCAAAGAGCATTTAGAGTATAAGAGAGGGGCAGAAATTAAACTTAATATATTATCTAAGGACCGAACTCAATATGATTTTGTGCATTATGCCGGACATGCTTATTTTGACGAAAAAAATATATGCGAAAGAAGGTAGTAAATTAATCACGAGAAAAAATAAGTTTTAACCATAGAAATGCTTGCGGAATACACCATGCCTCCAACTTTATTTGCGAATGCTTGCGAATATAACGACTAAGCCACTGAGACTGAGCAAAGTTATCAAAATGAGATTATTGGAATCGCATCGGGTTTCTTAATGGGAGACGTAAAAAATTACATTGGAACTTTTACTTATGTGAATGATATAACAAGTGTCGAATTTGCAATAGAATTTTACAAAAAATTGGTTATCCAAGGAGAAACAATCGGAAGCGCATTTCGATATGCATTACAAATTATCTTTGATAAATATGGATCCGACCACATTCTATGGGCAAGTTATATGCGCTATGGTAATCCGGAATTTAAGTTAAATATTTGGGATATTAAAATCCAAGGATCGTTTGAAAAACAATTTAATGAGATACAAAATGTTAGCTCGCAGCGCGAAATTGCTCAAATGGGTCTGATATTTAACTGAATATAAAAGGAATTGAGCACTGGTAGATTGAAAGAAAGGTTTAAAAATCTTATAGTGTACTCAAAGGTAGATCCTTACAAAGTGGTTCTCTAAAACCATGATCCTGTGCGCGAATCCCTAGTTTGTGGGCGATTGAAATTAATATAGGTGCTCATAGGCTTGGCACCAGCAATTTATTTTAACCCAATTGTTAAAGGAGTATTGGCTCCGGCAAGTCTTCCGAACCATTTTGTTTTTCGAGGATAACTTTTGGGTGATGTTTTGTTTGGAGTTCATAGGCCACCGAGAACGCACTGCTCGCAATGTTCCGTAGATTTCTGCTGATAGTAATAAGGTATAAGATCGTATTTATATCCTTAATCGTTTTCAAGATCTTGTTCTCCATTTTTGAATTGTATTCAATAATTTGTTGGGCACTATTCAATATTTTATTGGCTCGTAAAAAGTCGTTCTTAAAAAAAGCGAGAATGGAGTTTTGTTGTATTTTAATAATGAAGCGGGACATTTTCATTAAGTCTTCTTTTAATTCGGGTTCAATCTTAACATCTTTAAATCGAATAGATTGTTCAGCAATGTTTACGGCATAATTCGCCATTTTTTTTAATTCACGAGCTAAGATTACTCCTAACACGCAATCTATTTTGAAAGCGCTTGTACAAATGTCATCAATGTTCAATCGGAAACTTAACGATAAATTTAATTGCCTTAACATAAGGAAATACAATTTAGATACTTCCTTTTCTCGATTGATAACATCTTCAGCCAAGATTTCATCGCAGTTTTGAAATGATTTCATTGCGTCCACATGCATTGAAGAAACTAAGGTGTAAATCCGTTTTATTAAATTAGCCAAGGGGAATTTTACGGGATCCACTAATATTCTAATGGTAAGCCTATTTGAAAATTCTTCTGAAATTTCAGATCCTACCAAATTCGAGGCTGTTTCTTTGATTAACCGTTTTTTATTGCTTAAAATGGTACCTTTTGATAAAATCGTAATAACATCAGCTCCTTGAATATAACAATTATTGATACATCGTTCTAAGGAATTTGGTTCGGAGTATTTTTCTATTTCAATAATATAATCGTGATTAATTTTTGCTTGATTTTTTAAGGGATATATTCTAAGCGAACCGTCTTGTTCGGGGACCATCTTTAATTCTGTGCCCTTATCCATTTCCAATTCCGTTACCCAAGTTTTTGGTAAAGTGATAAAGAAACTTCCACTGACCGTTCTTTGTATTTTTCTTATTTCCAACTCAATCACTTTTTTAGAATTTATTTATATATGAATGTTTATACTTTCTTTTAAATATATATAGAATATAAATATTTATGAACTTTTTGTTTTGTTTATAATTTTTTTACGCTAGATATATATGAGACGACATGATGATTATACTTGAAAATATGAAAAAGATATAAAAATTGGTGAAGAAGAATGGAAGTATTGGAATTAAAACCAATAAAGAATAAAAAGATTTTTGTGATTATAATTAAAAAAAATAATAATCAATTAACACAGGACGAAAGTGTTTTTATAAAAAATATAATAGAGAAATATAACGTCAATTTCGCTACGATCACATTAAAACCAACGGAGGTAGAATCGTTTAAAGAAACGAACCTAGCAATGCTTCTAAATGACCTCTTGACGCCGTTTTTCCTTGTTGATATTCCCTCCTATGCAATGGGATATTTGGAAAGTGAAATTGCAGAAAAGAAGGAAAAAATTAGTGAATTAGAAAAGGAATACAGGAGTTTAGAGGATAAAACTTCGTTTAAAGCGGAGAACCTAAAATCATGGATAGAGTATTTGAAAGAAGAGTTGCAGAAAAATCAACAATATGTTAACACTAAATTGAAAGCACAATGGATCGTTAAGAAAATTTTGGATATAGTGAGGTTTTATGAAGATTCTTTGTATTACGAAGATATTTTGTATATAATTCATTTTACACCAGAAGAGTTAGTATTGGATTTGAAACAAACACTTGAAGAATTGGGAATTTTTGTGATAATTTGTGAAATTAAGAAAAATTATTTAAATACGAAATATGCCTCAACAAAGTTAGGGGTGAATTAATGGAAGTATTAGAATTAGAACCTTTAAAAAAGAAAACACTAAAATTATTTTTAGTGGAGACCGAATTTAGAGTGAATTGGTGGCTACAACCACCACCTAAAAATGAGCTCGATTTTTTTTCTAATCCGAAAATTAATTCGAGAGAATACATTCAATTTATTGAGAATTTAGTTCAAAAATATCAGCCTGATTTCGTCGCTATAGAGCGAGGGCTTCGCACGGATGATGAATTTCTATACGACAATCCGCTTATAGATGTCTTTAAACAACACAATATACCGTGCGAAATGGTGGATATATCAGAGAATGCAGCGAACTATATTGAATCAATCCTTGATGATAAGAGATCGTTGTTAAAGAGAATTAAAAAAGAAGTTTTATCACTATCAAGCTCTGAAAAAGGGAAAATAGATAATCATTATTTGCAACGATTAATCCAGTGGGGTAGTTATTTAGAAGAAGAATGTAATTATGAGGAAAACGAGGTTCGTTATAAAATTCG
>CAZYEE010000311.1:0-4455 GCA_964646355.1 uncultured archaeon | reverse complement strand
GGGTAATGGAGTACCCCAATACCTATCTCTTGATAATGCCCAATCCTTTATCTCGTCTAAAAAGTTCCCAAAACGTCCATATTTAATATAATCCGGTATCCAATTAATTCGTTCGTTGAACTCAACTAGATCATCTCTTCTTTCTGACATTCTTATGAACCATGATTTTTTAGCGTAATACACGAGCGCGGTCTTGCATCTCCAACAGAATGGATAATCATGTTTTATTGTTCCCAGATTAAATAGTATTTTTCTAGTTCTTAAGTCTTTTAGAATGATTTTATCAGCATCCTTAAAGTACATATTTGCTACGAGCTCTAAAGTTTCATTAAAAGTACCATCCTCATTAATGGGATTGAATACCGGCAAATCATAAACTTTACCAATATGAAAATCATCTTCTCCAAATGCTGGTGCAATATGTACTATACCCGTACCACGATCTGTGGTTACAAAATCGCCATTAACCGTCCTATAAATATTATCGTAATATTTTGAGTCTATTTTGTCTGAAAGATCATATAATGGTATGTATTTCTGGTCTACGAGATCTGAACCAAAATATTCCTTTAATATCTCAAATTTATCTTCTGGAGCAAAAACCTGTTCAAGACAATCTCTTGCTAATATATAATTCACTTCTTTGTTCAAATCTTTGTCAAAATATTTTATTAACACATATCTAGTATCCGGATTTAGTGCTAAAGCTAAATTTGAGACCAAGGTCCATGGTGTTGTTGTCCAGACCAAATAATATGTATTATCCATGCTGGCTGATTGATATCTCAAAATAATTGAAGGATCTTCCACATTTTGATAGCCCAGTGATACCTCATGACTTGATAAAGGAGTTTGACATCTCGGACAATAAGCTATTATCTTATAATCTTCTGTCAATAGACCTTGTTTCCATATCTCTTTTAATGACCACCAGATCGACTCAATATAATCGTTTGATAATGTCATATATGGATTGGAGAGATCCAACCAAAAACCCATTCTATCGGTAAGCTCTTCCCAGTCTGATTTATATTTGAAAACATTCTCTCTGCAGTGTTTATTAAATTTCTCTATTCCAATTTTAAGAATATCTCTTTTTGTCTTTAAATTCAATTCCTTCTCTACTTCTATTTCTACAGGGAGTCCATGACAATCCCACCCTGCTTTTCTAGGCACACTATACCCTGACATGAATTTATATCGGTTAATTAAGTCTTTTATAGACCTTGTTAATACATGATGCGCTCCTGGTTTTCCATTTGCTGTAGGTGGCCCTTCTATAAAATTAAATAATGGATCATTCTCACTTTTTTCAGTACCTAGTCTTAATAAATCTATTTCCTTCCAATATTTGATAATTTCTAATTCTTTTTTGTTGTATTCCATGGTAATAACCTGAAAATGAATTATTATATTCTTTTTATAAGGTATTCTTTTTTAAGGAATTTTAACAAAAGATTTATGTCTGAAAACAATTTTTATAGAAATTTATTAGGCTATTGATTACAATCTTTATATAAAACACCTAGCAAATTTCTGTCGAAATTAATTTCCAATAAGAATCTTTTGTTAAAATCTCTTGAAAAAAGAATATAAACATATAATTAATGTTTTAAAATTAAATTAATGTTTTAAAATTACGATTTTCTTGTGAAATTAATTTTATTTTAATAATTTTATATTTACTTGATTTCTTAAAGTATTATTTTATAATTTTGTTGATTATTATGTTAGCATTTAATATTTTTAATTTATCTCCACATCTATAATTTATAGCCACTTTTAAACTTTTTTTCTTTTATTTTTTTTCCTTCTTTCTTTTTTTAATAAAATTCCCACTAATTTACGTCTTTAATTTATACTAATATATAAAACGCCTAACAAATTTCTGTCGAAATTAATTTCCAATAAAAATCTTTTATCAAAGTCTCTTGAAAAAAGAATATAAATAAAAATTAAAAACTATATTTATAATTAAGTTATATTTTACAATGTTCATTATTTTATTTGGCTATAACTTTGTTGTGAGTACATTTACTTTGCTTTAATAGCGCAATTTAATCATCAAAAACAAAAAGTAGACGGGTTTATAAATTTGATGAATCATTATTAGAGGATAATTAACAAATTTAAGAAATACCAATTAATGTAATTTCATAAATTAAGGTGTAAATATTAAGGTGTAAATTGTTAATAAATTCATTAAAAACAATAATCAATTAAATAACATTCATAAATTCAAAAACTCTATCAAATCAATTCCATTAAAATTAAATCTACTATTCCTAGTATTATACCAAAAATTTTAAAAGGAATTTTTTATAAAATTCTAAAAGTAAAATTTAAAGGTGCCGTAAATGAGGGCTTATTTTATTTAACACAAAGGCTCTATTTTTCGAAAAAATTATTAATAGTAATGATAAAACAAACATATCTATTTGATTTTAGAGATGATCTTGAATGCCGATAAAAGAATTGCCAAAAAATATTAACTTTAAAGAAATGGAAGAACGAATAATACAATTTTGGGATGAAAATAAAATATTTGAAAAAATATGGGAACAAACAAAGGATCTACCGAATTGGAAGTTTATTGATGGTCCGCCATACACCACGGGGACTATACATTTAGGTACTGCTTGGAATAAAATACTCAAAGATATTATAATCAGATATAAAATGATGCTCAAGAAGTATTATGTTCGTATAAATCCTGGATATGATATGCACGGTCTCCCGATTGAAGTGATCGTGGAAAAGGAATTAAGAATATCAAATAAAAAACAGATCGAAGAATTTGGTATAGAAAAATTTATTGAAAGGTGCAAGGAATTTGCATTGAATAATTTATGGAAAATGAATAAACAGTTTAAGAGGCTTGGGTGCTTTTTTGATTGGGACAATCCATATATGACTATCCATAATAAATATATAGAAGGTATTTGGTGGGCATTAAAAAAGGCATTTGAAAAAGGATATTTGTATAAAGGCGCTAAGCCGCTAAATACATGCCCTAGATGTGAAACTGCATTAGCAAAACATGAATATGAATATTATAATGTAATGGATTATGCTCTTTTTGTAAAGTTTCCTATTAAAGGTAAAAAGAATGAATACTTGATAATTTTCACCACGACTCCGTGGACTCTACCAGCAAATTTAGCTGTTATGGTGAATCCTGGTTTAACTTATGTAAGATGTGAGGTCGACAACGAGATCTGGATTGTAGCGAAGGCACTGACAATTTTTATAAGTGGAGTATTAAATAAGTCCTATAAGATTATTGAAGAGTTGGAAGGAAAGGACCTAGAAGGAATAAGATACGAATTTCCTTTAGCAGAAGAGGTGCCTAATAATATTGAACTTGAAAAAACGAATGAATATATTCATACTGTAATATTAAGTAGTGAGTTCGTAACTCTTGATAAGGGTGGAACTGGACTGGTTCATTGCGCTCCTGGACACGGTAATGAAGATTTTATTGCAGGAGGGCCCAATTCCAAATATAAAATGCCAGCATTTTCCCCATTAGATTCGCAAGGCAGGTTTATTGGGGAAGTCAAATATAAGGGATTATATGTAAAAGAAGCGGACCCAATAATTATAGAAGATTTAAAGAAAAAAGGCTTGGTATTATCCGATCAAAAGCTAGAGCATGAATATGCGCATTGCTGGCGATGTAAAACTCCTTTAATTTATCGTACAGTACCCCAATGGTTCTTTAAAATGAGCGCACTTAACGCTTTAATGGTCGATGAAAATAAAAAGATCTTCTGGCAGCCTGAATTTGCTGGCAGATGGTTTGAAAATTGGATCTCTAATTTGATGGACTGGTGTATAAGCAGACAAAGATATTGGGGAACGCCACTTTCTATTTGGGAGTGCGATAAATGTGATGATGTTGAGGTTATAGGATCAGTCGAGGAACTTAAACAGAAAACTGATAGCATACCAGATGACTTACATAGACCTTGGATTGATAAAATTACTTGGAAATGTAAATGCGGTGGAACCAAAAGACGTATTCCTGATGTGCTTGATGTCTGGCTAGATTCTGGCGCTGCAATGTGGAGTGTGTATCCATCAGTAGGACGTAAAGAAGGTTATGAGGGCTGGAAAATAGCTGATTTTATCCTTGAAGGAAAAGACCAAATCAGAGGTTGGTTTAATACGCTGACCAGCTCAAGTATCGTGTCGTCTCAAATGAGAGCATTTAATGCATGTTATATGCATGGTTTCGTGATGGATGAAAATGGGGTCCCAATGAGTAAATCGTTGGGGAATATAATAACACCCGAAGAATTAATAGAACAATATGGTTCTGAGGCTCTTAGATTTTATAGTGCACGGAGCACGGCACCTGGTGAAGATATGAAATTTGTGCCCTCAGAATTCAAGGATACCTTTAGAATGCTTACGGTTCTTTATAATACCTATGTTTTCGCAACGACATAT
>CAZYEE010000310.1:0-4457 GCA_964646355.1 uncultured archaeon | reverse complement strand
TTTATTCCAATGAAAATAATCACTTTGTGATAATAGAATTCATTAAAAGCCTATATGATCAGCAAAAGTACTAAATTTATAAATTAGAAGAGATGAATCGATAATTTTTTCTTTACATTCTCTACATAACCATTTATTCGGCTCATACTCGATCCAATAGATATAAAAAGAGATATTATTTTCTTTTTTTCCTTTTTTTCCGCATATGAAACATTTTATAGACATGTAAATTCATCATAAATGAGGATTACTTAAAAATTCGAGGTATTTAAATAATATAAAAAAATTGTATGGGAATATAAATAATTAAATTAGGCATTTAACTGCGTCTTCTATTCCTTGGATTGTTAACGGAAACATTGGAAATATACTTCGAATTATTCGGACTGTGTATCCACCCCAGGAATTTTCATTCATTGGATTAAGCCAAACTGATTTTTTGAAATGTTCTTTTAATCTATTTAACCAAACTATACCAGCAATACCATCTTGATCGTTATAATATAGACTACCACCGCTTTCCATTAATTCAGAAGGCGCCATATATGCGTCGCCCACCATAATTAATTTATAGTCTTCATCGCATTTCCGCAGAATATCTCTAGTTTCAATAGGATCTAAATTGTCCATATCCTTATAAGAGGTTTGATATACGCAATTGTGAAAATAATAATATTTAAAATCCTTGAAAAATTTTAGAGAATGAGCTGCTGAAAATAGTTTATTTACAACCTCAATATACGGATTCATAGATCCTCCAGCATCCATCATTAATAATACTTTTATTCTATTTTTTTTAGGAGGACGAAGTATTATTTCTAGTTCTCCTCCATTTTTGCACGTTTTATCAATAGTTTCATCCAGATCTAATTCTTCTTCAACTCCGATTCTTTTAAACCGTCTTAACTTTTTCAAACAAGTTTGAATTTGGCGAATGTCCAATCGAATATCATGTCTATAATTTTTATAATTCCGTTGCAATGCTACTTTTAACGCATTTCCTGTACCATGACTACTTGAAAAACTGATTCCGCTTGGATGAAAACCATTTTTTCCAAAAGGTGAGGTGCCTCCGGTTCCTATCCATCTATTTCCTCCATCATGTCTTTTGTTTTGTTCTCTAAGTCTTTCTTCAAACATTTTTAATAGTTCTTCGAGTCCAAGTTTTTTCAATTGTTTTAGTTGCTCTTCTGTTAAATTTAATTTTTTTGCATTCTCGAGCCATTTGAAAATTTCATCTTTAATACTCGGAGGTATCTCGATTCCTCTGAAATATTTAATGAATACCCGATCATATTCATCATAATATGCAATATCCTTTACCAATAATGAACGTGCAATATAATAAAAATTTTCAAGGCTGCAATCTTCGAGGCCTAACTCTAATGCTTTAATAAGAGACATAAATTCAGTTATACTGACTGGAATTCCATGATTTCTTAATTCGTAAAAAAAATCTATAAACATTAGAGATTTTACCTCGCTTAAATTCATAAATATAAAAGGGATTTAATATGATGAACTGGCCTTTAGAAAAGAATATTCGGGTTTTTTCATTAAATTTTCCAAATCTTGTTCTTTTTTTATTAAAACGCCAATAAAAGGAATATTATCCTTCAAATCTTTTTCAGTAATCCCAGCTTTAATAAGGACGCCTAACCAATCGATCAACTCAGAGGTAGAGGGTTTTTTTCGTAAATAAGGAACTTTTCTTAATTGATAAAATTTTTCCATAGCATTCCATAGTAGCGTCTTTTTGATATTAGGATGATGAACATATACAATTTTTTCCATCAGATTTGGATCCGGAAAATCAATATAATGAAATACACATCTTCTAAGAAATGCATCAGGTAATTCCTTCTCTGCATTGGATGTTATAACTACAATAGGACGATGCTTAGCTTTAATAGTTTCATCAGTTTCTAAAATATGAAATGACATTTCATCTAGCTCATTCAACAGATCATTGGGAAATTCTATATCTGCCTTATCAATTTCATCGATTAAAAGAACGACTTGTTCTTCGCTTGCGAATGCTTCACCGAGTTTTCCTAATCTTATATAATTTTTTATATTAGATACATCCTTATCGCCAAATCGGCTATCATAGAGCCTTTGAACTGTATCATATATGTAGAGCCCATCTTTTGCCTTAGTAGTGCTTTTAATATTCCAGACAATAAGTTTCTTTCCTAATGCCTTGGCTATAGAATGAGCTAGTAAAGTTTTCCCTGTTCCTGGTTCTCCACGGACTAGTAGTGGGCGCCCCAATGCAATTGCAACATTTACAATATTTTTTAATTGTTCTGAGACGATATAATCATCTGTTCCATTATAAACTTCAAAATTGCCCATTTTCTATTCCTTATTACAAATTTTTTTTGATTTAAATTGATTAGAATATGATATAGAATAAATATTCTTAAAATTATCGTTAAAAAAAATAAAAACACTTATTGAAGAATTAAACAATAAATTCATCAAAAAATGAGGTTTATGACTTTTGTATTTGAATAAAAAATGAAGATATTAATTTTGAAATGTTGAATTTATTATTTATTATCTATTCTAACAAAAATATCTATTATGTTATTTTTTCAATGATTGGATTAAGCCATCTATTATGGAATAAGTATATAATTCTGATGATCTTTTTTAATTAATGAATAATGTGCAAAATTTAAAAACATAGATTCAGTGAAAATAAATTAGGTGTGAGATTTGTACAACAAACATTCTTCAAAAACAATAATAGGAACTGAAGCCGATATTTTGAAAGGTAAAAAAATTGCGTTATGTGTGACTGGTTCCGTGGCTGCAACACAAGCTCCAATTATTGCACGTAATTTAATGAGACTTGGTGCGGAGGTATATCCAGTAATGACCAAAGCAGCAACAGAACTCTTGAATCCTAATATTTTGCAGTGGGCTACAGGGAACGAAGTTATTACAAAATTAACGGGTAGGGTAGAGCATATTACATTAGCGGGAGATGAAGTAGGGCATGTTGATCTGGTATTAGTTTGTCCCGCTACAGCTAACACTATCAGTAAAATTGCATGTGGAATTGATGATACTACTGTCACTACTGTAGTAACCACGGCATTTGGAACAGGAATTCCAATCGTAATAGTTCCAGCAATGCACCAGACGATGTTCAAGCACCCAATCGTCATTGATAATATCAAGAAATTGAAAAATTACGGCGTTAAAATAATTGAGCCAAGAATTGAGGAGAAAAAGGCTAAATTGGCCAGAATTGATGAGATAACCCAATTCGTTGTGGATGAGCTTGTAGGAAAGACAAGAGATTTAGAAGGGCTAAAATTCCTAATTACAACTGGTCCAACAAGAGAGTATATAGATGCTATTCGTTATATTAGTAATCCTGCAAGTGGAAAAATGGGACTAGAAATTGCAATTAATGCAAAGGAACGGGGTGCCGATGTTACATTAATTTATGGAGTCGGTACCAGTGTTGAGATTCCTTCAATCTTTAAAAGTATCAAAGTGGTTTCCACTGAGGATTTGGCTAACGCAATAGTTAATGAATTAAAAAGCGAGAAATATGATGCTTTTATTTGTTCAGCAGCAATCAGTGATTTTACACCAGAAAAACAATTTGAAGGTAAAGTCTCCTCTAGAATTCCTGATCTATCAATAAAATTAAAACCTACCCCGAAATGTATCGATATGGCACGGGAAGTCGATGATCAAGTTTATATTTGCGGATTTAAAGCAGAATACCATGTTTCAGAAGAGGAGTTAATTAAAAGAGCCAGAAAAAAAATGCAAGAAGCTAAAGCTAATTTAATGGTCGCAAATGATGTAGGACGGGAACGTAGAGGTTTTGGAACTAATACAAATGAAGTTTACTTAATAACAGAAAATAATGTAATACACCTACCATTAGATGATAAAAAAACCATTGCCAAAAAAATACTTGATTTCATTTCAATAGAATTAAAAAATAAAAAGAAATTGAATTAAGTTTTAACTTAATCATAAATTGAAAAATAAATTGTTTCATAATATCCTCTTAGTTAATTTAAAAAGGACTATATTTCTCCTCTATAAATTGTTCAAACCTCTATAAAGTCTTAAAATAAATAAATTCCGTGGTAATTAAATATACCTGGAATTGTTAGAAAAAATCTGAAAAAGTTAAAATTACTTTTAGTTAAAATCATCCTAAATCTAATAAATTTAACAATTTTCAAGTATATATCTAAGAATATATCGAATATATGAAAAATTAGATCAATTTTTAAAGAATGAAAGATTTTTAATTAGAGAGGTAAATTTATAAATACAAATAAAAAATCAGCCGTGCCCCAAGAAGTCTAAATTTTAAAAATGATAGTTATAGAGTTAAATGATAGAAATTATAATGCTAAAATTAATAATTAAATGGATGGTTGAGAGAATTTGACTCAATCAATAAATAAAGATGA
>CAZYEE010000309.1:0-4465 GCA_964646355.1 uncultured archaeon | reverse complement strand
ATTTTTATTGGAAATTAATTTCGACAGAAATTTGTTAGGCGTTTTATATTTTTTTACTACACAAAAAAAATTATCATTGGAAACTAATTTCGTAGAAATTTGTTAAGTGTTTTATATTTTTAATTATCTTTATTATTATAAAAAATTGTTTATATTCCAAATCGCTTTGAATTCTTTATTTTAAAATAATAAAAAACGAGAATTAAAAATGACTCAATTATTTTGGTTATGTTATTACTATTTAGTTTTTTATCACTTTCTTCATTTAATTTGCATCTATATTTGTTAAAATTCCAAAAAATTTCAGAAAATTTATGATATAAATTATGCATTTTATATTTACTTTAATATTAAAGATCATTTTTCCAAAATATCATTAAATTCTATAAAAATATCATTAAATTCTATTAATTAAAACTAAAATCAATTTAAAAATTGACAAGCTAAAATTTTTTTGTTAACTTAAAAACCAATTTAAGATTCAATAGAATTTTGAACTTTAACAAAAAATTTTAAGCTTACTCTTAAAAATTAAAAAAATAAAAAAAAAATTGTTTATTAATTTATTCAAATTCAATATCTAATTCTTCAGCGACTATTTCAATAAGTGCCCTTAATTTCATGGCTTTTGCCATTTCACCTATAATTTTCAAGTCGCCTTGCATGTATGCGCTGGCGGCGTCAGTTTCTCCAGTGAACATACCTTTTGCAGTTTCTTCATTCATTTGTAAGGTTACGTCAGGATCGTCTATCTCGCCCATTCCAGTAGTTAATTTGTGATCCTCTACTTTGATCCAAGCTTTCACACTATCAGTTACATCAAATTGGATCTTGACGTCGTCTGTCTGAGGTATATCAGCTATATTTAAGCTAATATAAATCCTCCAGTTCGTCCTGAAGATCCTCACTGGTCTGTGAAAGTTCTTCTAAGGCACCTAAGAAAGTTGGAAGATTTTCAGCTTCAAACTTTCCTTCTTCAATTAATTTTTTAACTTCATCAATTTTTCCCATTTTTACCAAACTCGTAATATTTTAGTTTATAATAGGATTATATATCTGATTTTTTTTAAAATAAAATATTTTTTTATTTGTTTAGTTAAATTTTATGTACCTTAAATTTTCTTTAATAGATTTAAAAATTTTTCTTAATTTAAATTGGAATGCACTATAATAAATTTTTTAATATAAACACGGAAAAATCTAATAGAATATAAATTGAATATTTTTTTAAACTGAGATATAAAAATCTTTTAACTAACGAGCTGTAGGACATGTTCAAAAAGATATTGAGAATATTAAAATGAAAAATATGGGAAAATACTTAGTTAATTTTTTGGATAATATAATCTTTTTTATCATTAAATGAGTAAATATGAACAATTAAGAATATACGAAATTTTATTGAATTAAAATGGAGAGAAATAGCATTCTTAATAGAAACAGAAATATTTCGGAATGCTATCGATAAATGTATTATAAAAGGTAGTTCAATTTTGAAATATAAAAAAGGAATTTTGATAGGATAATAGAAAAAAGAATTTATTATTGATTAAAGAGTTATTTTTATTTCTGATAGCATTCAGCGATTTTTTTCTTATGAATTTCATCCAGAGTTTCTCTCATTTTCTTTAGTTTTTCCCCATGTAGTGGGAAGAAGTAAAGACAAACGATTGTAACGCATATGGCTAAAATTGGGAATAAAACCATCAACATTTTTAGACCTAAAATAACATTTACATTAGGTTTAGGTGTATATTCTGCCCAACCTGCCCCTGTGAATACCAGAGCAATAGTTGTAATTTTTAAAAGTATAGAGAATCTATGTAAAAATGCATTCATTCCATAGTAACTACCTTCTCTTCTACAGCCTGTTTTCGTTTCATCTTCATCGATAATATCACTGATTAGAATATCTACAAAATACATTGCACCAGATAATGGGAATCCAACTATAGCTGTGACAATTATGCAAGGGATAATATCGCCTTCGCCAAGAAATGCGTAAGGTATCATTGAAAGAGCCCATACAATACACGAGAATATGAATGCATTTCTGAACCCGTATTTTTTGCCCAATTTTCGATGAATACTAAATGTTAGGGCAGCTACTATAAATGCAGCGATTAAGGGAAGTCCAGATAGAAATGTCTCTTCGGGTTTTATTTTAAGAACGTGTGCAGCATATAAAGGAAAAATAGTAGGTAGTAGACCAAATACATACCAGACAAAAGTATTTGCTGTTACAAATATGAGAAATGTTTTATTTTTCAGCGTTATTTTTGCAGATTTGATAAATCCTGGAGCTTTATCCACATCGTTAGCATATTCTGGACGTTCCTTTATACCAAAAAGGATGAATGGCAAACCCATAATAGCCGTTAAGATAGCAAGAAAAATCCCGTTAAAAATATATTTAGGATAAATTTCAGCCGCTGTTATCGAACCAGTAGGAACCATTGGCTCAATCAAGATAGTTGGAACAACAGTAGCAAAAATTAATGCAAAAACAGTAAAACCTTTAATATAAATATTGGCTGATGCCCTTTCTTTTTCAGTTGGGAACATTTCCGGGAAAAGAGCGTTCACATTAACCGAGTACATAGTGTAAATTCCTTCATTTAATATTATAATCAATAAAAAGTAGATAAAATTTAGTGTAGTATTGGTAGACGGTATTGTAAAAATAAAAATCATCATAATACATAAAGGTGCGAATGCAATAGTAATATAGAACCTCCTTTTACCGAATTTTTTGAAAATTTTTGTCCTATCTGAAAGTAATCCAAGAAGTGGATCATTTATTGCGTTCCAGATACCCCAGACAATAAATCCGATCCATAACTGGTTCATATTAAGTCCGACTATTGAAAAATAAAAAGTAAATACAAGAAACGTGAATGCTTGGTATGTTAACTGGTCAGGAATAGCACTTAGTCCAAATAGAAGTTTTTTCTTTATTCCACCATCTTTTGAATCTTTCATTTTACCAAATTCCTTCCATTTTATAAGAAAATATTCGGAGTGTTTTGTTTTTTATTACTATCAATTCAATATAATCAAAAATTATTAATAATTTTCTAAAAAAAATCAGAAATCTTCATTATGAAATTTCCTTAAAAAAAGTTTTTGAATCTAAAGGAGAGGACAAGTTTTTTAATTTTTAAATAGGCTGTTTGATTTACCAATAATAAATTAAGGCAATTATATTAAAAAATTATATTTAATCATTATTTATTAGTTAGAATTTTAGTTAGGGTTGAAAAATGACAGAATTAAGATGGAATCCTATATTAAATGAATGGACAATAATTGCGGGACATAGAGGAAAAAGACCACAAGTCCATAAAAAAGAGAAGATGATGGAGAGAAGCTGTCCTTTTTGTCCGGGTGGAGAAGAGATAGAAGGAGATTGGATTGTAAAGTATTTACCTAATAAATATCCATCGCTACAAATGAGAGCCCCAGATCCAGATGTTGAGGGAACTGATTTATTTCCCGTTATGCCTGCAAAAGGTGTTTGCGAAGTCATTTTGTATACTAAAGATCATGATACTACATTAGAGCAATTACCACTTGATCATATAACAAAGATAATAGAATTATGGACAAATAGATTTGAAGAAATCGGAAATAAAAATGAAATAGAATATGTCTTTATTTTTGAAAACACTGGAACGGATATTGGGGTTTCATTAGATCATCCTCACGGTCAGATTTATTCATTTACATTCATTCCTCCTCGAATCCAAACAGAACTTGATTCTGCAAAAAAATATTATGAAAAGCATAATAATTGCTTATTTTGTGATATTATCAAATTTGAAAAAGAGGATAAACGAAGAATCATAATCGAGAATGATGATTTCATATGTTTTATACCCTTTTTCGCTCAATATGCATACGGGACTCATATATATCCAAAAAGACATTTACAATGTCTATTAGACTTAAATAAAAGAGAAGTTAAAAATTTAGCATTAATTTTAAAAGGAATATTGAAAAAATATCGTTTAAGATTTCCAGATAAATTAGATTATATTATGGCATTCCATCAAAGACCTACTACTGGAAAAAACTATCATTATTTTCATTATTATATAGAATTTATAGTTCTACAAAGAGGATATGGTAAAAAGAAATATTTAGGAGGAGTAGAAAGAGGAACAGGTACCATAATAAATGCATCTATTCCTGAAAAAAATGCTAAAGAATTAAGAGAAATAAAAATAGAATTTTGATATTAATTTACACTTTTAATTTTATTTTACACTTTTAATTTTATTTTGGATTAAAATTAGCGTTAGAATAATTAGTTATTAAAAAATGTAAGTATTATTATTAAAAAAGTGAATTAATTATTTTTAACCATTTTCTTTTTCATAATATAGGATTAATTCAGATAGTCTTACTGCATATATTGATTTTATTGGTGCAATATTATTTTTTATTAATCTATATTTAGTCA
>CAZYEE010000308.1:0-4482 GCA_964646355.1 uncultured archaeon | reverse complement strand
TTAAAATTCTTGATCCAGCTTGTGGAACCGGGATATTTATTTTGAAATCCTTTAATTTTTTAATAGAAAAATATGCCGATTTATCTAATTTCTTGAAAAATGAATTGAAAAAATTTGAAAAAGAAAAACAAAAACCAATGAATCAAAAAAAGAAATTCAATTTTCTTAAAAGAATTAGTGGGATTTTAGATATTTCTAACAATAAAGTCGAGTTTTTATTGAAGATTATATTAAAACATCTATTTATCAATGATTTAGATAAGAATGCATTAAGAATTACAATTTTAAATCTATGGATTGAATTTCTAAAAAATTTGAGTAATCAAGATTATAGAATATTATTATTTCAAGATTTCTGCAATTTAATTTGGAATTTAAATACTTCAAATGCAGATTATATACTTCAACCTGAAGATAATAAATTAGTTAGCTATATATCTAAAAAATATAAAGAGAGTATTATAAATTTAAAAGAACTGAGAGAGCGAATTACAGAGAATCCATTTCATTTTCAACTACTGGATGAAGTTAAATTACTAAAACGAGCAATTTTTAAACAGCTAATATATAATACTGATTTATTTGGAAGTTTTAAAAATCATTTTAATGATGAGTCAAAATTATTTGTATTATGCTATAGTAATATTTTTTTCGATAAGGAGGGAGGTCTATTAGATGGGTGTAGAAAGGGATTCAATGTAATTATTGGTAATCCTCCATATGTTCCATGGTATAAAATTTTAAACCGAAAATTTCTTGAGCATAAAAAATTCATTGATCTGGAATTTGAATGCCGCCTAAAACATGAAGATGCTCATCCAAATTTGTATTTGTTTTTTTTGGTCAAATCAATTAATTTAGTAAACAATGGACTAATTACGTTTATTTTACCGCATGAATGGTTGAATCAAAAATATGCAAGAAGATTTAGAGATTACTTTTTAGAAAAATCTAATTCGATTAAATTGATTAGACTTACACCTGGATTAAAAATATTTAAAAATGCTGAGGGTAAATATATTGGAACTAATTCATTGATACTGTTCATGGAAATAAATAATAATTTTTCATCCGATAGATTTGTATTTGACTGCTTTATTAGATTTACTGATTTTGAAAAAGTATGTTTAACATTACTAAAATTTGATCTTACATTACCTGAAAATTTCCCAGTTAAAAAAAATTACAGCGAAATTATAAATCAAAACTGGAACTTTTATGACCCACAATTAGAAGAAATAAAATTTCATATAAATAATCTAGATAATATTATCTATTTAAATGATGAAGATCACTTTATAGTGAGGGGTGGATTTCAACCGCCTATCAAAGAAATTCCAACTTTTGAAGTCGATGAGAAAATATATGAGAAATTATCGGATTACGAAAAAAAATTTGTTTTCCCTGTCATTTACAATGCCAATGAAATAGACAAATACGTAATCAATTACTCGAAGAAATATTGGATAGTTTTAAATGAAATTGGGAATCTTAATGAGGTTAAAGATAAATGTAGTATGTTATATAAAATATTAGCAACAAGAATTAAGAAAAAGGAAGGTAAGTGGTGGTTTTTTCCAAATATCCGGAATTTTAAAATAATTAAGAGCAGTCCAATAAAATTATTGACAAGAAGGACTGCCAAGGAAAATACTTTTGCTATAGATACCGCTTTTTCTGTATTTAAAGGTACTAATTCTATGATTGTTCCTCTAAAATTAAATCCTTATTATTTAGCAGGTATATTGAACAGTAAGCTTGCTACATTTTGGTATCAAGTTTTTGGGCAGGAATACCATGGAAATAAATATAAAAAATATGAGCCTCAAAAATTAAGAAAGAATTGTATTCCAATAGTTATAACTCATGAGAAAATAATGAATGAAATTATTTATTATGTAAAAAAAATATGTGAATTAAAAAATCATATTAAACATAATTTTTCAAATAAATCAAATAAAGTAAATGCAGATCATAATGAATTAAATAAAATAAATTCAGAAGTACAATATCTTCAAAATAAAATTGATAAATTGATATATAAAATATATGAATTAAATGAATTACAAATAAAATTAGTAGAGTTTTTTGAATTATAAACTAAAATTTTATTAAATTATATATTTTTATTAGTCTAATCAATCTGAATTGAATTTCTCAAGAATTCTACAAAATGAACATAGATCAATAGACGTCGGTTGTCCGCAATTTCTGCACTTGGTGGTGGATTTTATTTCAACTGAATACATTGATTTAATAGCAGGTTGATAATATTTATTAAAATTTCTCAATAGAAAATATCTTGAATTTGGAAAATTTTTTTCAAGATGTTCCAGTGTTTCTTTCATTTTCATAGTTTTAGTAATCGCGTTTGGGCATTTATCTGAAACATAAGGTAAGTTTTTAAGTTTTACATAATTAGAGGTTTCAAATTCGGAGATTTCGTATAAAGGTTTAATTCTAGATAAAAGATTTAATTCTTTTATTGATTCAAGTTTTGGAGACATACGAATTAAGTTTTCTACGGGCCCATAGATTAGGTTTTTCATTAATGTGCTTACTTCATCATCTAAAAGGTGCCCAGTAGCAATTTTAGTGGCGCCTAAATCACGTGGAAATTTATTTAAAATGTATCGTTTAACTACCCCACAAAGTGAGCATGGTTTTCTGTTTATGAATTTTTTATTTTGTGAAAAATCTGAGATTTTAAATCCATATTCTTTTTTCAGGTCAATAATATGAAGAGGAACACCGAGCATATCGCATAATTTGGTAGTGCTATTCAAGCATTTTTCAGAGTAGGAATTAGCATCAATTCCAAGGTTAATATGGATCGCTTCGATTTTTGGTCTATATTCCACCTTATCGACCATGTTATAATATGATACAAGCATATCAAGTAATGCGGTGCTGTCTTTACCACCGCTTAATGCGACCATGATTTTATCCTTAGTAGCCTTAATCATATTATATCTTTTTATAGTCCTTGCCATCCTTTTTAATTCAAATTCAATAAAATGTTCCTTGCAGAATCCTCTCTTTATATAGTTCAAATAGACTATTACTTCTTTACCACAATATGACTTGAATCCTTTACATTTCATTGTTGAACGCATCCAATCCGTAATAAAATAAGAAAATATGTACTATATAGTTCTGAAATGCTATTTCTTTCTGAAATTTATTTAGGACTTTGATATTATCAATTTAAAAGTCCCTTTATTAACAATTAAATTTTTATCGGCAATTTGAGTTATCAAATAAATAGATATCTAAATAACTGGTGTTATATGTTTGAAGAAATTAAAAGATATTTAAATAGTATTATTGAGGATAAAATTATTTTTTGGAAAAAATTTGATGAAAATTATTGATATAGTTAATTAAGATTAAATATTTAGGATAATGTATATATGAAGATCCAAAATATATATTTGAATTTTAAAATTCAACAGGATATGTATTATTTTATTTGAAAAACAATTTTAGAATAATTAATTTACTTTTCATTTGTTTGAAATTCTTTATTTTCGATCTTTTTTATGAAATCTAAAATTATTCTATTTACTTCATCAGATTTTTCAATTATTGAAAGATGACCGACATGTGAAATGATATGTAGCTCGGAATTAGGAATAAGTTTGTGTAATGTTTTGGATTTTATGGGTGGCGTTAGAAGGTCATATTCTCCAGCTATAATCAAGCAAGGGACTTGAATTTTGGATAATCTATTTCTTATATCATGTTTCTTAAGATGTTTCAACTCTTCAAATAATGTATCTATTCTCACATTTATGATATCATTGACCCACATTTCTACTTTGCTTTTTGGTTTATCAAGTACATTTGCGATAAATGGTATAGCTCTCTTTAAAATATGTTTATACGACTCTTTTATGATTGGATTTAAGCCAAGTTTTATCATCTCTGGGAATAGATGCCAAAATACCTTCTCATCAATCCTTTCATATAAGGTATAAGAGGAGTTGATTAAGCATATAAATAAAATATCTTGTGGATTTTTAAAATATAATGAAATAGCAACAGCCCCTCCAGCAGAATGTCCAATTAGACCATATGGTTTTTTAATATTAAGGTGAGATACTAGTTTTTGGATGTCTGAAATTAGGAATTCTGAGAGTGGTTTATTTTTAATAGCATCTCCATTATCGGATCTTCCGTGTCCTCTAGAATCAAAAGTAATAACCCTGTAGCCTTTATTTACAAAAAACGACACTTGTTCACTCCAAAGAGATGAGCTAACACCCCATCCATGAATAAATAAAAGTGTTAATGCGTTTGAATCTCCATAATCTTCATAATAGATCTTTAATCCATCTTCAATTGTTAAAAACATTTAGAATTCATCATTTTTAATTATTTTATTTTAAAATTTTATGTTATAATTATGATTATTTATTTTTCGTAATATATAATTTGAATTAAAAATTATACCTTATTATTTTATAAGAATTTTTTAAT
>CAZYEE010000307.1:0-4506 GCA_964646355.1 uncultured archaeon | reverse complement strand
TGAATATTCGAAGAGATATTCATAGAAAAATAAAGTTCATTTTTGCATCTAAATCGATGTATAAAATGAAAAATTGTATATATAATATAAAATTTGGTTTGAAAAATATAATTATAACATGGTAATTTTAAGTGTCATTTGTGAAGTCACTGATTTTTGTAATTTGAAATGCAGTTTTTGTTATGAGTCTGTTAGAAGAAAAAAACGACATATTAGTCCCAAAGTATTCAAACTAGTTTTGAGAAAATTCCGACCACTATATTTACAAATAACAGGTGGAGAGGCTACATTACATCCAGAATTTGAAAAAATAATTGAAATCGGTGTCAATAACTCAATAAAAACACAGATTTCAACTAATGGAACCCGACTAAATAATATACTGCCTGTAATTCAAAAGTTTCCTTTTAGAAAAAGGCCAATAATTGGAATTTCTTTGGATGGCATTGGAGAGATTCATGACATAATTCGAGGAAGAAGAGGATTATTCAAAAAGATTATGGAAGCGATTATTGAGTATAAGAAATTGAATATTCCATTTGGTTTTGCTACAACAGTTTTTGACAAGAATATGCTCCCAGAATTGCCAGAAGGTAATTTAGACCAAGTTCCAAAATTAATTAATCTAGCAGAAAAATTTCAAGTACCGATTAATATTCAGCCATGTGCACCAACTTCTAAAGAATTAAGAACCAAACTTGGTCAACTATTAATGAAATCAAGTTCAAGATACCTTGTTAATACACTTCCATATCGTAAAATATTAATAAAAGGTCATTATGGTAAGTGTAGATATACATGGACGAATATTTCGATCGGCACCACAGGAGAGATATTACCAACAAAACCAGATAATTGTTATTTTTGTAATGATTGTCTAAAATGCTATTATTCATGTGTTTGGGAGCCCAGTTTAATCACTTCACGCTATTTTTTTCCAAGCATAATAAGTTTCTTGAAACAAGCTTTAATCGTTTATTAAAATTGTTAAAATTGAATCAGAGAAAATATATCTTTATAATAAACGCTTATATGGCAAAAAAATGTGTAAAATTAGAAAAAAGGATTTTTTGATCGATTAAATTATGCAATGTTATATTATTTTTACCCAAATGGGCCCAATCCAAGCGAGATTTCCGTTATATTGCTCAATTCTGATATAATAAACGTCAGTAATATCAGAGTAATCAATACCATTCCAATTAGTTGAAGGGGGATTATTTTTTGAGAACTGAGGCAAGTATTTTTTTGAATTTTCTGTTATTTTATATTGACCATTAACTTCGATTCCAAATGTATAATTCATTCCAGTCATCTGAGCTGTATCAGTGTATTCATATCTAAAAACTAATGAATTCGGCGAAACCGAGATGAAATCTGCGTTATTCTTTACAATTGTTATATTTTTTATTGTGTTATTGTTAAAATTTCCATCCATTGCTACAAAAATTCTGATTGTTCTAGAGGATGTCAGATTGTTTACATAGACGGTAGAATCATTTACACCAATTGAAACATTATTAATGGAAAATTCAATGTATGGTCGACTAACCTGAGTTGAGCCATAACATGAACGGGATTTTAGGGATGAGAAAATACTTTCACGGGTTAGATTTTCTGAGTATAACGCAATTAGCCCACCTTTATGGTCTTCACCGAATCTGAAACCTCCACCAACTAGACCAATCATTGTAAATGGATATTGAAATCTAGTATTTGCATCCGTATGAAGAATTGAATGACCGGGTCTACCATCATGTTGATCAGAGCTTGCCATAAGTCCGATTTTATAACCCATTGCGAGCGCATCTTGAACATAATAACCATGGTTAGGATTTGATTTTGTAATATGTTGCAGTCCACCAATTTTTTCACTTGAGCCATGTGCCGAATATATCTCGACTAAAGGAACAAACTCTGGATCATAAAATCCCCAATCAAAATACATCGTACTATCTTTATAAGCGGTATGATGGGGTATTGTAATTACATCAGATCCAGTTCTTGTTTTCCATTCTCGAAGAGCATTCCATAATTTGTCTTGAGATTCATACTCAGGATATGATGATGAATACATGGGCCCATCATTACCTTTATAATATACGCACATATGTCCATAGCCTTTAAGTTGTGCTGTCCATTCATACGCGACAAGCGTTACAAACTCATTAGGCTCGTACCATCGATTTGCTGATGATTTTGCAATCTCCCATAAGACACCAAAATTGGGAGCAGTCCCATAATAATCCGTCCAGTCATCATGTGTTGTTATTGCGGCAAAATCAAGATATGTAACCTCTTTAGCAAATCGCCATACATCTTCTAAATAGCCGGAACCATCACATAATGCAGAATGCCCATGAATATCGCCCCAATATAACCTTTTTGATAAATTGGCCTTAACTATGATTGGATTGCTTAATGTGAAATGTCCCTGATCATCTGAAACATTAACATAATGAATCCCTTCATCATAAATAATCATATTAAATGAATGTTTTCCGCAATCTTTCCCAGTAATTTTTGAGAGTTTGTAAGCTGGGATAAGTCCTTGTTCAAAGACAACACCAGTAAATTGATATGGTTGAGGGAGCAATTTATTAGCCGAAAATTTAGTTAAATTTGTAAAATTATAGCTTATTAAATCGAATTTTACTCTTCCAGTGTATGTAGATGCTAATCTTTCCCATTTATCCCATGCTTGAACATGGATAGTAAAATTTTCACCTGGTAATACGGTAGATGGTGCAAGAGCCCATAAGTTATAACAGGAATTATTGAGAACCGATTTATAATTGAGCATGTCAGGCTGCAACGTCCAGATATACATAGCAAATAAAATCAATGCGGATATTGAAATTGATTTCACAATTCCTTTTAATTCAAACCTTTCCATCTTCAGCATCTGATTGAATTTATATATATAAACTTAATAAAACGAGTGCAATTGTAATTAATATCATGAGTAATCCGTTGATCTGAGCTCTCCGGTCGTTGGAAAATGCCATATAACCTCCAAACACAATTGATAGTAAATTGAAGAATGGAATAAAACTAAGAATATATCCAGCCACCGTAATGCCGATATTAGGGTATGGAAGATTTTTTAACTGTGTTAGAGTAGATTCAGTTTTGTCAATAAATTTATAGATATCATTCATCATTTGACTAAATTCATATTCATTTTTTAAACCGCTTTTAAATAATTCAGTGGATCTATTTGCTCTAACTGCTATATTATGGAGCTCATAAAGTAGTAATTTGCCGTGTTTAGTCTTTTTATTTCCCAATTTTACTAAAAGTTGTAGTTTCGTTTTGTTTTCTACTAAATCTTGTTTTAATAACTCGATTCGTTGTAAGTTAATATCAAGCTTAATCTCTGGGAAGTTATCAATGAAACTGTTTATAGATGAATTGATTTCAAGCAGGTCATTTAAAATTTCTTTTATTTTAGAACTAAAAAATAATTTTTTTAATTTAGACATAATATTCACTCCATATTTCATTAAATATTTAATTCAAATAATAAAAAATATGATTTTTATTCAATATATATTTTATTTTTAAGATATATTGTTTATTCTGACTGAAAATTAATTAAATACATTAGATAAAATGTAAAAAATAAAAAATTGGGAGAATTGAAATATTTAAATTACAATATATTTATAAATTCCGAGAAAAAGAATCAAATATCAGATAAATTAGAAAAGTGATCTTAATGGTATTGATAGGCGATATTGTTTTACGAAATGCAACATTATATCCAGACGACATATGGCTTCATTTTGAAGGCAGAGATTATACATGGAAGCTATTAAATGAAAGAGTTAATTCAGTAGCAAATGCATTAAAAGAAATGGGTGTAAAAAAAGGGACTAGAGTAGCATTATTATTAGAAAATTGCGACCAATTGGTTATATCATATTTTGCTATTCCAAAAATAGGCGCATTATGTGTGCCATTAAATTATATGTCAAGTAAAAAAGAGATATTATACATGTTAAATGATTGCACTCCAAATACCTTCATCTTTGGAGAGAGATTCCAAAATTATATAGATTTTCTTAAAGAAAACAATAAATCAGTAAAGAATTGGATCTGTGTTTCCGATACTGGCGAAATTGGAGAAAAACAAATAGATTTTAAAGCATTATATGATTATCCAACTAATGAACCAAATATAGGCTCTTTAAAAGATACTGAACCTGCATTTATTCAATATACAGGAGGGACGACTGGTGCCCCAAAAGGAGTAGTTATGCCACACAGAAGTGTAGCTGGAAATCCAATACTTGTAGTTTCATCTGCAGTTGGAACGGGGACTTTTGATCCTAATGATAAGACACTGATTCCAGGGATGCCCCTATTTCATACTGCAGCTACACTGGGCCTTCTAACTTTAGCTCAATTAAATATAGAAGTATACGTGCATCGCCGTTTTATAGTCCGAGATATTCTTGAAGCAATAAAGAATGATGGAGTCACAGGTTTTAGTGTTGTCCC
>CAZYEE010000306.1:0-4507 GCA_964646355.1 uncultured archaeon | reverse complement strand
AACTATATATTTTTCAAAATATATTGATTAAAAATATCTATTTTTGAATCGAAATAAAAATTATTTATAAAAATTTGATAATATGAAAAATATATTTGTAAATCATAATTAACAGCATTCAAAATTTTATTATACTAAATTAAAATTATGATCTTATATCTAAATTAAAATTATGATCTTATATTTCTAAAAATCACAAAACCTTGAAAGTGAATACAATGTCCAAATTTAATAAGTTCACGATTTTAGGTGTATTAACACTTATTTGGCAGATAACATTCGAGATTTTCAGTCTATCTATCTTAAAACATATGTGACCACTATGTGCATTTGGTTACACGGCTACTATAATTCTAATCTATTCAGGAATTACCGGAAAATCTCCAAATTGGAAAGTTTTAATCTTTGCATTAATTGCATCACTTGCTGTAGTAATTATAGGTTTAGGAGTTATGACTTTGATAAATACCTCTACACCTATACCTCCAGCCTCAACCTGAGGTTAAAATAAAATCTCTCTCACAATTGGATGATAACTTAACCTAAAGTATCGAGTTAAGTTTAACAGCAAGGTTGAGCGCCTTGTTTGTGAGAAAAAATGTATATAAAATAATATTTTTATAAAAATCAAATATAAGGGTCGAATCTAAATGGAGAAGCCATTAATGATAAAGATATTAGCGATTCTATATTTGCTAGCAGGTATTGGGTTATTAATTTTACCAGCGGCTATTTTATACTTATATTTGACAGATCCAACATTTATCCCAAATTTATTGTCTGAAATTTTTCCTACTGGCGGGTTTAATGCTGGTGATACTTTTATTACAATAGACCAAATATACAGTACTTTATTGTTTTTAATACCAATGGGCTTTATAACGGGAATTTTATCATTATCCGGAGGATATCTGGCGTTAATTTCGGACAAAAAAATGGCTTGGATACTAATGGTAGCTGCTTCTATTTTGTATTGCTTAATAATAATTGGTTTAATTACTGACTATATATTTCTTCAAGAAGATGTAAAGAAAATCTACAATGTCTAAGAAAAAAATATTCAAAATTTTTAATCAAATAATCGTTTTTTCATCACTTTTTTTAATTTTACAAAAGCTTAAATAATATTCATTGTTTTCAAAACGTTTTAATATGGAATAATTATTTTAGAGGTACTTTAGAAGGAATTAAATTTAAATTATAATTTTATCCTAATTCTTTTATTTAATTCAATAAATGGTAAATTTACTTGACAATCATAGGCAAATACATCTACTCCTGAATTATAAACCTCGATTAATTTATTGGAAAATGTAGGATCTGTTTTGTAATTTGGCATAAAAATTTTGGCATCAGGTCTCTGAATTATAAAAATAATAGCTCCTCTATCTCCTCTTTTAACGATCTCTTTAAGCTCCATTAAATGACGGACACCTCTAGAAGTTGGTGCGTCTGGAAAAAGCGCTATCTCATTTTCTACTAGCGTGCATGACTTAATTTCAATGTAAATTTTTCCCTTTTTATCAAAAAGAAGAAAATCCAGACGACTATTTCCGATCTTTATCTCTTTTTTTATATCTAAAACATCATTAAATTCATAAATTCTCTTTTTAAGTAATGCCTCCATGAATATTTTATTTGGCGCATTCGAGTCAAGAGATATATGAACTCCATTTTTGATTATTCCTAATAAATCATATTTTGTTTTTCTATTAGGAGAGTTCACCTCTCTAAGAACTATTTCACAACCCGGAATAAGAAGTTCTTTCATTCTTCCTGGATTTGGAATATGTATTAATTCATTCCTATTGTTAATATCAACTAGTGCCTCAAATCTATTTAGTCTTTCCAAAAAGATAGCAAGTCTTATACTATCTGCTAATTTCATTTTTATCGTAAATTTACATAATATTATTCTAATTCAATTTAGATTTTATTGCTAATTATATTAATAAGATATTGACAAAAATATGACTTATTCTAGATCCTTTTTAGATATCAATAAAAATTGCCATTTTTCTAATTTTTTGAAAAATTTTCTTTCCAAACTTTTTTAAAAAACAAATGTATTATTCAGAATTATGCTTGATTATAACCAACAAAAAAATATATTAAAGGGATTTGAATCATTTTTGAAGGAATTCAAATTTGATTATTATTGGGTCGATGTTCTATTATCCGAAAAAACAACAAAACCAATATTATTATTACACTACTTGTACAACGATTTAGAATTTGATACAACAATAAGTGTCAATTCATTTGAAGGAATTGAAGATTGGATAAGCATATCTTGTTATGCATTTGATCTAATAGAAGCAGATAACGATAAAAAATTGAATCAATTACTAAGAATTGCGTTGGAAACTAATTTTATTTTACCAGAAACGACTTTTGGACTATTTGATGATAGATATCTTTATATTCTAGGCGATTTACCCTTAAATGCAACTAAAAGTGATTTTGAATTTGAAATAAACGGCATAAATGCAGGTTTGAATATGCTATTTGATAAATTGAGTTCTCTTGGTTATAAACTAGACCCTACAAAAGGAAAATTACCTATTAAAAAGGCTTGAAGGTGTTTATTTGTCAGATGAAAGTGATAAAAATAAATTAAAACGAATGGAATCCATCCTACAAAAAATCGATATACCTTATGAATATATTGAATTCAATACAGGCGGCGGTAATTTTAAGCCAGCACTCGTTATTAACGGCGTATTTCAAGAAATTACTTTTAATGTATTTATAACTATTAAGAAAATTGAAGGACTTAATGAATGGTTCTTGATACGATGTTTAGTTTACGATGTTTCAAAATTAGATGTTAAAAAAGTGAATGAAGTTTTGAAGTTATGTCTATCATTAAACTATCTCATACCTGAAACTACATTTTCTTTATATGAAAATTCTATTTTTATAGAGGCTGAAATGCCTTTGGATATTGATGTTGAAAGATTTAACTTTGAAATTATTGGAATTGAACTTGGACTTGCTAATTTTTTAAAGAAAATGAAAAATATTGGTCTAGAAGTCTCCGCACCTAAATTTGGAGATTAATATTTAATTCTAAAATTCGAATAATGAATAGGTTTCGATCTATTCCTTTTTTTTATAAACTTTATGAAGTTAGTCTAATTGATGCATATTTTTCGTAACTTTAATGGATTTTAAATCATAAATTAATACAGAACAATGTAATTTTTCTGTATCATTTATATGAATAATACTATTTATTACAAATGTTTTTTAGATTTTAGGATCTAATGTGCATTATTTTTAAAATAAATAAAGTTTATAAAGATATAAATTATATTCTCTTTTAATTAAGTCGAATGATTTGATAAATACAATAATAATTCATTATTAATAGACCTATATTTTAAAGTTTAGAAATTGAAAATTTATAGATTTTTTATTTTGATGTCATATATAGAATTTATAAGGTATAGTAGTGTATAACTATGGGAATAAAGGATTTTGAAACGATTTACAAAAGGAAAAAATCAATTATAAAGAATAAAGAAAAGATAGTTAGTGAATTGAGAAAAATATTAGGAGACGAGAATGTATCAGTAGAAGAGGTGGATATTTTAGCATATACAAGAGATGCCACTCCAATAACTTATAATTGGACTATAGAAGGGAAGTTAGCATGCAAACCGGATATTATAGTTTATCCTGAAACAGTATTACAAATTTCAGAAATTTTAAAACTTGCTAATAGAGAAAAAATCCCAATTATCCCATATTCAAAAGGTTCAGGGGTAGTTGGAGGTGCTATTGCAGTATATGGTGGAATTATTATCGATATGAAAAAATTTGATAAAATAATAGAATTAAATGAACAAAATTTAACGGTTACCGTAGAAGCAGGAATTAATGGAATGAATTTAGAACGATTCTTAAACTCAAAAGGATACACTACTGGACATTTTCCCCAATCTATTTATACATCCTCAGTAGCGGGATATATTGCACATCGAGCGGCAGGACAATTATCTACAAAATACGGTAAAATCGAAGATATTGTTCTTGGAATGGAAGTAGTTTTACCTGATGGAGAGATTGTTAATTTCAAAACAATACCAAGGGCTTCAAAGGGCCCAATACTCGAAAAATTATTTATGGGTGCAGAAGGAACTCTTGGGATAGTAACAAAAGCCACACTTCAAATTTGGCCATATCCTGAAGAAAGAGCATTAATTTCATATGCTTTTCCTACTTTTGAAGATGCTTTAAATGCCTGTAGAAGTATTATAAAAGAACGAATTTTTCCAGCAGTAATTAGGATCTATGATAAAGCAGAATCAAGGCGACATTTCAAGCAATTTAAATGCGCAAAAAAGAAACTTATGACCATATTTTTGTGTGAAGGAAATTCAAAATTAGTAAAACTTGAAGAAAATATTGTAAAAGAAATGTGTGAGCGATTTTCGGGATATTATTGTGGAGAAAAGCCAGTAGAACATTGGCTTGAAAAGCGGTATAATGTTACAGAATC
>CAZYEE010000305.1:0-4517 GCA_964646355.1 uncultured archaeon | reverse complement strand
TTGCGTTTTGTGGTTTCACAAACATATGCAATTTCAGCTCCTGTATAATTTTTAGTTTTTTCAGCCAATAAATCAAAATCTACATCATCACTCAATTCGACTCTTTTTAAATGAATTCTGAATATTTCTTTTCTAGCTTGAAAATCAGGTGGTGGAACTGCGATACGTTCATCAAATCTACCGGGTCTTAAAAATGCGGGATCGATATCTTCAATTCTATTTGTTGAGCCTATTACAAGGACATGGTCCTCTGGTGTCAAATCGGAGAATTCGGATAGGAATGTGGATAAAATTGTGGTTAAATATGGATGATCGGTGGTCCTAGATCTTTCGAAGGCAATTCCGTCTAATTCATCAAAAAATAAAATTGTGGGTGGGTTCATTTTTGCAGTTACAAAAAGATCCCTGATTTTTTGTTCACTTTCGCCTAACCATTTCGATAATAGGTCTGGAGCACTTGCATAGATAAAATTTGCATTAGTAGAATCAGATAATACACGGGCAATATATGTTTTTCCACATCCGGGGGGTCCAAATAATAATACTCCTTTTGGAGGATGAACATCATATTTTTCATAAGTTTCTTTTGAAGTTAACATTGATTCGATATTTTTTAATTGTTCTTTTATTGAGTCATAACCACCTACATCGTCCCAGCTCAGTTTTTCTTTTCTAAACTTCTTTTCCATTGCTCCATATCTAATTGCACTTAACTCAAATTGCTGGATTAATGATTTTGTTAGTGATGGAACAACATCATCGAGAGCATCTAATATATCTTTCATTGTGATTTTTCTTTGTTTTTCGTAACTTTCCTCAGCCCATTTTAATTCTACTATCTTAACAAGTTTTCTTAGGTCGTGTACTGAATAATTATTGGTTTTTTTTGCTAATAAATCGAAATCAATTTTATCATCAAGAGGTAAGTTCTGCAATAATTTATTTAGAATTTTTTTCCGGTCCTCTTTAGTAGGTGGATGAACATAAATAATTTCAGAAATATATTCTTGCTTTAGAATCAACGAAGAAACTATCTCAGGATTATCAGTAACCATTATTAATACAATTGGTTTATTAGAAGATTTTATTTTATGAATTGCTGTCATTAAGGATATAATAGGATCTTGTATCCGAAATGTAGCCAAGTATATTTGTTTTGATTCTACAGGTGGAGCTACAAGGTCTATTTCATTTATTAGAATAATAGTAGGCTCATCATCCTTGATTTCATCAATTTTTGAATTCAATTCTTCAATCTGTTTAAATGATATTATCTCCAATTTTGCATGACTTTCTTCAGCAAGGGCGTGTACTAATGAAATTTTTTCACAGCCATCGGGCCCAAATAATATTAGAGTTTTAACGGGTTCTATTTTAATATTTTTAAGCCTTGAAAGAATAAATGGATGTTGAACCTTTTGAACAAGTTGTTTCTTAATATCTTCTAGCCCAATAATTTCATTCCATTTTCCTTTTAAGTGAGAACGTTCAGGGTTAAATATATGATCACAATCGGACCATTTTTTGGATAAACATAATGAATTTACTAATTCTGTAGGAACACCCTTGTTTTGTATACTACACTCAAAAAATTTTACACCCAAAATATCAATTTCTCTTAAATATTTACATTTTTTGCTCATTTTTATCAATTTGAATCGTCCTATTGTTGATAATTATATGGCATAAATTTTTTACTTAAATAACTTCAGTTTAATTATGAGACTCTAATTGTAGATTTTTTTATTTTATCGATAATATTTGATACCTTTTTTGCATCTTCTTCATAATTCAAAAGGTTAAAAAAATGCTTCGCTTTATGTGCACATTCTAAACTTAAATCCGGCTCTAATTTATCAAAAAAGAATTTGATTAGGTCTAGCAAAAAGAATGTGACCTCTAAAGAGGCATCATTATCGTCCAAATATTTGACAAATTTTGTTATAATATATTTAAATATTTTAAAAATTTCTTTATTATATTTTTCTTGAATTCTATTTTTTAAAAATTCAGCTAAATCTTTTATTAAATTAAAAAAATCCTCTTTATGCACAATTTTTATGTCTTTTTCTTGCAAATAAGCAAAAACATTTTTTATTTTTGGTTTCATATTTTTATAATTATTAGAATCTATTTCTATAATAAAATCTCTTTTAAATTTTCTTAGAAAATCATATGTTTCATATATCGTTGCAATTAATTTATTTTTAACACTTTCAGAAATTTCGGAACCTGGAAAATAATTAATAGATTTAATCAAAAGTTTGATCTTGAATAAATTAAAATCATATTCCTTCATTTTAGATTTTGTTCTATTAGTATCAGAAATATGCTCTGAAGTGGTATTATCAGTATTAGTGTCCACATATTCGATAGTATATTCAAAAATCCAAGAACTTATAAAAACATCCAAGCTCTCTGCATTTCCTTTTTTATATTCTTTTGACCAGCTTTTTCGGTAATCTTCATCGTCTAATATAGAATCAATATATTTATCAAAATGAAATTTATTTTTAATGATTTTTTCAACATATTTTACATATTTAGCTCTATTTCTCTCGATGGAGTTCCTGTCAAGTTTAAAAAATTTCATATAACTATTAATTAGATGTTTAGAAACCAAATCATAAACATTAAGGTTATAATCTTCAATTTCTTTGTAATAATTATCAAAATCATTAATTAACGCCAAGGTAAAATATTTTTGGGCTTCTAAAAAATCGCCAATCTCATAGAAAACACGGCCCAGATTATATTGAGCCTTTGCATAATCGTTTTTCAATTCAATTGCTTTTTTAAAATATTCTATCGCCTTTTTTTTCTCTCCTAATTTATCATAGAGGAGCCCAATGTTATAAATTGGAAGATGCTTGCTATTATATGATTCAATACTAGCTGCTTTTTCGTATGACTCTCTGGCTTTATTAATTTCATTTAAATCATAATATGCATTTCCCAAATTATTCCAAGCATCACCATAATCTGGATATATTTCAACTGCTTTTTTATAGCATTCAACTGCCTTCGTGTTATTATCTTTTATTCTATAGATATTCCCTAAATTGTACCAGCTCCATCTATAATTTGGGTCTAAAATTACTGCTTGTTTATAATATTTTAGTGCTAGATCATCATTATCTTCATCTTGGGCATCAATTCCCTTATCATTTAAGTTATAAGGAGTGACGTCCAATTCTCTTAATTTTTCTCTAATTGTTTCTTTTATTTCTTCCCATTTTTTCTCCTTATTATTTGATATGATTGCCTCCCAGAGTTCAGGATTTTTTGTGTCAACTTCGGTGTAAAATTCCAGAATTTCTAAGATTTTATCTATTGCTGCTTCAAATCCAAAATCTTCAAAATCGCTTCTATCTAATTCGGATAATCTTTTTGCAGCTTTCCATATTTCGTTAAAATCATCCTTCTTTAAGTCGTCAAGTATTTCTTTAAGGCCCATTTTTATTCAATAATTACAATTTTTAGTCTATTTTTTAATTTGATCTATTATATAAAAAAATTCGCAGAATGTAAAATTAAAACTTTTGAGAAATTAACACCAAATTATGTATATTTGGTTTATTTTCACATTAAAAAATTTTAAATTTGCTTTTAATTTTTGTTTTCAATAAAATTATTATCATTTTTATTTTATTTAGATATAAATCATTTCATTTTTATCATTTTTGTCTTCTATTTATAGCAAAAAAGCTTCTAACGATTCAAATATACAATTTAGGTTATTTTTGATGTATTATACTTGAATATTGATACACTTCCATTAATACCAGTATACTTCCATTTTAAAGATATTTGAACTTGACATTTTCATCTATTTATCATATTCAACATTAAAGATAATTTCTAAATTCTAATGATGGACAATAAATTTTTTTAAAATGATAAATTAGATAATAACATGTCTGAACTGAGTGATTTGACCGATAAAATAAAAGATTATTTAAAAAATATTAAGGTTCCAAGATCGATTTCTCCCGATATAAAATTTAAAATTAGTAATAAAAATTTGAATGAAATATATGAGTTGATTAAGAAAAGATTTAATTTATTATTAAAAGGATTTGATAATTATCAATTTAATCTTAATTTTGAACTAAAAATTGTCAGGCTTCTTGCTTATTTTAAAAAATATAATGATGCAATTAAATACCTGAAATTATTAGCGAAAAAATTTCCTAACAATGAATTAATTATGTATCATAGAGTAAATATAGAAATTATAAAAGGAAATTTTCAAAAAGCATTGGAGATGCTAAAAAATTTAGTTAAATTGAATCCGAATAATGCACAATATTATAATGAGCTTGGAGTTTTGTACCGTAGAATCGGAAACCTTGATTTAGCTATCAAATTTATGAAAATTGCTGTCAAAAAAAATCCAAATCATGCCGAAGCTTGGCGAAATCTTGGTATTTTATTAATGGAATCAAATGATATAAATGCAGCAATAAAATATTTTCAAAAAGCACTTGAAATTAATCCAAAATATATTACAGCAA
>CAZYEE010000304.1:0-4533 GCA_964646355.1 uncultured archaeon | reverse complement strand
TTTACATAAATTTTTGGGTGGATAATAAATTAATTTTCAAAAAATTTGAACGATTTGCTTTACCAAGTGAAATGATTAGTGTAGATTTACCCGAACAAGAAACTGAAATCTCTAATAATATTTTAATTGAAGTTAAACCAAAAACTAAAGAGGGCGATTAAAAACGTCAAAAATTGTCGATGTAAAAGAATTTACTTGTATTGGATGTCCAAAGGGTTGTAGAGTGAAGGTCACAAAATATGAGAATGGCGAACTAAATGCGGAAGGTTATTCTTGTAAAAAAGGAAAAGAATATGCAATCCAAGAATATATTGATCCAAGACGAATTCTTACCACTACTATGAAAGTAAAAAATGGTGTATTACCATTAATTCCAGTGAGATCTAATCTAGCCATTCCTAAAAATAAATTAATTGACTGTATGAATATTATTGCAAATAAAATAGCTGAAGCTCCAATAAAAATGGGTGATGTATTAATACCAAATATTTTAAGTCTTAATATTGATATTATTGCATCTAGGGACCTTGAAAATAAATGATTATTATTTTTCTCCTTTTTCTATCACTATATTTTATTTTAATTAATAAGCCGTTATTTTTCAATTATTATGAAAATTATTTGTTATGTATTGTATATAATTTGTTATAAGTAGCTATATTCAAGAAATAAAATGTTATAAGAGAAACAATAATTTTATAAATGTTTATATTTTAGATACAATAAATCAATAATTTCGATTAAATATAATATTAAAGAATATTTTATAATAAACGAGGTTATTATTATGGCTGAGAAAGCATATCGCGCATATTTACTAATCAGGTTAGCAACAGTCGGAAAAGAATGGCAGGTTATCGATAAAATAAAAGAATTAAAATCAACAAAAGGGAATTGGGTAATAACCTATGCATCACCAGTTTATGGAGCTTGGGATGCAATTGCAGAAATCTCATTTCAAGAACTTTCAGACTTAGATGAAATAGTCACGGCATGTAGGACATTAGATACATTACGTGAAATCATAGAGGAGACTACTACTGTTGTTTGTACTAGAAAAGATTATCCTTGGAATGAATAAAAACTATTTTTATATATTTTTTATAAAAATCGACTAATAATTTTATCATATTATATTTTTATTTTCATAAATGAATAAAATTTAATATTTATTATTCTATTTTATAAAAGACGTCAAAAAATTAAATTTAATTCATTTTACCAGTTAAATGAGTTCATTATTTTCAAAAATCGAATGAATAATATAATTTATAACAAATTAACAAAATTAATAGATGATATTTCAAATTGGGTAAATAATATAAAATTAATTTGGTATTCTTGGGAAAATCTAAATGTGCGAAAATAAAAATATACCTAATAATAAATTAGAAGCTGAGTGTTGGACCCGATATCATAGTTATTTAGTAGGAACTATTTCTATTAATCGCTTTTTTAATTTATTCATGATAATTTTTACTGGGCTATCAATTAAACAGATTGCAAATGCAATAGGTGTAAATTCGACTACTATGATAATAATATTCACAACTTTAAATGCGGGGAGCGCATTATCATTATTTTTAAGATATATGGCGGATAAAATTGGTAGAAAAAAAACTTATATAATAATGAACATCGGATTGATGGCATTTTATGGTATTTCTGCTCTTTCAACGGATGTTTTAATGTTTGTATTAGCAAGGCTTGCAGTTGGTATTTTTTCAATGAATGTAGGTGGTATGATTTTAGTAGAGGAGGTACCTGCGAAATATAGAGGAAGATCAATCGGTCTTACAGAAGGCATAGGAATGACCTCCTCAATACTAGCCTCATTTTTGGGCATTTTTCTTGATAGAGATATAAATTATTGGAGAGAGATATTCATAATAATGAGTATAATTGGAATTGTATTACAAACAATTTTTGCAATTTTTATAAAAGAATCGAGACGATATTTGTATTTTCTAAAATCTAATAAAAATAGAAATTATAAGAAGGCATTTTTTGGTGTATTTAAGCGAAAATATATGAAATATTTCATTCTGAGTATTCTTATATTATTTTGTACAAATGGTGTATATCAGACCATAAAGCGCTATTATCCAGCATTTCTCATAGAAGAGCGGTCATTTTTAGGATTTAATACTGAAATAATTGGTATATGGTCAATTTTTATATATATCAGTTCGATTTTTGGATATAGTCTAGCTGGATTCTTTTCTGATCATATTGGTAGAAAAAGGACAATAAGTTTAACGGCGTCTATCTATTTAATTGGTAGTTTAATGATATTACTTTTCTATAACCTTATAATCATATTCATAGGTTTTATAATAATAAATTTCTGTTTTTCAGTGTTTATAAACACCACCTCTGTCCTTACAGTTGAATATTTTTCTACAGAAGACCGTAGTATTGGCTCAGGCTGGGTCGGAGCAATTGTAAATTTTTTATCAATCGGTGGAAATTTTATAATATACTTTTTTGCAGACCCTTTATTTTTAGGATTAGGGTGGGGCACTTCATTCCTTATTTTTGGATCAATTTATACGATTGGAGTTATAATAATTCCCTTTTTCTTCATGGAAACTAGTAATAGAGTAATAGAAGAAATATATCAATTCGATATTGAGAAAAATATGGAAATTTAATCTAGTACGTCTTTAGTAAGCCTTTAGTAAGCCTTTATTTATAGATATAGAATAAATATAACCAGAATTTTGAATATAGTCTTAATTTATTTATCAATCTAGAACAATTAATTTGAATAATAGAAACTTGGCACATCAAAATGAACAACAATATAAAATATAATGACCAATTTATAAAAAATTTAAGGGAAAAAACCATTTTACCTTTAATTAGAAAAATAAATAATATCCCTTCAATTAATAAATTTAATTTACACATATGGTGGGCTAAAAAGCCGAGTAATATAACTTCTATATTAATCAACGAATTATCTAAAGAAAATGAAATAATTTTAGACCCATTTGTTGGTTCTGGAACTACTATTTATGAAGCATTAAGATTAAATAGAAAAGTTATAGGTTTTGATTTAAGTAATTTATCTGTATTTATTGTTTCATCCATAATACACCCTAATTATAGTAAAATTAATTTTATTCACTTGTTTAATGACTTAATTTCCAAGTTGTTAAACAACAAATATGGGGTTGAAAAATATTCACTTCCTGAGTTATATTCAACAAAATGCCCCATTTGTAATAAAATGACCACTTTTTCCTATATGGTATATGAATATGAATCTCCAATTTGGCTTAGATTTAACTGTAAACATAATAATAAAATCAAGAATATAAAAAAAATTGATCTTGATGAACATGATCTGAAATTAATTGAAAGAATTAAAAATTTTAAAATACCTTTTTGGACACCTAATGTAAAGCTATTTGAAAACTCTAGAATTAATGTCCACACAAATTGTACTATTCAGAACTTTTTTACCAAGAGAAATATGATAGCCCTTTCTATTATAAATCATGAAATTACTCAGTTAGAATCCATTCCTGAAAAAAAGCTTCTATTTTTGATATTTAGTTCGATCATTCGCAAATGCAGTAGACTAATAGGAATTAAAGGCGGGCTATCCATTGGATATTGGATTCCAAAAAAGGGATGGAAAGAAAATAATCCTATTGCCCAATTAATAAAGGCTAAAAATAAAATCCTAAGAAATTGGGATTATTTATTATCAATCAGTTCAAATTCAAAACCTGCAAGAAATTTTAATGAGTTATTAAATAATAAAAATGTATTGCTAAAGAAACTAGCAATACAACAATTAGATTCCATTATACCCAATAATTCCATTGACTTAATTATATCAGATCCCCCGTATGGAGATGAAGTGCCGTATCTAGAATTGAGCACTTTATGGGCTGCATGGTTAAATCTCATGCCTACTGAATCTGACTTGAAATATGAAATAGTTATTTCAAATAGTCCCCAACGGCCTAATAAAAATCCCACAACCGGTCAAGGCATCAAAAATTATCAAAAATCCATGGAACTCGCATTCCAAAAAATGAGTTCCAAACTTAAATTTGGTCGATTTATGTGTATCTGGTTTAGAGAATTAGAATTACCAATATGGAATATCATGATAAATGCAGCAATAAAATCCGGATTATATTTTATTGAACAGACTCATATTGAATCTAGAATTAATTCATTAAAACCGAAATTCACTCCTTATCCCACCATAACTGGACATGTTTTAGCATTTTTTACGAAATTTCCAGATCAAGTTAATAATTCATTAATAAAACCAAGAGAAATAGTACCAGAAATTAACGAAGTAGAAGGTCTAATTATTGATATTGCAAGAAAAATCATTAACTCTAGAGGAGGTAGTGCAACTTCAAATGAATTGTATACTAATGAAGGGTTAGGAGGTGGCGGGATAATCTCAACTTTAATCAGAGAAAACTTGCTTGATATTACTGCGAAAAATTATAGTAATTTATTTGAGATCATAAAAAAAGAGTTCCATTATAATAAATCAGA
>CAZYEE010000303.1:0-4544 GCA_964646355.1 uncultured archaeon | reverse complement strand
AAAGAAAATAAAGTACAATTAAAAAAATATTATTAAAAACTAGTAATTCATATATGGAATGATTAGAATGAAAATGGAAGATGGACGATTGATTTTTGACGAATTTGAGGCTGAATCATTACTATCTAAACTAAATTTTGAGAAGGGAAATGGATTAATTGCAGTAATTACGCAAGATTATGAAAATAATGATATTTTAATGCTTGCTTATGCAAATAAAGAAGCTGTCAAATTAACTCTAACCACAGGATATGTCCATTATTGGAGTAGGACTAGAAATGAATTATGGAAGAAAGGTTCGACGTCAGGCCATCTTCAATTAGTTAAAGAAATTTATGTGGACTGCGATGCAGACGCCCTGCTCATAAAGATAGATCAAATTGGACCAGCTTGTCATGAAAATTATCGGTCATGTTTTTTTAGAAAATACAATGGAAATGATTTTGAAATTGTTCTTGAGAAATTAGAATAAAAATTACAGAAGCGAGGTGTATTTAATGATTGAAAAAATAATTTCGCGAAGAAGTATCCGAAGTTTTTTAGACGAAAAAATTGACAAGGAAATTATTTTAAAAATTTTAGAATGTGCTCGATGGGCACCCAGCGGCTTAAACAATCAGCCATGGGAATTTATTGTAATTGAGGATGAAAATAAGGATAAACTTGCTCGTCAGACAAAATACGGAAACATTATAAATTCTGCCCCAGTTATTATTGCGGTATATTACAATAAAGATAGGGGCTATAATTATGTGAAAGATATTCAGAGTATTGGTGCTGCTATGGAAAATATTTTATTGGGAATTCACTTTTTGGGCTTAGGGGGAGTTTGGCTTGGAGAGATACTAAACCAAAAAGATGAAGTTGATAAGATTCTAGAGGTCCCAAATACTTGGGAATTTATGGGAGTAATAGCTTTTGGAAAAACAAAAAATATTGAAGAAAATATTCAGCGATCAAGATATCCCCTACAAAAATTTGTTTATAAAGAAAAATATGGGGCTACTTACGTATAACGAGCCCGATATTTCTTAAAATTAAGCTTGAAAATTATCAAGTGAAAATTGCATAAGGTTTAAGAAGCAGCATCATAGCCGTAATATTTAGAGATCAGTTCATCCATTTTAGTAAGTTCTTGCTCGTTATTAAGTCCATTCAAGTAGTTCATTAAAAGTTCCATGAACTCTTCTTCGTGTGTGATTGAAGATTCAAATTCATCAAATTCATCTATCATAAATTAAGATAATAATTAATCATATAAAAACTAATTGCTTTTAATTGCATAAGTTTTATCGTAAAATTTTAATTTATAATAAAAATTTTAATTTTCTTACACAGTTTTATATAAATTTGTCTCTAAATTGATAAAAAATATTATCTCTTTTTATACATAAAAATAAAATACCAATAATTGTGTTATTTTTATTGGGCGGTTATTGTAAGCTTTTATAAAATTTAATACTTCTAAAAAATGGATTTTAAGATATTTTAAAAGGTTATTGTAAATTGAATAAAAAGAATATTCAATGAGTTTTAATAATTTTAAGGATTTAACAAATATTTATTAATTTTTAGTATACATTAATTGTTTTTAGTTATTTTTCGACATAAAATCTTATATAATAAAGGTACTCAAAATTATTTTTCTAAGAGTGAGTAAGCTTAAAATTTTTTGTTAAAGTTCAAAATACTATTGAATCTTAAGTTGGTTTTTAAGTTAACAAAAAAATTTAAGCTTATCCCTAAGAGTAATCAAATTTAAAAAAAATAAAGGATTTAAAAAAGTCCAATAAAGATGTTTATTTTACTCTAACAAAACCGCTTAACATAATTATGTTTCCTACAAATTGTAGAGTCGGTCCTAATATTTTATAGACAATTGGTTCCATAAACTGAGACCAGAGCAATAATTGAGCTTCTGGTATTGCTAGTGCCATTCCTACTTCAAAAATTAAAACACCTATGCTTATTAATAATGAATTAATTCTGACCTGACCTGCAGATTTAATTGCTAAATAGAGGTAGATGCTAGGAAATCCCAGTAGAACAATTAAATAGAATGGAACTTGAATTAAGGTCAAATCAGGAACAATTAAGTAATTTATTGTGGATAAAACAGCTTCAATTAGAGTTGAGATTGAGAAGATATACTTTGTTTTTATTATGTATCTTTCTAAAACAAAATAGAGAATAAAGGCACCACCATATGAAAATTCATTATAGCCGAACTGTAGCCAGAACCATTCAGGATGGGTAGTTAGATCATCTAATAAGTAAATGTCGCCTTTAAAACCAAAAATGTAGTAGTTCGTGAAAGTACAAATTCGACATAAAAAGAACAATATAAAGAATAAAGTAATTCCTAATAGATATTTCGTTTTGTCTTTTTTATATCTTTTATACATTATGATACAACTGATAAAAATTAAGATCATTACCAAAATCCATAATATTATTTCAATTTGAACCAAATCAAAGTTCATTTTTGAAATCACCTTTATTGTTAAAAAATCTACTTTGATATTAACGAAAAAATTTAGTTCTCATCATATAATATTCAAAATTAATTTTTTTAAATAGACTCTTGAAATAAATTAGAAATTTACAAGTATTTTTAATCTTAATAAAAATATTAAGTTTACCTAAATTTTTTAAAGTGATCAAAATCTTAAGATTTAATATATTTATAAATTTCTCAAAATCTTTTTTATTACGATTGATTAATATTAATTTGCATCGTAAAGTAGAAAATCAATAATAATATCTACAATGCTTATTTATATAGTAATAGATGATATTTAACTGTAAACGAACTTTTATTTTATTTTAAGAGTCATAATTTTAAATCCATTTATTTTGATATTATTTGATGGAAGTTCAGATATTTCAGATAAAGTAAGGTCGGTTAGAAACGTATATTCATTTGTTAATATACCATTTATTGAAATATTTTGAGATTTACTACTCGGATTAAATAATCGTAGATATATACCATTTTTTCGTCTCCATAAATTTATCAGATTAACCGTGGAACTTAAGTTCAAGAATGACGATTTTTGGGCTTTATATTTATAATTATCATAAAATGCAATACCAATGAGCCGATAATAATAACAAGTAATGTAATTATATATATCTGATATTTCATTATTATCGGTAATAGATATAAAAAAGAAGTATTCGCATTTAGAATTCATTTTATTAATAAATGATTTATTATTCAAGTTAATAATGAATTGTTGACTATTTTTCTGGCAATAAATTAAATTATAGGGAGAGCCCCTTAGAAATAAAAAGTCTAGAGATTGTATTTTTGATCGTTTAGTTTCTTCAATACCGAAAGGATAATTAACGAAGGTTTTAGAAATTTCTATCTTGGGTTTTATGATGATACCATCAATTTTTTGAGCTTTTAATTCAAATTCAAGTCTATTTATACCGTTATATTGTATTATTTTTAGTTCAAATAATCTATGTTTGTTTCTACCAGAGATTAGATAGATTTTTTCGATGGTATTTGTAGTTTGTTCTTTAATATTTAGTATATAATCTTCCTTTATTTCAAAATATAACTCATATACAAAATCATGATTATATTTAATTAGTATTGACTTTTTATCTTCCGAAATTTCAATATCATAGAAAAAAGATTCGTGTTGTTTAATATTATCTTTATTTTTTTTCCTATTTTTATTTTTATCTTCATGAGTGAGATAATAAAAAGAATAACTTAAAGGGTCAATTTTAGGTGTGAATTTAAGTGTAGAGTCTGAATATTCGAATTTATATTCATTATTATTATCATCTATTAATTTTAAATTATTGAGATCAGTTATATTTAGATCGATATCTATTGAAAAAATATCTTTTCGAGGAATAATTGTCGGGTTAAAGACCAGAAATTTCAATGTATCAGTATCCATCTTATTTTTTTCAATTCTTGATTTATTCGCCAATTTATGGAGACATTCAATGATAAAATCTTGAGATTTATTGATCAATTTTTCTGCCAATTTAATACTAAGTTCAGAAATGGAAATTTTTTCTTTAGAAATATTCATTTTTTTATACAATTCATCATTTAATTGATAGGACGAATAATCTCCAGGATTAATGAATGGAACTGCATAGACATCATGGGCTTGAATAAGCAAAAGATTTTTCCATAGACCATCAAAAAACTCATCATTTGATGAATCATTCACATAATACATTATAGCATTTAAGATTTCTGCTGTGATTAACATAATTTCACAATTTTTGTTCAGTAAAAATAGTTTATTTACTGAAAAAATATTATCCGCCAATGAGAACATATCACGGCTATATTTAAATGCCCCATTTACTTCAAGAATTTCTGAAAAATTTGAACTTAAGATAAATTTCCCAAAGATATCGAGAAACCCTGAAATTCTCCAGACTTCTTTTTGATATTTGAGGGGCATTATAAAATCTTCGATTGAAGAGAATAAAATAGTTTTAAAAAAAGGACGAGAAAGTGCTTGAAATAACATATTTGGAATTTCTCTATAAAATATACCATG
>CAZYEE010000302.1:0-4599 GCA_964646355.1 uncultured archaeon | reverse complement strand
TTTAGTTGACAATTCATTTTTTAGTTGTTCCATCATTTTATCTAGAAATTCAATGAATTCCTCAAGATCAAATTTATGTCTTTTAAATGGTAGTTTTTTTAATCGATGAGGAAGTGCAAGGATCATCGCTTCTTTAACATCTTCATATTTTACTTCTTTCCTATTTTCAAAAGCTGCAATTGTTTGTGCGGTTTTCGCTATAGTAATATCTGCTCTATGGCCATCTACTTTTAAATTAATACAAATTAATGATATGAATTTTAATAAATTTTCATTTATCTTAACTTCAGGTAATATTTTTTTTGCATTGATTATTTTATTCCTAAGTTTTTCTTGTTCTTTTTCATATTTTTTTCTAAATGCTTCACTATTTTTATCAAATTCCTGCCGAGCTTTTATGATTGCTATTCTTTTCTCTAAATCATTTTCTCCCTTAACTTCAATACAAAGTCCAAATCTGTCTAATAATTGAGGTCTTAAATCACCTTCTTCTGGATTCATAGTTCCTATTAATACAAATTTAGAAGGATGATAAAATGATATGTTTTCTCTTTCTATGTAATTATAGCCCATGGCAGCAGCATCTAGCAATAAATCGGCTACGTGATTGTCTAATAAATTCACTTCATCAATATATAAAATTCCTCTGTTTACTTCAGCTAAAATACCTGGCTCTAATCCCAGTTTTTTATCTTCAAGCGCTTTTTTAAGGTCGATAGTTCCTACAACTCTGTCTTCTGTTGCAGATACAGGTAGAGTAATCATAACCATATTTCGTTCGATTGCGTCTAGTTCTCCATATTTTTCATAACGCTCTTTACAATCACTGCACATTTCATTTGGATCCTCTGGATTACAATTGAAAGGACAATTTTTAACGACTTTTATTTTTGGCAGTAATTCTGTTAATGCTCTAGCTGCCGTAGATTTTGCGGTTCCTTTTTCTCCCTTTATAAGTACTCCACCAATTTTTGGATTTATAGCATTTAAAATCAATGCTTTTTTCATTAAATCTTGTCCTATTATCGCTGCGAATGGAAAAACATCTTGATAATATTTCATTTCATCATCTCATGGATTGAATTTAATAAATATATATTATTTTTATTTTTCAATTAGTCCGTCCATCTCCAAATACAATTCTTTTAGTTTATTTTCTTTATCTTCTGATGCATTCCATAAATTTCGTTTAATTGCTTCTAATAAATTACCAACGATATTATAAAATGCATAAATATTATTTTTCTTCATCAAATCCTGAATTTCTTCGTTTTCGATAAGACTCTCATAGACCTTGTCCCAAATAACATCTTCAACTTGGTTAGTAGTAGCTGAAAACCCAAGTAAATAATTCACATTATTTGAAATCCTTTTGCCTCCTGAATAATCATGATTTAGCATCCATTTTATCCAATTTGGATTTGCCGTTCTGGTAATTATTCCCCTATTAATTGCAGTTTTTACAGTAGTCGTTTCTACCTTGATAGAGGTCGTATCTGTTATATAGATTGCCGGTAATTCTTCTTTACCTGAAATTTTAGCTGCTTGAGAGAGGCCCCCCATAAATTCATAATAATGGTCTAAATCGGTAATGGCATAAGCTAATGAATCTCTAATTTGTGAAATCACGTCTATTGAACTTAATTGTTTTTTAAAAATTTTTAAAGATGGTCTTGCTCTTATATTCTTTCTGTAAATATATTGCATCTGATTCAAATATGCATTTCCTAAATCTTCAGGACTTTTCCAAGCCCCTGATTCTATCATTGTAGTAAGTGTAGTACCATATTCTGCAGCATCTGGGCCAAATATCCTTGCTCTTGCCAAGAAGTCTATTTCTTTTTTATTAACATTTTCATTCTTCAAATCATTAACAATTTGTATATAATTTGCCCTAACATAATTCATTTCAGTTGATTCTTCTGTATCAATTACTAAATCTATTGCTTCATCAATGAGTTCAAGCACATGCGAAAATAAGTCTCTCATAAACCCACAAATATTGATAGTTACATTAATTCTGGGCCTACCAAGCTCCGATAGGGGAATTAATTCGGGTTCACGTTTCCATGATTTTAAATCACTTAATTTTACACCTAAATATGCTAATATTTGTCCGACTGCCTCGCCATGTGTTTTTGCTGTTTCAAAACCCCATAAAACTATACAAATATTTTTTGGATATTCTCCATTGTGCTCTTTTCTATACAATTCGATCGTTTGCTCTGCTGCTTGGTATCCTCTTTTCATCGCAAGATCTGTGGGAATTAATTGCGGGTTAAACTGGTAAATATTAAATCCTGAGGGGAGGACATTTGGCGTTCTTATTGGATCTCCTCCCATAGAAACTGGTATATAATTACCATTTAGACCATTAATTAAATTTACTATTTCATAATTTTTCATTGAATTTTTTCCAATTATCCTTATTTTTTCAACTAACTCAGGAAAATTTGGATCCAATAAACAATTTAAATCTCGAAATTTATTCCTTATTTCTTCAATAGATCTTCCAAATAAAATTTCTCTTATTATATCCAAACAAATGTTCCTTATTTGTACCCTAAATTTATCTTCTTTATTTTCATTTACAAAAGATAATAAATCATGATATGCATTTTTTGGTAGTTTAAATTCATCTGCGATTAATTCATATAGGTTTGGATGATGTGGGATCATTGATTGTATACAAAATATATAATTGACGGCATCCTCAAACTCATATCCATCACCTATAACATGTAATCCTTTTGGAATTAGAGATGTTTTACATTTAATTATTTCATTTTCTAATTCTTCAATTGATGAAACTACAAATCCATATTTTCTTGCCTTTTTAAGAATTTCATTTTTATTTTGTTCAACAGTAGGATTATTCATTAATTCGGCTTCTTTTAACAGATGTATATCTTCCTCCAACTCTGCAAAATATGAATTTAATCCGCTATCAATGAAAGGTGGTAATTGATATGAAATTAACGTGGCTAATGATCTTCTTTTCGCTATCATAGCTTCAGAAGTATTTGAAATTTGATAAATGTAAAAGTGAGGTAAGTAGTCTATCATCGAATAGTTAAAGCAAAATTCTTTTTTAAGCCCAATTTCCTTGCCTGGAAGAAACTCTAATGTACCGTGTGTTCCTAAATGAACTATTGCATGTGCTTTCAATTTTTCTGAAATATAATAATAAAAAGCAAGATATGCATGGTGTGGCGGTAAATTATAATCATGATAAATTTTTTCTACATCTTCAATATCCCCCCTACTTGGCTGTAATCCTAAATAAATATTTCCAAACTTTATCAATGGTATATAGATATCATCTTCAATTACTTGTAAATTTCCTGGAAGTTTACCCCAGGTTTTCTCAACTTCTTTTTTAAGCCTTTCATCTAGATTGTTAAACCAATTCTGATAATCCTCTTTCGGAATCTTAATTAAACTTGCTACATTTTTATTTACTAATTTCTCCAAGCTAGTCCATTTTGGTGAATTAATAAAACCATTCTCTATAAACCAATCTTTTAACTGATTTGGACTATTTAGATCCAAATTATTTGGAATTTTAACCACATAATCATTTTCTTCAAAAACCTTTAATAATCGACAAATGGTTCGTATACTATCGAAATATGCGGCATTTCCGATACCAGACTCACCTGGTGGATAATTATACAATATAAGAACAATCCTCTTTTCTGAATTTTTTAGAGTTTTTAACTGAACTCTTGCTGTTATCCTTTTTATCATCAAATCGATATTATCTTCAAATACATGTGTTCTAACTAAATCTACTTTTTGATTACCTACCCATAATTCCTCACTTTTATTACATAGCATCGGTATTGGATCTATTAAACCATCCATCTCTGGAAATATTATTGAAGTCATCACCTGTATTGGAGTTATGCCCTCTTTTCGTTCTAAAAAATCTTCATAATATTGATTATAAAGCCCAACGCCCATAAATACAGGAATTTTCCAATTTGTTAATAACTTATGTGTTTTTTCTAAATCACCTCCTAATGGGCCACCATTAAATCTAAACCACAAAAATGATAAAATCGCATCCAAATTTATCTTATTTTCACCAAAATACTCTTTTAAATAATCTGTGGTAAATACACCATCAGTATAAAATGCTATAATATTTAATTTCTCTTTATATTTCTCAAAAATTAGTCTTACTGGCGCAACTGAACTATCAAAATGATAGCCCCCATAGAATAATAATAATAAAGTAGGCAAATTTGGTTTTAAAGGATATTTTTTGAAATATTTTTTGCTTTTATATGGCAAATGTCCCACGTCAGGTCTCCAAAAAGCTGCATCATAATATTTTTTGGGTTTTTGCTTTTTTCTTCTATTTATCTTTAAACCCATATATTTTGATGACACTAATTCTAAAATACAAATAAAATTTTCAACCTCTCCTGATTTCCACCAATCCATCATTTGAAATAATCTTTTTGAATGCTTAATTCCACCAAATGGAATTATTGTCCCAAATAATTTGATCATTTTCTGAATAAAGAAAATTTTTCTGGGATCAAATTTTTGTTTTTCTTCCCTTTCAAAAAATTATTCCTCATAATCTCT
>CAZYEE010000301.1:0-4616 GCA_964646355.1 uncultured archaeon | reverse complement strand
TCATCGTCTCTATCATCTATCTTTATTTGTATTTGAAATTTATATGTTTACAATAATTTCAACTTATAATAAAATTATATTTCGTATTAGATTTTGCTAATTAAAAAGATAAATATATCTAATATTAGAATGAAATGAGACGAAATAAATAAAACTTATGTAAACTTGATAGTTTAAACAAATAAAGTTTGTAACTTTTAATTTTAAATTGTTTTGTATCGATCAACAACATGGCTATAAAATTAAGTGAAGGTATTGAAAAAAAATCAGTAAAACGATTATTAAACTGGTATAATGAAAATAATAGAGATTTTCTGTGGTGAAAAACAAAGAATCCGAATAAAATACTTACCGCGGAAATTTTACTCCAAAAAACAATTTCCACAAATGTTGATAATGTATATCCAGCATTTCTAAGAATGTTCCTTGGTATAAATGAACAAAGGGAAATTGAGGAATTATCAAACTATTGTGCATTTCAAAAAGAAATCAGGATTAAATGTAATTGAGTGCCACATTTCAATAGTTAGAAAAGGATAATTGTACAAAATTATAGAATTAAAATACAAACCATTAAATTTAATTAAGGAAGATTAATTATTATCCTAATTACTTTTTAATGCTTTTAAAGAGATTTTTTAAATTTAAATGGAAAGATTATAAGTTATTGTAAAAAATCTATAAAGATTTGTTCTAAAAATTTGATCAGATGAAAAGTAAAAAATAATGGATGTGTAAATTTATTTGATGGAATTGGATGACATAAAAGGGATTTATTGAAGCTGGCTACGAAGTAATATCAACTATCGAAATAAAAGACCACAGGATTAGGGTTATAAATGCAATCGTCCGACCATAAAAGTTGTGTAAAAGGACATAGGATCATTATCTACTAAAAAATTGCTAGATAATGCGAGATTTGGATGCGATAACGTTGATATAATAATGGATGGTCTATCATTCCAAGTTTTTTTCACGGTAATATATAGAAAGGAAGATAATCCTAGGAACAGTTTGTTATTTGAATTTTTTAGAGTTGTTGAAGCTATTCAACTCAGAGGCAAGCAAAATACAAATTAATTAGAAACGCAGTACCTCTACTTATTGTAAAAGTGTTAGCTATTGAATTATTAAAGGGAATATGATTTTATTGATTCTATTGTATTATTTCTAATAAAAAATGCTTATAATTAAATACTCAAGAGAAACAAAAAAGTGGCAAAATTAAAAAATTTTTTATATGTCTTATATACTAACAAACAAATTAATTTAAATCACTTTAGAAAGAGAGTTCGTTCCTTAATAATTTATTTAGCCAAATTGCTCGGATAAATTTAGGAAAAAGTTTTAATTCGGGCTCTAATTTAAGGCAAGTTAATTTCAGAAAATTTATATTAATAATTATAAATCGATTCTACTTGAAAAATTTAATAGAGGGTTTTTAGAAACATGATTAAGTAAAACTTCAACTAAAAAATCTCTGTGGCAATAATATTTTTGATTATTTTTTGGTTTTGGATATTGTTCCATACACATAAAGCATGATCTTCCATTCTTTTTTAAAAAATCTTTAAAATCTTCTATATTGAAGTTGATTTCTTTTAAATGCCAGTTATACCATTTTTTAAAACATTCATAAGTCAAATAGCCATCGATATAGGCTTTTCTTACTTGATAAATAACACCTAGTTCTGGTTTGTGAATATATTCTATTTTATTTTTATTAAGTTCTCTTTTTAATATTTCTGAATTAAATTCAGGTTTATTTATACTTTTTACTGAATCTCGGATATCAACTAATATACTAATTTTATTTTTAATTAAAATATCAATAAATTCATCTAAATTTTTACCTTGATAACCTATTGTGTATAGTATCCGATTCTGAAATTTTTTTAAAGATTCACGACATTCGTTTACATTTAATTTATAGTCTAAAATATAATCTAAAAATAAATCTTGTTCATTTTTCGATAATTTTGAAATTAGAACTGCATGTGTTGTAGTTATTTTATTTTCTTTTAGTGCATTTTGAACTTTTTTAGAAATATCTAATATTAAAGCTAATCTATTACTGACCCAAGTAATACTTTTACCAAGCATTTTTGCAATTTCTGATTGAGTATAACCAAATTCATCAATAATTTTTTTAATAGCTTTAGCTTCCTCGATATCTGATAAATTTTTTTGTAATAAGTTTGTTTTAATTGCTAATAATGCTCCTATATCACTATTAACATCAAGAATTCTTACCTCAATTTCGTCCCACCCAAGTAATTTTGCTGCTCTCAAACGATTAGCTCCAGAAATTAATTCATAATTGCCATCATCCATTCTCCTTACTAGAAGTGGATTCCATAATCCATCTGTCTTGAGACTGTCTGCCAATTCTCTTATATAATCTTCGTCAAAATTGATTCGCGGATTATATTGGGATAATTTTATTTTACCAATTTTTATTTTCATTGTTTATTTACCCGAATTATTTTTTTCAATTATTTTATTGATTTAACCAATCATTTATAGTTTTTTTGTGTTTAAATTTTGGAGGGTAAAATAGTCCAATAATAAACCAGCTTGGAAATTGACTGTGAGTACCTAAAATAAAATATAAATTTCTTTGTTTCATAAAAATTTCAAATTTATCTTTAAGTTTAACAAAAAGATCTTCAGATGAATATTTTTTACGCCAATTTCTGAACGCCTCATATAATTCCCAGTCTACACAAATTTTTTTATGATGTATACAATTTTCATTTAAACAATCAAATTCATAATAAAAAGTTTTTTCAATTTTATCTGGTGTTATTATTTTATCACCAAAAAGCGTTTTTTGGATTGATTTTGCGATTTTTATTTCAATTTCTTCAACTGGCTTTTTTGTTTTGAAACTAACGGTATCTATTTTTGGCTTTATAATACCTAATGAAGTTTTATCTATATTAAAACTATTTTCTAAATCTTCAACTGATGAACTGAGAAGATTTTCAATAATTGATACTCTTTTTTCCCAGACATTTCTCTCTTCAACTTTAGTTAAACTATCATCAATTACTTTTATCGAATTTGTTTGAATTTTATATGATTCTTTTCTTTTTAATTTTTCATCTCGGTTCTTTGTAATACGCGCTTCAAATCGCGTAAATTTCTTTAGCCCTTTTCGCGAAATTTCTTGTAATTGAACTGGGTACAATCTAATTAATTCATTTGTATCTTCAAGCACTCCTGCAATACATACAACATTTCCATATCTTTTACTTATTTCAGGATATGCCTTTACAATTAAAAGAATTTGGCGTTTTTCATAACTCAATTTTAATATCTCCTAAAGTTCAATGGATTAATTTAATTAAATTTTCTTTAATTATTAATTATTCAGACACATTTCCTTTATCTCAAACCTTTTTAAAGATCGATTTCAATTTTGGTATTTTAAATTTTAATGTGATATCTATTTTAATTTTAACCTACACTTTTACGGGCTTTTTGATGTAAATAATTTAATAGATTCTTATTATATTCTGTTTTCAAAGTAAATATCACTTAATTTTTTACACTTCTTGAGTACGAAAAAATAAATAAACATACCAGAACCCATAAATGTTTTCCAAGAACCAATAAAATTATCTTTATTCAAATTCCTTAGTTTATATATATAGCGAAGATTAGCTATGTCAAAAAATCCATCACATAATAAATAACATTTTATCAAATTCTTTTTTCTTATCAACTCATCACATTTTTCTATCTCTTTTTTAATTTCATCATCAAATTTATCATTAAAATCTTCATCAAATACTTCAAAATCATTATTAAAATCACTAATTTTTATGCACCAACTAATTTCTAATTAGAAAAATTCTTTATTTTCTTATAAATTAAAAAACCTAAATTTCATTTTTGCCCTTATTACAACTAATTTTATTACCACTGACTAAAACTCATATGTCATAGTATAAAAACCTCAACAATTTAATAAATTCATAGTTTACAAAAATGACCTTTTAACCAAGGTATTTAATAATTTTCCAAATTATTAAATTAGAAAAGGTATTTAGGAATTTATGAATTGTAAATAAAGTATAATCTTCAATTTTGTATAGTTTAGTATTTTTTAAAAGATAATATAAAGGTAATAAATTTATCATCGTCTCTAGAAACTTTTTATCTCCTTACCTTTTTTGGAATTATATCACATTGTAATAATAAATATATTCTTTTTTAATTTCCTAAAAAGATTTTATTCGAAAATTATTATTATTAGAATTAGTTAGATTAGAATGATAATTAATTTAATTTTCTTAATCATAAGTTAAAAAATTATTTTGTAGATGAGAAATCTATTATAACCAAATATATATGGATTATTTCTAATAATGATTTATAACTATCATTAAAAACCTTAATCTCCGCTAAAAGTCATTAATTTTAAAAATATCTAATTAATAACAAAAATTTTATTTGATAAATTACGGATTTACTTAGCAATGAATTATAGATTTATTTAGTGAAGAATAAAGAGTGTTTATACGAAATTAAGAATTGTAAAACTTATTTTCCGATTTATTGATGGTTTAAAATGACAAGAGCCGAAAGAGTTATTCTTATTGTATTGG
>CAZYEE010000300.1:0-4619 GCA_964646355.1 uncultured archaeon | reverse complement strand
TGGGGCTACAGTATCTTGAGGTACTCCGCTTACAGCTGTTGAATTGGCACCTTCGTTTGGAACTTCATCAATCGGTGCTACTTTATACCAGTAAGTCTGTCCATCTACCAGTCCAGTATGTGTATATGAGGTCTCAGGATATGGAACTGTTGCTAATAGGGTATATGGTCCGAACTCATTTGTCGCATTATATAGGTTATAACCAGCTATGTCCTCTGCCGTGCTATTAGTCCATGTAATAGTTAAGGCGTTTCCAGTTGGAACTGCTGACACACTTATGATCGAAACTGCATCGGGTGCAACAGTATCTTGAGGTGTGCCCGAAGCAATTGTGGAATTCTGTCCATAATTGGGCACCTCATCATATGCTGAGATCATATAATAGTAAGTCCTTCCATCAATCAATCCTGTATCATTATAATAGGTATTTGTAGTGGTTATTAATAATACCCATGCAGATACGGTTGAATTCCTATAAATTCTATAACCAGCAACGTCTCCTCCTACCGCATTCCATGAAATATCAAGTTTATTTCCTTCAGGTCTGACCAATACCTGTACTCCAGTCACTTGAGGTGGTGCTGTCGTATCTTGTGGGGTTCCAGACTTTTGAGTTGAAGGTGTTCCTTCATTTGGTACCTCATCATATGCTGATACTCGATAATAATAAGTGATGCCGTCTGTAAGCCCTGTATCATTATAATAGTTATTGGTCGTACTTGCTAGATAAGTAGACGGTCCGGGCGTGAACCCAGAGGTCGTGCTCCTGTATACTTTATATCCTACTAAGTCAGGTGCGCTTCCACTCATATTATCCCATTGTAAGTTGAGTGCATTTCCCGTTGCTACTACCGTGATTGTTAGTCCTGTGACTTGAGTTGGTGGAGTTGTATCACTTGGAATACCAGAGCCCTCATCAGAAGGTTCACCCATATTAGGAACCTCATCTATTGCTATAATTCTATAATAATAACTTATACCATCAGTTAATCCTGTATCAGTATAGGAGTTAACAGAAGTATTTGTAATATAATTAGATGAATTTGGTGTAAAGCCTGAAACTGTGCTTCTATAGATTCGGTATTCTACGAAATCAGGTGCAGTACTGGCAGTCCAACTTAGAGATAATGAATTACCGGTTGGAACTACGGTAATTGTCAATCCAGTGACTTTTTCTGGAGGTGTAGAATCATGAGGTATTCCGGCTGTTTCGTTTGAAGGTGGACCCATATTAGGAACTTCATCATAAGCTATAATCACATAATAGTAAGAAATATCATCAATCAATCCAGAATCATAATAAGAGGTCTGGGTAGTATTTATAAGGTAAGTGGAAGAGTTTGGTGTAAATCCAGAGGTAGTACTTCTATAGATAGCGTATCCAGAGGTATCTGGGTCAGTACTTGCACTCCAAGATATAGTAAGTGCATTTCCAACTGGATCAGGAGTAATTTGCACATTTTGTATCTGAGGTGGTGGTGTAGTATCTTGTGGTATTCCGGAAGCTTCATCAGAAGCATTTCCAATTAAAGCTTCTTGATCTACCGCCTTAACACGATAATAGTAGGTAATTCCATCGGTTAATCCAGTATCATTATAATAAGTATTTTGGGTAGTTCCAATTAGATTTGATGATCCAGGAGTAAATCCAGATACCGTGCTTCTATAAATATTATAATGATTGATATCGTGAGCTGGTTCAGTCAGATTAAGATCAGCCCATTCTAAATTGAGTGCATTACCGGTTGGAACTACTATTACAGTTAGATTTTCTACTTTACCGGGTGCTGTACCACCTGGAGTTGCGCCGTCTTCATCTGAAGGAGTGCCTTCATTAGGTGGTTCTACGTTGTCATATGCACTAACCCTATAATAATAAGTGGTACCTGGAAATACTGTGGTATCACTATAATTATGTTTGGGAGCGATTACTTCAGCGATAAGATTAGCAGAACTTGGTGTGAAGCCCGAAACTGTGCTTCGATATATCTTATAACCTGCTAAATCATAATCAGTATTTGGATTCCATTCAAGGAACAACTCAGTATCAGAAATAACACTAACCACAAGTCCCGTTACCTTATCAGGTGGTAATGTATTATAAGGAGTACCTTCTTGCTGGACAGAGGGACTGCCTTCATTTAATGTAGGACCGCCATCATCTACTGCACTTACTCGATAATAATAAGTAACACCATTTGTAACATTTGTATCTTGGTAGGAGTTGGTGGTAGGAGTGGCAATTAAATAGCTTGGACCAGGAGTAAACCCTGAGATTGTGCTTCTGTATACTTTATAATAATTTAGATCACTTGCAGTGCTTGCACTCCAACTTAATTCGAGAATTCCACCGATTCCGGGATCTGTCACTGTAAGTCCTGTAATTTGTGGTGGTGGAGTCTCATCAGTAGGTGTTCCTGAGGCGGTATCTGAGGCATTGCCCTCATTTGGTACCTCATCTACTGCTGTTACTTTGTAATAATAAGTTACATTATCTAATAGATTGGGATCTGAATCTATAAATGAGTTAATAGAAGATGAACCTACTTTATATGCAAGTCCGATCTCAAAATTAGGATCAGTATGCCTGTAAATATTATATTGATATAGATCAGCAGCAGGATTTTCATCCCAAGTTAATGTTAATGTATTACCTGTCTTTGGATTTGATACTTGTAGATTAGTGACTTTTGGTGGAGGTACGGTATCTTCAGGAGTTCCATATACTTCAGATGAAGGCTCGCCTTCATTTGGTACTTCATCTACTGCAGTAATTCTATAATAATAAATAGTACCATCTGTTAGACCAGAATCATTATAATAATTAGTTGTAGGAGAGGCTATTAAATTCTCTCCACTAGGAGTAAATCCTTGAGTGGTACTTCTATAAACATTATAATGAACTAAATCAGAGGCAGAACTTACGTTCCATTCAATATTTAATTTATTACCCTCTGGAACTACTTTTACAACTACGCCTACCACTTGAGGTGGTGCTTGAGTATCACTTGATATTCCTGCTTTTTCATTAGAGGGTAAGCCTTCATTAGGTACCTCATCAATAGCAGTAACTTTATAATAATATGTTTGACCATCAATCAATCCAGTATCTCTGAAAGTGTTTTCAGAGGTTTCTCCAATAAGATTTTCGGAGCTTGGAGTAAATCCAGAAATTGTACTTCTATAAATCCTATAACCTACAAGATCTGGTTCGGTATTCTCAGTCCAACTTAAATCAAGAGTATTTCCAATTTCTGGATTCGAGATACTAAGTCCGCTTACTTTAGCAGGAGGAGTTGAGTCATGTGGTGTACCATCTACTTGATCAGAAGCTGTACCTTCATTCGGTACCTCATCTACGGCAGATATCCTATAATAATAAGTAATATCATCAGTAAGTCCAGTATCTAAATATGTATTTACAGATGTAGTATCTATTAAATTGGATGGGCTTGGAACGAAGCCAGGAGTAGTACTTCTATAGATCTTATAATATGATAAATCAGGCGCTGAACTTGCGGTCCAAGTCAAATTCAAAGCATTTCCTGTAGGTATCACTGAAACAACAACACCAGTAACTTTTTCTGGTGCAACTGTATCTGCTGGTGTACCATTAACTTCATCTGAGAATGGACCTTCGTTGGGTACCTCGTCTATTGCCGTAACCACATAATAATAAATAGTACCATCCAGCAGTCCCGTATCGGTATATGAGTTGATCGTTCTATTTGCCACATTCGTATATGGACCACCGCTTTCAGTACTTCTGTATATCTTATAAGCTGTGAAATCTGGTGCAGTACTCTCATTCCAAGTCAAGGTGAGCGTGTTTCCTTGTGGTTCTACCGTGACCGAAACACCCACTATTTTGTCTGGCGCGACAGTATCTTGAGGAATACTGCTTTTCTCATCAGAGGGTGTTCCTTCATTCGGTACTTCATCTACTGCAGATACTCTATAATAATAAGTGACTCCGTCTGTGAGCCCAGTATCAAGATAATGATTTGTTGTGGGTGAGGCGATCAGATAGGAAGGTCCAGGTGTGAACCCAGAGGTGGTGCTTCTATATACTTTATAATGAGCTAGGTCTGAAGCACTGCTTGCTGACCATGAAAGATTTAGTTTATTACCTTCTGGAATTACAGTTATGATGAGATTCAATACCTTTACTGGTGCTTCTGAATCATGTGGTGTTCCGCTGGCTTCATCTGAAGCTGCACCTTCATTTGGTACCTCATCTACTGCTGTGATCTTATAATAATAAGGTGTATCATCAACAAGTCCAGTATCCAAATAGGAATTTGTGGATGGCGTTGCAATCAGATAACTGGGTCCAGGAGTAAATCCAGGAGTGGTACTTCTATATACTTTATAATAATCGAGATCGGGTTCTGTATTTGCAGTCCATGATAGTGATAAGGAATTTCCACTTGAAATAACAGTTATAGATACGCCAATTACTTTAGCAGGAGGAGTTGAGTCATGTGGTATTCCATTTACTTCATCAGAAGCTGTACCTTCATTCGGTACCTCATCTACGGCAGATATCTTATAATAATAAGTGATATCATCAGTAAGTCCAGTATCTAAATATGTATTTACAGATGTAGTATCTATTA
>CAZYEE010000299.1:0-4659 GCA_964646355.1 uncultured archaeon | reverse complement strand
CAGGCTATAGTTCAGTGGTTTGGACCCCTTTTACCCCCACAAATAACTGGTATTATTGATTTGCCAGGATTTTCAGATATACTTCAAATTTTAGCGCCGCTAGGTACATATCAAATGATTGTTGGAGTGGGAGCGCTAATCTCAGGAATCGGTCTGAATGCAGAACAAGAATGGGCATGGGGTATGGGGCTAATAGTACTTGTATTTATAGCAACTACTTCAATAATGGGAATAATATCAATATTTTCTGGCGGGGGACTATGGCTCTCTTTAACATTCTTTCTTGAAATAGTCTGTGTAATTGCAAGTGTATTGGGTATTTTCTGGTTATTAGGAACAAAAGAGAGATATTACTAAGTGAGATTTCTAAAGATTTCTAATAAAAGTTTAATCTCTTTTTTTATTTATTTAATTTAATTAATCTCTTTTTTTTATTTATCTAAAACTATAATTTTGCTATTATTTGTTCATATTTTAAAGGTAAATAAAAATCAATTTTTAATCAAAAAATCTATTGGATATTTGACTAAACAATTATTATATGCTTTATTTTCTACTGAAAACATTGATTTAAATCTATATTAAACGATTAAATAAGTGAAATTTTTAATTCTTTAAATATATTTATTTATTTCATAAACCTTTTATTTAAGATAATAAATAATTATAGAAAAAAGGAGTTCTTCAAGTGGAAAAATATAGAAATTTTTCCAAGAAGATAAAGAGTTGATAATTTAGATCATGATTGATAGAGATTGATAGAGATAAAAAATGACTATATACAAGTAAATAATTAGAAGAGTTGAAATATAATGACAAAATCACCATTTTATAAAATGTTTAGTATAAAAGCAAAGAATTATCCAAAAGATCGAGTGGCAGTAGTCTATGGCAAACAAAAATATACATGGAAAGATGAATATAGAAGAGTTAATAAGTTAGCATATTCCTTAAAAAAGAAATTAAAAGTGAAAAAAGGGGATAAAGTCGCAATATTATTCCACAATAAACCAGAATTTCTTGAATCAAATTTAGCATTACAAGCTCTGGGAGCAATTCCAGTTCCTGTGAATTTTAGATATGTTGCCTCAGAACTTGAGTTTTTATTAAATAATTGCGATGCAACTGGCTTGATTTTCGAAGGAGAACTTTTAGACCTTGTAGAAAAGGTAAGGCCAAGTGCCCCAAATGTTAGATTTTATGTGTGCAAACGTACTGAAGGGCAAGAAATACCAGAAGATATGTATGATTATGAGGAATTAATTAGAAAAGGTAAGAATAAAGAAATCAAGGATAATGTTTCATGGGATGATATATGCGTCATAATTTATACTGGTGGTACAACGGGAAGACCGAAAGGAGTGATGTTAACTTATGAGAATATGATGATCAATCAAGAAGCTACCATCAATTTAATGATGTCATTCTTACCCAGTGTAAAAGACTTAGATTATCCAAAATATGCCCGAAGTAGAAGTGAAGCCAAACTGCTTGATGTTTTGAATATGTTTATTGGGCAAATTTATAGACAATTATTCAAGGGACCAGAAGATAAAAAGATTGTAGTATTTGAACTTCCTGTAAAAGAGGGAGCAGTACCTGTACCACCTATGACAATTCGGCAGGTTGATGGTAAAATAAAGATGTATAGAGGTAAAGCGGAAAAATATGATGTTCTATTTAAAGGAACTTTAATACAACAGATCAGAGATTTGGTAAATATACTACCAAAAGCTTATAGTTTGAAAGGAAAGCTCGGAGTAATGCCAAGTTTGATCTATAAATTTCTATTTGGTGGTATTCATATGGAAGGAAGTTTCGGTGATCGCATGGGAATTATTAAATCGTTATCCGCAAAACCTGAAGATGAAAAAATTACGGTCATGTTAATTACTCCTCCATTATTTCACTTAGCTGCGTATGCATTATTCATTCTGAACTGGTTAATTTCAGGGGCGACTATTGTATTACCTGCAGATCCAAGTTTTAGAGCCGATAAAATAATTGAACTTATGAAGGAAAATAATGTTACATGGACATTTTTCGTACCAACTATGTGGAAATGGATTGTAGAATATTTAGAAAAAGAGAAACCCGATATGCGAATTGAATCATTAGAAGTTGCATTTTCTGGAGCTGCGTTATTAAGAGCTAAAGTTAAAAAGAAAATATTAAAATTCTTTCCGAATACCTTAATTCTCGATGTGTTTGGACAAACTGAAATGGCACCTGCTGCAAGTGTGAAAATAGATGGCGAGGAAGAAACAATAAAAGATAGATGTGTTGGAAAAATAGTACCAAATATAGAAGTAAAGATAATTGATGACAATGGAAATGAAGTACCAGAAGGTACTATAGGTGAGATATTATATAGAGGACCAAATATCATGAAAGGATATTATGGCGATGAGGAAAAAACCAAAAAAACAATTGATGAAGAAGGTTGGCTTCATAGTGGAGACCTTGGATACATAAAAGATGGAGAATTATACACAATAGAACGAAAGAAGGAATGTATTAATACAGGTGGAGAAAAAGTCTTCCCATTAGAAGTAGAGGAAATTATTGCTGAACATCCTGCAGTAAAAGATGTAGTTGTGATTGGTGTTCCAGATGAAACCTGGGGTTCAGTTGTTAGGGCAGTAATAATTCCGAAAAAGAAAGTAACTGAACAAGAAATTATTGATTTCTGTAAAGACAAGATGGCTGGATATAAAAAACCAAGGTCGGTCATTTTTGTAGATGAGTTCCCGATTTCTCCTGTAGGTAAGGTCTTAAGAGCTAAAATTAGAGAACAATGGGGAAAACCAGATGCTTCTTCAACGTTTGACTGGAGTAAATTAGAAAAAGAGATTGAAGCAGAATCAGCATAAACAGTATAATGAACACAATTACAATATAAGAAATTAAGTTAAATATAAAACTATTTTTCAATATTTTTTGTCTTTTAAATTTCTTAAAATTCAGAGTTTAGAGTTTGGAATAAAATTTGATTTTGATTTTGATTCTAAATCTAAGATTTTTGAATATTTAAATCATTTTTTTGGGATCAAGAAGTTCATCAAGATCTTGATTAAGATTTAAGCCCATTTCTGTAATAATTTCTTTGATAGTTTTACCGGTTTCATATGCTTTTTTAGCAATCTCGCTTGCTTTATCATATCCTATTAATGGAACCAAATTAGTTACTATCATCAAGGTTTTTGCGAGTTTAGAGGTGCATTGTTCCTTATTAGCCTTTAAATCCGATAGACAGTTATCAGTGAAGGAGCGAATACCATTAGAAAGAATTGTTATGGAATCAAGAAGGTTGGTAATTATTAAGGGTTTACAAACGTTAAGATCAAGAATACTTCCATATGCTTCTCCTAGAGAAATGGTTAAATCATTTCCCATGATTTGTAAACAAACTTGGATTAGAGCCTCAGATTGGGTGGGATTAACTTTTCCGGGCATTATTGAGGAGCCGGGCTCGTTTTGAGGAAGGATCAACTCTCCAAGTCCAGCTCTTGGGCCACTACCCATCCATCTAATATCATTTGCCATTTTTAATAAAGCCAAAGCAAGTAAACGAAGCATACTACTTACATATACTAAAGTATTATGAGATGCTATTCCTTCAGCTTTAACTGGATTAACTTTATAACCTTTTCCTTCAAATTTATTCAAGTATTTTATGACTATTTCTCCAAATTCTTTTGGTGCATTTATACCTGTGCCTAATGCTGTGCCTCCGATAGGGAGATAAAATAATTGTTCATATGCATGTATAATATTCTTTTTTATAGTGGAAATTTGATGTCTATATACTTGAAATTCCATTGATAGCGGAATAGGAACTGCGTCTTGAAGATGAGTTCTACCAACTTTGATAATATCAGTAAATTCCTTAATTTTATTATCTAGAATATCAATTAAATGGTTGATTGCAGGAAATAATTCGTTATTTATCTGGGCTATACAAGCTATATGCATTGCTGTAGGGATAACATCATTAGAGGATTGACTCTTATTTACATCATCATTAGGATGAACTGGAAATTTTTTTCCGAGTGGGTGTCCAAGAATTTCATTAGCTCTATTTGCGATAACTTCATTTATATTCATATTAATTTGAGTTCCAGAACCTGTTTGGAAGATGTCAAGTGGAAACTGGTCAAGATACTTATTTTCAATTAGAATTTCATTTATTGCTTGTGAAATTGCTTCAGCTTTATCTGGATCAATAAGTCCGAGCTCTAAATTTGCATAAAGACATGCTTTTTTGACCACTACTATGGCACGAATAAATGAAAGAGGAAATTTTTTACCACTGATTTTGAAATTGTTAATAGCCCTTTGTGTATTTGAACCCCAGTAAGCATTAACCGGAACTTCAATCTCTCCCAGAAAATCTTTTTCAATTCTCAATGTCTTAACCTCAATTTTAATCTTGTTTATATTTACTTAGACTTTAATATATTTCGTAGCACTGTTTGTAAAATGCCACCATTTCTATAATACTCAATTTCAATCAGAGTATCAAGCCTGGCGATAACATTAAATCTTTTAATTTCATCATCTTTTTTATTTTTTACAATTATAGTCAATTCTGAATTTGGTTTAATATTATTTATTCCAATAATATCATAAATAAATTCACCTTTAAGACCGAGAGAG
>CAZYEE010000298.1:0-4669 GCA_964646355.1 uncultured archaeon | reverse complement strand
TTTCAGAGATTGGATCTGGGCTAGCATACATGGTTCCATTTATAATTTTATTGAACTATTATCCAAATGAGAGTTTAATATTGATAGAATCACCAGAAACTCATATGCATCCTAAAATGCAGAGCCAATTTATTGATGTATTATTGAATATAATGGAATTAAAAAACCATAAATTTATTATTGAGACGCATTCGGAGCATATGATATATAGTTTGTTAAATAAAATTCCTAAAAAGAAATTATCAATTTCAAAATTAAATTTATATTACTTTAAAAAACATAAAGGAATTGCTAATTGCAATAAATTAACAATTACGGATAAAGGAACGATATCTGGGGGATTACCAGATTTTTTTGAATCTGATATAAATAATTTAATCGAATGGATATCAGCCGTCTCTAAAGAATAATGAATCTTGTAAAAATAGCAGAAATGCAGAAATAGAATTTGTAAATCCAAGAGATATAAAATAAAGTAATCTTAGATAGAACAAGCTTATATAATTATAATAATCTGATAAATTTTTATTTATAAATTAAAATAATATACTTACGAAGGTTTAGTAATTGATAATAGAAAAATACAATATAAATAAAAATAAATATCGGCTAAAAAATAAAATTAAAATTTAAACATTAATAAATTTATATAATTACATAATAATCATAAGGATAATTGAAAAACTTTTTTAAAAAAATTATTTTATTTTAAATTTTATCGCCATTTTTCATTCATCATCTTATATTAATCTTGAATAATTTATTATTATCGTCAGTATTTATTGAATTTCATTTTTAGCATTTAGGGGTCTTTAAATATTATTTTTTCACAAATCTATTGAAACTAAGATAATGCTATATATTATAAAAATTAGGAAAGAATTGGATATTAAAAATAAAATTAAAAATAGAAATAAAAGGTTGGTATTAAAAATGATTGATATGTTCTATATAGTAACTGCATTATTAAAAACATCTTGTTATGCATTAATAGGTGCATATTTATTAAAGGAATGGATGAAATTAGAAAAAAAGTATACAAGCGATATTCCATTCTTAATGGGCGTTGGGATCATGTTTTTAATACCAGGGACTATAATTGATCAATTGGTCATGTTAGGGTTTATAGGTCCGGGAATTATGTATAATGTTCGATATGCACTTGATCTGATTTGTACTCAACTTATCTTGGGTGCCATGCTCTCAGTATGGATGGCGTCAAGGGTAAAATTGCGTTATATAATAATCATCGTAGCATCAATAATTTCTACAATTGTCTTTCTGATACTGCCCAGTGATGTAATTCTTTTAGATTTAGCATCTGCGATTATCACATTACCATGTGTCTTGAGTCTAATAATTACGTTTATGTTCACCTATTACACCAGAAGATTAACTAACGTTCATGGTCTGCTCATTTCATTAGCTGCAATAATTGTATTGATTGGAAATTTCATTAGACCCCTATTAAAATCAACTGCTGTCTCGCCAATAATGCCATATGGGCTCTCTTGGATCACCAATTTAACGATAATTGCAGGATGGATAGTAATGTACTTCGGATTAAAATTAAAGCCAGAATTTAAAGAGAAATTATAAACATTATTTTTTTAACTTCTTTATTTAATCTAATCTTTATTTCAATCAAATCTTAAATTATTTAAAAAAATGGATTAATAATCTCATAATTTTCTTAATATTAACTTATTGTTTTCAATATTTATGAATTTACCTTCTTATTGAATATATAAACAAAAAAGTTCATTTGCATAAAATTTACAAAATTTCATTATAAAAAACTTAAATTTCATAAGAATTTTCTCAAAGATTACGAAAATATGATATAGTTCTTTAAATTTTTTATTGATATATTTATAAATTAAAAAAATTAGGTATTTAAATTAGTCATTTATATATTAAATTTTGATTTTTTACTTTTACAAATTAAATGCCTCTTTATAGCCAGACTAAGTTTCGATATATTTCTTAATAAATGCCCACTACATCAGAAATGCCCTAATCTGGCTGAATAAATGCGAAATACATTTCTATCAGAAGAATTTAAACTCATAAAAACTAATAAAAATTAATTGATTTTATGTTTCTTCAATTATGATTGAAGATGATAAATGTGAATGAACTGATAAAAGAGACTGAAAAATGTGTAAGTTGTGAAAACTGTAGATTAATCTGTCCTACATACTTAATTTCAGGAAACGATCTTGAAATCCCCTTTAATCGATTAAGAATAGCAAAAAAGGTATTTGAAAATAGTAAGCTTAATGATCAAGAATATATGAGCATTTATAGTTGTACAAAATGCGGAATTTGTGATATGTGTTGCTCCTCCGAGATTAATATTTCTGAAATAATAGGTAAGGCAAGGGAAGCATTATTTCAACAAAATTACGAATTACTTCCTGGACATCAGCAATTAAGAAACGGTATTATTACCAGGAAAAATTCAGTTAAAGGTGATCCAGAACATTTGCTTGATTATTTACCCGAAAATTTTCAGTATAATAAAGATTCAGATACCTTATTTTATGCTGGATGTCTCTCTGGATATTTTATTAAAAACATAGCGAGATCTTCTGTAATTGTATTAAAAAAACTGGGAATAGAATTCAATATAATTGCTGATGAAATCTGTTGTGGTAGTCCTCTAGTAGCGATCGGTGATGTTGAAAGTGCAGAGAAAATTTTTAAGGAAAATCTTGAAATATTTAGAAAAAATAATATTAAACAATTAATTGTTCCATGTTCAGGTTGCTATCGATCCTTTCAGAAACTTTATCCAGAGATAATTGGAGAAACTATTCCTGTAAGACATATAGTTGAAGTAATTGCAGAGGCATTAAATAATAAAAATTTGAAAATCGAAAAGGTCGATACTCGAGTAATCTATCATGATCCCTGTCATTTAGGCCGAGAATTTGATATGTATGATCCTCCAAGAAAAGTTCTAAAATCCTTTACAAAAAATCTAGTTGAATTCGATAATACTAAACAGAATACCGATTGTTGTGGTGCAAATTCTGCTGTAAGAGCGGCTTTCAAGGATTTATCTGTAAAAATTGCATTAAAAAGAGTTCGCGAAGCTTCTCAAAAAGCAGATATACTTGTTACTACGTGTCCATTTTGCGTATTTAATCTTAATTATGCAGTAAGAAAAAATGATGTTAATATTAAAGTGCAATACTTAACAGAATTTCTCGCAGATATATTATCTTGAGTTATCATTCAAAAGGTTCAAGAATTTATGGTTCTACTTTTTCAGAACAATCTACTATAAACCAATCATACATAAAGCTCTCTCTATAACGCACTATCTTAAAGTTTTTGTAAAATATTGATCTATTATAATCGTAATCATAGCCCCAAATCATTTTCTGTAATTTATCTGCGATTATTGTAAATATAAGTGGTAATCCTTTAAGTTTCATCTCTAATGCCAGATAATACTTTTTTAAAACACGTTTACATTCTTTAAAAAATCTGGGCTGAATTTTAAGAGGAATATGATGAATAACATCACAACTATATGCAACATCAATTGATTTATCTTTAAATGGTAAATAATCAGCAGAGGCACAAATAAGATGATCACAATAACATTGATCTTTTCTATTTTTCTTGTTTTTATGCTGTATTTTTAAGAATACCTTCGAAATTTCTAAACCAATTAGTATCCTATGCTTTTCCTTAGGAATTATGGACCATTCTCCTGTACCGCAACCTATCTCTAATGCAACATCCTCCCAAATAAATATATCACTCCACTGTTTTGGAAATAACCTAAATTTTCTTAAGAATGATAATCGCATACCCAATTCGTATAAATCGATTATTATCACCTAAATCTAAATGTCATAGACCACTAGTTTAAAGATTACTTACGAGAATATTACTGAGAAATTAAATTAAATATGAAGTTCTGGAAATTTAAATCTTAGGTTTATTTTTAAATAAATTATGAGGTATATATTCAATGAGTTTTTTAAAATTCACTGCCATTAACTAAATAGAATTCTCAGATATATAGTTTTCGACTTAAATTCCTTATAATACCCAAGTAATCTAAATAATGGGGATTTAAACCTCTACATACTTCGATCACACAGCGCAATACTATTAATGATTTCTTTTAACAGCTTAAAGAATGTTCAAATTGAATAATAATAATAAAAGAACAAATTCTTTAGCCCTTTAAATAATTTAAGAAAAATTTATTTTAAAATAATAAAATTCTTTGACCAAATATAATAAGATCTTTATTTCTAATAATTTAGATTCGCTATAGTCTGTTTAAATAAGAAATTTTCCGCTATTTTTATTTACTATCAAAAACATTTGAATGATTATATTAATTAAAAATTAATGACTAAAAATTTGAATGATCAATGATTTTTGTGGCTGATTTAAAAGAATAAGGTATATTTGGCTAAGATAAATTAGAATATTGAAAAAAAATCATATAAATAAATTTATATTTTTAAAAAACTTAATTATCAAACTTATTTAAATAAATGACTTGGTCATATAAAATGTCAAATATTGGAGAATTTGACAACAAAGAAGAAGAAAAAAAGGTTATTAAAGCTCGTAAAAAAATGAAGCAAGGAATTGAAAAAAGAATTGGGAAAACTTTCTCAATTCCAGCGATAAT
>CAZYEE010000297.1:0-4687 GCA_964646355.1 uncultured archaeon | reverse complement strand
GTTCAAAAATTGTAAGGCTAGTATAGGTGAAATTGCTGAATCCTCAGGTAATTTAGCAATTATTCTTGAAAAAGCAAAAAATGACCTCCAGAATAAAATGCAAGATGCAGAATTTCTAGCTTTAATTTTAGAAATGAAAGAGGTTTTAAATGAAATAAATAAAGAATTGTAATTAATTCAATTTACTTTTATAATTATTTAAATCTAATTTTAAAAAACTATAATACAATTTTCGATTTATATGTTGAATTAAATATATTTATTTTTAGTAATCTATTTCTAAATATATTTTTTTAAATAGAATTAATTAATTCTACTGTTTAATCTGAATTACTGTACCTATCATTGTTTTAAAAATCTGGAATAATCCATATAATTATTCCATCAGAATTATTCCTCATGGTTTGTGAGATTTAATTAATTAAAAATTAAATAAAATTTAGCAATCAAAGAAATACCATTAATATTAGCCAAATATCTCCCAGAATTATTGAAATAAAATTAGCAAAATCTAAGAATATGAATCATATTATTAATTATAAATAAAAAGATTAAAATTATATTAAAAAGAAATATAAAATTAAAGCCATATCAAAATAAATAATATTTTTATAAATAAAAAATTAGAATTAAGAGTAGAAGAATATGTCAATAAGAAGACGACGAGCAAGAAGATTGAGAAAAAAACGGGATCGTAGAATTTTAATATACGGCAGTATTTTTTTAATGATATTAATTTTAAGTGTAGTAGTTGCAATAATATTTGCAGTATTACCATTATTATGATTAAATATGGTTATTATATATGTTATCATTTCATTTGTTGGTAGATTCATTAAGAGGAAATATGGAATCAACTTTTAGTATTTTATATTAAAATAGGAATTTAAAAACTCTAATTTCATATCGAATATAAATCTACTTAAATATCCACTTAAAAAGCAATAAAATATTTAAAAAAGAATTTAGAAAAGATTTAATTGATTATATTAACAATTAGGGACAGATTTGAGGATGTCAAATAAGGGTGGTTTAGACCTTTTTATAAAATATAATAAAGGTAAAAAATCGGAGATTAAAACTGAAAATAAAGAAATAAATAAACAAGAGAATTTAAAGAAACAAGATAACAAACAAAAAGAAGCCCAGAATAAAAAAGTTTCAAATAAAGTTAAAGTTAATGAAGAAGTGAAAGATGTAGACCAAGCATTATTACTATCAGTTGATTATGATGGTAAAAGTAAGTTAGCTTTTTGTCGTCTTTATGATTTAAAAACACAATCAATTATTTTTTGGTTTGATAATACTGGACATAAACCATATTTATTGACCGATTTAAGTATAGAAGAATTAGATTCAAAATATCAAAAAATTAGAGAGCATAGGGGATTTTTAGAATATCAACCTATAAAAAAATACGATTTAATAATAGATAAACCAAAAGATATGGTAAAAATTGTTGCAGATGATCCATTGTCTGTTGGTGGTAGCAGGAATAGTATAAGAGAACTTATAAAGGATCATCATTTTGAATCGGCTATTTTATATCACAGGAGCTATTTATATGATCAGCACTTAATTCCTGGAATGCTTTATTATATAAAAGGGGGGGATTTAAGGCCTGTAAAAATAGAAATTCCAGAAGACATAAAGAATGAATTAGAAGATGCATTTAAAAACGAAAAACATGAATTTAGATATGAACTTCCAAAATATTTAGAGTTATTCTTTTCACCAATTCCTTCAATAAAAAGAATAGCATTTGATATAGAAGTTAAATCTATCATTAATAAAATTCCAGATGTTACAGCCGCAGAGGATTCTGTTATTTGTATTTCGTTTGTAGATTCTGAAGGTATGAAAAAAATTTATCTGTTAGAAGATCACAATTTGAAAGATGAAGAACGTGAAGGATTGAAGAAAATAGATGCAATAATAGAATTTTATAAGGACGAAAAAGAATTAATTGAGAAAGCGATTAATTTAGTTAATGAATATCCCATAGTGATCACATATAATGGTGATAATTTTGATATACCTTATTTAATGAATCGCGCTAAAAAATTAAAAATTCCTGATAATAAAATTCCGTTTGTTAGACACCGAGATAGTTATTCATTAACAAAAGGAATCCATTTAGATCTGTATAAATTTTTCTTTAATCGAGCAATTCAAGTTTCTGCTTTTAGTAATGCTTATAAGACCATGTCGTTAGAATCGGTCAGCTCTGCTTTATTAAAAGAAGGGAAGATTGAAATAGAAGAAGAAATTTTTGATCTATCCTATGATAAATTAGCAGAATACTGTTTACAAGATAGTGAGCTTACTTATAGATTAACAAGCTTTGATAATGATTTGGTAATGAAATTATTGATAATATTAATGAGAATTACAAAACTTCCAATAGAAGATATAAGCCGGAGTGGAATTTCTAATTGGATAAAGAATCTTTTTTACTATGAGCATCGTTATAGAAATTATTTAATACCAAACCCAAATTATATAAGTCAGGTCAAATCCCAAGCGGCTACTAAGGCTATAATAAAAGGCAAGAAATATATGGGTGCAAAAGTTATAGATCCAGTTCCTGGGGTGCATTTTAATGTTGTGGTGCTGGATTTTGCCTCTCTTTATCCGAGTGTAATTAAGGAATGGAATTTATCCTACGAAACAGTTAATTGTCCACATAAAGAATGTAGAACCAACTTAATTCCAAATACACCACACTGGGCCTGTACAAAAAGAGTAGGGATTTCGGCATTATTGATTGGGCTTTTAAGAGATCTTAGAGTAAAATATTTTAAAAATAAAGCAAAAGATAAAAGTCTTAGTCCAGAACTTAGAAATTTGTTTAAAATAGTCCAAGCATCTATGAAGGTTATTATAAATGCGGCTTATGGAGTATTTGGTTCAGAGATCTTTCCGTTATATTGTCTACCGATGGCAGAATCTACTTCTGCAATAGGGAGATATGCAATCGAACAGACAATTAAAAAGGTAGAGTCAATGGGACTTAAAGTGATATATGGAGATACAGATTCGGTATTTATAGAGAATCCAACAAAAGAACAGATAAAGGAATTAATAGATTGGAGCAATAAGGTATTAGGAATTGAACTAGACGTAGAAAAAACATTCAGATTTTCTGCACATTCAACCAGAAAGAAAAATTATTTGGGAGTGTATAAAGATGGAAATGTTGATATTAAAGGCTTATCAGGTAAGAAACGAAATACACCATTATTCGTTCAAAATGCGTTTAAAGAAATGATTAATGTTTTAAGTAAAGTAAATAGGCCAGAAGAATTTGAACAAGCAAAAAAAGAGATTAAACATATAGTAAAAAATGTTTTTAAAAAATTAAAGAATTATGAATACACACCAGAAGAATTGGCATTTAGAGTAGCTATTACAAAACCAATAGATAAATATACAGTTTTACCACAGCATATTAAGGCAGCTAAAATATTAAAAGATAAAAAAGGAGTCGAAATTGGAAAAGGAAGTATCATTTATTATTTAAAGACCAGAGATCCAGCTGGTGTACAGCCCCTAGAACTCGCAAATGTTAAAGATATTGATATAGATAAATATAAAGAAACAATTGAGTCCACTTTTGAACAAGTACTTGATGCACTCGATATAGATTTTGATGAAATTAAGGGTAAAAAGACTTTGGATAAATGGATGTAATTAGCAAATAAATATTAATAGTATAATTTATCATTTATTAATCAGTAAAAGAACATTTGTATTAGGATAAAAATTTAAAGAAAGTTTATAATCAACTTACCTTTTAATTTAATTGGTTAATATTTATTCATTAAATTAATTATCATTCTTCCTTTATCTGAAGTGTAAAATAAGAATTTTAGTCGGTTCAAACTTTAATCTATATTAAAGAAATAATCGTTGATGAATCATGGACTTAGATGAAGAATTAAAGAAATTTGAAGGATTATATAAAAGATTAATGACGGAAGACAACACTCCAGACGATGAAGCGCAGGCAAAAATGGATCTATTGGAAATGATCTCGAATATTGAGGCGGCTTTAGGTGATATTGAGGGGGCTTTAAAAGATCAGTTAGAAAAAGTTAAAGAAGACCTGCTTTCATGGGATCCCTACGGTCCTTGGTTTAAAGAACAACGAGATTTAGTAAAAGGAATTTATAATCTAATTACGAATATTAAAAAATATAAATATTCGGGGAAAACTATACCATCTGGGGGTGCTCAGAAACTTCCAGATATTGAAAATTTGAAGAAAGAAATTACAGAAATTAAAAATACTTTCACTCAAAAGATAAATAAAATTACCGATGATATTAAGAATATAAAGAAGTCAATAACCATAATTGTCAAATCACTTCAATCAGGTAAAACACTAGATAAAACATCCTCCGAAGAACTAGAAAAATCAAGTGTATCTAGAATAAAAACACCTGCAACGAGACCTACAACATCAACTCATGTCCCTGAACCAATTCCAATACCAAGTCCTATAGAATCAGCACCAAGCGCACCCAAACCAATTGAAATTAAACAGCCAAGTAAGTTTAAGACAATTCAAATTCCGACACCTCCAACCTCTTCAATACCAACATTACCATCCACTGAGGCAGCTCCAACTCCGAGGATGCCAAGTCCTCAAAGGTCTAAACCAACACCAGTTCAAATACCTGTG
>CAZYEE010000296.1:0-4694 GCA_964646355.1 uncultured archaeon | reverse complement strand
CATGAATGAATCAAAAAGATTACATTTATTATCAATTTTTTTTTAGTTTTTTATCAAAAAAAATTTATATATTTTGGTAAATCCATACATAATTTATGAAAAAATAGTTTTTTGCCATATATTATAAAATAAACCTAATAGGAGTTTATATCAAATTATTCAAAATTATAATTGTAATAAAGGTAATTAACATGATTGAAGAGGACAGTATGTATAATGGACGTTTTGTTCAAGAATTATTACCACCAGTCAGAACTACAAAAGGAGATATAGAACCTTTTGATAGTAAAAAGATATTGGAAAGTTTAATCAGAGAAACTGGGATTAATAGGGACGCTGCAAAAAAAATTACCAAATTGGTATTAAAAAGAATTATTAGTTCAAATATCGAATGGTTATCTGGTCCAGAAATAAGGGAATTGTGCTGCTCAATTTTAGCTGAAAATGGACTATTAGCGGCAAGAAAAAGATATACTCGATTAGGAATGCCACTAATGGACTATGAACAATTACTTGAAACTGGTATTAAAGAAAATGCCAACCAATATAATAATCCAGAATCTATTCATTCATGGTGTGCCGACAGAATTGCTACAGAATATGCTTTACTTCGACTGTTACCGGAAAAACATTCTAAAGCTCATTTAAGAGGAGATATCCATATTCACATGTTGCGATATTTCGACCTAAGGCCGTTCTGTCAAGAATGGGATTTAAGGATGATTTTAAAATATGGGTTACCTCCAACAGGTTGGAGACACTCTGCAGTTAGTGCACCTGCAAAGCATGCAATGGTAGCCGTCTTGCATGCAGCCAAATGGCTAGGAATAGTTCAAGGGGAATTTTCTGGAGGGCAAGGATATGATAATTTCACAGTTTTTTTAGCTCCATATCTTAGAGGAAAATCTTTTGATGAACTAGTGCAACTTGCTCAATGTTTCTTATTTGAATCGAACCAAATTTATGCAGCAAGGGGAGCTCAGGTGCCTTTTACTTCAATTTCATGCCTGCCTACAGTCCCAAAAAGTCTTGAAGATGTTCCAGCAATCTCTTTTGGAGGAAAAATCGATGGTGTTTACGGTGATTATGTAGATGAATGTAATTTATTCTTTAAAGCTCTGACTAAGGTCTATGCGTCAGGTGATGGAACTGGTAAAATGTTCAACTTTCCAAAACATGAAGTTAAATTAAGGAAAGATTGGATGAAACAATTTGAGGATGATTATCTAGAAATATGCAAAGAAGCTTCTAAATATGGATCTCCATATTTCCTAAACATGGCAGCTGATTGGCTTCCTGATGAAGTTCATTCGCAGTGCTGCAGAATTATTCTCACACCAGAAGGTGTTAAAAAATTCTGTCATGACCCAGAATTATTTGATTGGCATAAATCATATATGAATATGGGTAGTTTGCAGAGCGTATCTCTTAATTTGCCTAGGTATGCCTATATCGCCAACGGCGATGATGAACGATTATTTGAAATAATTGATGAACATCTTCAGCTTGCTGTCGATATTTTGCTCATCAAGGAAGATATTATCAGAAAAAGAATGGAAAGCGGATTGATTCCATTATGTGCAGGTGAAGTAGAAGGAACACCATTACTAGATCTTCGCAAACAATCATTATCAGTTGGATTTATTGGTCTTAATGAATGTGTTTTAGCACATACAGGCTATGAACTCCATGAAACTGATTATGCTTATGATTTTGGTACTAAAATTCTCCAGCATCTCTCCCATAGATGTCTAGAATTTTCCGTAGAATATCAAAAGAATTTCTCATTATGGGAACAACCAGCGGAATCCAGCGCATCCCGTTTTGCACGGCTTGATTACAAACACTTTAAAGATAAAGCAATCATTCAAGGCGATATTACAACTGGATCCATATATTATACAAATTCAGATCATTTGAATTATGCTGCCAATATATCTCTCGTAGAAAGAATACAAAAACAGGCCAAGTTTCATCCTATTGTAAAAGGTGGTGTCATTACACATCTATGGCTTGGTGAATCTCATCCAGATCCAGAAGGGCTCTGGAAATTTACAAAAAACATATCCCTAAATACACCAACCGCTTATTTTGCATATACACTTGATTTTAGTCAATGCTTGAAATGTAATACTTTCGCTACTGGAATTTACAATACATGTCCAAAATGCGGGGCTGGAGATGAATATATCGAATGGTGGAGTCGAGTGACTGGATATTATTCCAGAGTAAAAAGATTCAATAGGGGTAAATTCCAGGAATGGAGAGATAGAAAAAGATACTCCATAAATTCTGCATAATAAACCACAATATATTACAAAAAAAATCAAAATACTAAAAATCGTAAAATTATTTATTAAAATAATTATTGCGTTCTTTTATTTCTTTTTTATTAATTATAACACAAAAATTTTGTATAAATTATTTTTATTATCAAGCGTTTTAATTATTTAATTACTGCCAAGAAATTACCAGCTACTTTTAATCTTAATCCAATAAGATGCTAATCCAATAAAATGTAAAATTTTAAAATTTTATTAAAATCGTCATTCTATTAATAATGCAATTTTACTATTCAGCTTATTTTTCATCCAGACTTTAACATTATTTTTATTTTAATATTATTTTAATATTTGAAGTATCAATTTGTCATATTTCTTTTTAAAAACTGTTGTTTTAATTATTTATATCAAAAAAACGTCAGTGAAAAATGAAAATAGCGGTGATACTATTTATTATACATTTAATAAAAAAGCAATATTAAAGATTGCGGGTTCAAGTACTAGATTTGCTAATTTTGAAATTAAAAAAGAGGAATGGAAAGAGGTATTTGGGCTCTTATTAGGTGGAAAAGATGGTGACACTATTTATGTTTTTGATATAATGCCATTAGATCATAATTTTAAAATGAAAGATGAAAAGGACATCGAAAATGAGATCTTTTATATAAATGCAATCTCAGAAAGTATAAAAAAATATAAAATAGTTGGTTGGTTCTTTTCAAGATATTCTGGAATGCATAAAAACGAGATTGAAATAAAAGAAATGGACCTAATTTTTCATAATAAATTCAAAAAATACTTTCCCAAAACTGGTTTTTTACTATATAACCATCTAAAAATGGTAAATACACTTCGCAAAGGAATTAGTTCTGAGAAAATTCTTGGATTTAAAATTTTTGATCTTTATAATGATTCTCTAATAGAAGTAAATTGGAAATGTGATTATGATTTATATTTGTTGAGAAGATATGTAGATCACCTAATTTTAAACATAACCGAATTCTTACCAAGAGATAATATAAAAGAAAAATATTTACGAATTATAAATAAAAATAAAACAAATCTTGATACACAATTTCAAAATATTTTGGACCATATTAAACAAAAAAGCCAGGATATAAACCCAGAAATGGATAAATTACTATTAGTATCTCAGATTTCAGGGCTAAAAAATTTGTGTAAATCTATAAAAAATGGAATAGATACACGAATTGAGCTTCTAGATTATGTAGAATTTAAAGAATACAAAATTTCTGAAGAGTTAAAAGGTGAATTATTTAATTTATGCATTAAAGTAGATGAGATCCAAGAATATATTGAAAATTTTCTATAAACCTCGTTAAATGTTCTAAGAAATGAAAATAAATGGAAAATACAATATTTATTTAATTAGTTTTATATAATTACTATACTCTAGCAATGACCCAGATTTTGTCATTGAAAGATTTATAATCTTTCTCACTTTTAATTCAAATTTAAAATTTTTGGAAAGCAAGACACTAGTTTGTCATCATCACAGGGGGTTCGATTAAAAAATCCAAATCCAGCCGTTCTTAAGAAAGATATATAAACTAAACTAATCAGTAGGCTTATTATAACTGCTATATTGTGCCTTGCTTTTTTCCAATGATAGTATGCCTATGCCTATGCCATAATATAATTAAATAAATGGATATATAAACTCCACGTAGTCCTCGATGGTAGCGATAAGAAAAATATTTATTGTCGGAAGAAAACCTTTATTTAATAATTTTTGACCAGCCTAATTTATATAATTTAATTTTTATATAAAATACTAATTTACTAATACTAAAAAGTTTCCTTACGAAACTAATATTTTCGTTAATAATGTAAAAAGGTGATTGAAATATTTTGGGATAAAAATTTTGTCACTCCACATCAGGAGAAAATCGCATTAAAAGCAGCAAAATCAATTCAAAAATACCTAAAACTCCCCACACTCCCTAATTACGAAGTACTGGGATTTAATCCATCTAAAATGATAGAGGAGTTAAATAAAGATGCTGATAAAAAATCAAAACAGGAATTAAAAGCAGCAAGAGTTTCAATCAAAAATTTGGAGAAAAATAAGGAATTTTTGGTAAAATCCGTTTTTGATTTAAATATAGACCCCATTGATAAATTGGTTTTTAATTCAAATATTATTTCTACAACAGGAACTGGAGTTCTTGTCTATTTATGGAATGCATTACTGAATTTCCCTATTTCCGAACCTATTATATTTGGTCGAGTTCATAAAAAAGTGGCTCATGGTGGTGGTATTTATTGTTTTGCCCCTATTGAACTAAATATTCCAAGAACTTTAGAAACAGTTGAAGAACATATAAAAAATAATACAATTAATAAATATCTGAGTGAATTTATTGAAGATGACGATAACATCTCTGCAAT
>CAZYEE010000295.1:0-4728 GCA_964646355.1 uncultured archaeon | reverse complement strand
TTATATTTATACTTTTTATTTATATTTTAAATCCTTATTTTACTTAAATTTCATGGATTGATATGCTTGTAAATCAAAGAACAGCAAGTCTCACTAAAATTAATCTGATATCCTTTTTTCATAGCGTATTCGATTGCTTCTTGACATGGAAATGCGATTCCATTAAGTCCGGATTTTAGTGCAAATATATCAGTTTCCAATTTATGGTCTCCCACAGGTCTTGCACATCCGAGTAAAATAGGTATTTTTGGGAACATAAATCTTGAAATTACAGCGAATCGTGCGAATTTATGAGGTGGAATTGGTTTTACATTTTCCATAGGTGTATTTTCAAATGGCATTAAAACTAATAATACAAGAGAAGCAGGATTATATTTTTTAATCATTCTAAGTGCATCAAGTTCGCCAAGAATTTTTCCGTAATGTAATCCTAGAATTATATGCGGGACAAAAGGTATTTTATAATTATTAAGGTTTTGTAATGATTGTTCAAAATCTTCAATTTTTCTATTTAAATGATATATCTGTTTTATTGTTGCATTGTGTCCAATTATATCCAGCATAACTGCATCTATTCCCGTCTCTGCCAGTAATCTAGCTATTTCCTCGGAAACCAGCCCAGAATGTAGAATTATAGTAATGCCGAGCTCGTCTTTAATATTTTTGATAACATCTATAAAATCAAGGAATGGGACGGTACCATCTATTCTGGATCCTCCAGAAATTAAGATTCCTTCACAGCCTCGGTTTATAACTAAGTCTCTTACAATTTTATTTAAATATTCAGGTGATTCCGCTTTAAACATAGTTTCCAATATTTTAGTTTTACAATGGTCACATTGTAATTGGCATTTTGTTCCTGTGATTGAGATAGGTACAAATTTGTATTTATTCTTTATTTCAAAATAGTCAGTTGAGTAAACCATTAAAGAGGGAGCATAAAACCAGATTTCATTACCAAAGTTTTTTAATTTAAGGTTAAGTGCCTCCGCTTGATACTGTTTAAAATCATCTTCATTACTATTTAATATTTTCAATGGTAGATTTGACTTATGAAGATCTATTTTTTGAGTTTTTCTCGTCATATCTATTCATTTTTAAATTTAGTCCCATCGTTATAATAATTCTGATGGAATTTTATCAATAGTGGGTATATAGGAATCTGAATAATCGCTCAATTGTTTCTTAATTATATTAATATCTTCAACGTTTGGATTAAATGGAAAATTTCTGCATTCTCCCATATAAGCTTGAAAGGGGGTCGAGTTGGCATATGGTCTATTGCAAGCAACCTCTAATGTCTTACCTGGGCATCCACTAGTCATGAACGCCTTCCCTGTTTCAATTATTTTATCAAGAATATCTGGTTCTAATCCAAAATTAATAATCTGATTCAGATTATTGAATTCCAATTTCTCAAAATGAGTTAAATCATTCTTGATCAGAAATCGAAGTAATTGAATCCTTCTATATTGACCAATCGGGGGTTGTTTTTTATTTTCAAGGGCAGAAAATGGTTCTGGGAAAAATGAAAATAGATGAATATCAATTCCAAAATCATGGATTTTTTGAAATAATAGCGCCATATCTTTTTCAGTTTCTCCTAGGCCAACGATCAAATGTATGCCTACATTTTTACTACCAAAAATTTTAGCGCTTTCTCTTATAATCTCCCAGTATTTTTCCCATTTATGTGGACCTTTTACTCCTCTACCCCTTAATTGATCAAATAATTCAGGTGATGCAGCATCAATTGCGATACCAACCTTATCAGTCCCAGATCTTTTTAATTTTATCAACCAATTTCTATCTATTATTGTAGGGCAGATTAAAGAAGAGATCAGTTTATCTGTTTCATTAAATATCTGTTCATTGACTATTATAATATCTTTACTGGCACGTGGATTTGTCACCATTGAAATACAAACTCGCTCAACATGTGAACATCTTTCTGAATTCATTGCTTTAATTATTTCATCGAGTTTATAGATAGGCCATTCTACTCTTATAAAAGATTTATCGCATTCAAGCCCATATATCATTCTTGTTCTGCTTAATCCACAGTAGGCGCAAGCGGCTCTACATCCTTGTTGATATGTTAATAATAAATTAATGCAGTATAATTTTGCATTTCTATAAAACTTACCCTTTCTAAATCCAAGTGTCATCGCTGCAGCTAAACTAGTCTGTAGATACTCTGGACTCTCCTCAATCTTGGTCTTCTTGTTTTTTACAAGTTCTTCTATGGTCATTTTATTTGAATTCCTCTATTTGAATAATTGGGCATTAAATGATCCGATTTATTAATATTGATTTTGCTTAATAGATTTTTTTATATATACCATTTCTACCTAAAACAATTCTCATTATTAATTCTATAGTTCATTAATGCCAAAAAATTATTATCTTTATTGAAAGAGTTAAAATAAAATATTTAGACAATAAAAAATTACAAGTTTGTTATTAAAATATCCAATGATGATATTTTTCATAAATCTATTCTTAAAAGATCTTAATTCCTTAATATAATTTGATAAGGTTAAAAATTATGGTTAGAGCCATTATTTTCGATTATGATGAGACGTTAACAACTGAAAATTCCATTACTTTCTTGGTAAAATGGCAAATTAGACGCTATTTTGAATCCGAGAAATTTTTTAATCCATTTAAGGGTTTTCTCTATTTAGTAAGAATATTTTTTTATGGTCTAAGATATGAAAGACACTTAAGAACATTATTCAGCAAAAAGAATCATAATAAACCTATAAATTTTATTATTAATAAATATGGAAAATATGTTTCAAAATATTACCCGTATATTCTTAGGGGTTTAAAATCATCCACTAAATCAGAGCTGGCAAAATCTTCAAAACTTATTCCTTTAAAACCAAAACTTAAGGAATTTTTATTGCAATTAAAAAATAATAATATATTAATTGGAATTTGTTCTATGAGTATTGAAATTGCTGTTATTACCTCCCTTTCTTTTGTTAAATTGGATTATGTGGCTTGTAATAATTTAATCTATTTTAAAAAATATATCGGAAAGGAATCTGTATCCATTACTACAGGCGATTCAATGCTCAATATACGAGATGCTCATGATAAGAAAAATATGGTACTGCATTTCTCTAAAATTCATAACATTCCTCTAAATGAAATTATATATGTTGGTGATGATTTTCACGATTTTCTGGCTGCAGATGTTTCAGGCTTAGGTTTAATAATATTAAACCCTAAAAAACTTAATAGGAAAAATATAGTTTTCTATAAAAAAGGAAAAGATCACTACAATTTTAAGATAATTAGAAATATTACTGATGTATTAAGATATTTGAACACTTAAAATTAATTAAAATATGGTGTATATTTAATGATCAAGTTCGATAAACTAAAAATACCAGATGAAGGAGAAAAAATTCAAATAATAAACGATAAACTGGCAGTTCCAGATTACCCAATCATTCCTTTTATCGAGGGTGATGGAATAGGGAAAGATATAATGACTGCGGCAAAACGTGTTTGGAACGCAGCTATTGAAAAAGCTTACGAAGGAAAACGAAAGATAGTTTGGTTTGAAATTTTTGCAGGTGAAAAAGCTTTTAAAATATATGGTGAGTATCTCCCTGAAGATACAATTAAGGCAATTGAATACTTCATTGTTGCTATAAAAGGTCCATTAACAACTCCAGTTGGTGGGGGATTCCGTAGCCTCAATGTAACACTAAGACAAAAATTGGATCTATATTCATGCGTAAGACCTGTTAAATACTTCAAAGGAGTCCCTAGTCCAGTAAAACATCCTGAAAAAATGGATATAGTAATTTTTAGAGAAAATACCGAAGATGTATATGCTGGAATTGAGTGGAAAAAAGATTCTGAGGAAGCAAAAAAGATAATTAAATTTCTCAGAGATGAATTTAATATTACAATTCCTGACGATTCCGGCATTGGAATAAAACCTATTAGTAGGTCAAGAACCAGACGACTGGTCAGAGCCGCAATAAAATATGCAATAAAATACAATCGAAAATCTATAACCTTGATGCATAAAGGGAATATAATGAAATATACTGAAGGCGCTTTCAGAGATTGGGGTTATGAACTTGCAAAAGAAGAATTTAGAGATAAAATTATTACCGAAGATGAACTTTGGAATGAATATAATGGAGATATGCCTGAAGGTAAAATATTGATCAAGGATCGAATTGCCGATAGTATGTTTCAGCAAATTTTAACACGAACAGATGAATATGATATAATTGCTACTCCAAATTTGAATGGTGATTATATCTCTGATGCAGCTGCTGCCCAAATTGGCGGACTAGGAATTGCACCTGGCGCTAATATCGGTGACTTCATAGCTTTATTTGAACCAACTCATGGATCCGCTCCAAAATATACAAATCAAGATAAAGTAAATCCCTCATCATTAATTCTATCAGGTGTAATGATGCTTCGATATATTGATTGGAATGAACCCGCAGATTTGATCGAAAAAGCTATCGAAAAAACAATCCAAGAAAAAAAGGTAACCTACGATTTTGCACGCCTCTTAGGTGATTTCCAACCTATTAAATGTTCTGAGTATGCTACTGCTATAATAGAGAATTTATAATTTTTTAAACTTATTTTACAATTTTATTTTAAAATTAAATTAAATTTATATATGACAAATTAAAAAAGTTTTCAATTTTTTTATTATATTAATGTAATTATAAATTTTAG
>CAZYEE010000294.1:0-4756 GCA_964646355.1 uncultured archaeon | reverse complement strand
GTCATATTATTATTGATTCTTAAAATCACGGTAAAAGCATATACAGATCCAAATTTTGGGAACTCGCTTATATTATTAATAGATGATGCTGATTTTGTATTCAATAATAAATCATTAAAACCGAATATTTTAGGAGAGGAAGAACTTATACTAGTGGAAGTAATGAAGTTCATTAAACAATCTGGGATAATACCATTCCTATCAACTTCAAATCCAAAAAATATGATTCAAGATATTCTTATGGAATTGGGAAATGTTTTTGTGTCCAGTATTAATTTGTTTGACAATATATTGTCCATCAGACACTCTCTAAACCTTCAATCAAATTATGGAGTAGACAATCACAGGTCAATGGAATTTTATTCTAAAAGAAGGAAATATGGTTATCAATTTGAATATATAAGGGATTTGGGAGAAAATGAACTTCTTTTTAAAAGGTCAGATATGAAAATATGTTTTCCGATAAAACTTTATCCACTTAATTTTAAAGATATAGATTATTTAGATACTGAATTAAAAAACAGATTGAGTATCCAGTTTCCTAAATTACAGAATTTTTTAAAGATTCCAAAATATGAAACAAAATTGGAAAAAGATTTTCGTGGAAATATAGAAGACATTCAGAATGTTTTAAAAATATTGCTTTTACTTGTAGATTATCCTTCAATCTTAATAAGTGGGCTTAAATCCGCAACTGGGATAGAACAGTTGAACTACTACCTAGATAGATTATTGAAACTTGGCTATATAAGATTTGAACAGAAATCAGAACGAACTCATAAAAGGAACGAAATTAAAATTACTCAGAAAGGACTGGAAGTGTATAATGAATATATAGACTCAAAAAACTCTACTAATTTAGATAGGCCTATGAAAGATGGGGTTGATATTTATGGGGTTAATGGTTAAAATAAAAAATAAAAAAAGTGCCATAAAATTAACGAGAGCTTTGGTCATATTGCTAATAGGATCAACTCTATTATTTAGCTCAAATTTTGGTATTATCATAAGTTTTTGTGCTCAGACAAGTAATGCGGTATTTTTTCTGCCAGTTGGATGTGTTTGGTGCGATGGGAAATCTAATGAGCTTATTCCAACGGAGGGCCCAGCAATTTGGCATATTAAAACGAATTTTGATAATGAATGTTTATATATTTTTTTTGATATTGTAGATACTACCAATCCAGATTCAAGCAATCTCGACAAGTTATATTTTTATATCGATTTAAAAGATAACACTACTCTTTCAGAAGCTACTGTATTTGGGTACTCGGTCCAGCGTAATGGTGATATAAAATATTATAGGTACATAGGATCTCTTGGCAGATATCAAGAGCTTACACCACCCACGAATGGTTCGTTTGGAATAATTACAATAAGCGAAGACTGGAAAGTTTATTTCAAATTTAATTATACATTGTACGGTTTCTCAATTGAGGATAGAAATTGGACAATAGGTTTTATGGCATATTATATAGATCATTGTATCGGCTCATTTATATTAGAATATAGATATCCTTCTGAGAGTAGCCCACTTGAAAGAATTTCATGGGCAAAAGGATATTTTATTGACTGTGTACCCGTCTCCCAGTCAAATACGGTATTGATCTGGATCTTAGTAGTTCTTACACTAGCAGGAATGATTTTTGTTGGATATTATGTATATAATAAAATTTCTTGGTTAGGTATCAAAAAGGGCGATAATAATGATTATTCGATATATAATAATGAAATAAATAGAAATTTATTGGAAATTAATAATAATGAAGATTCATATAATGATAATAATGATAATGATAGTTTTTATGATTATGAAATAGATACAGACTACTGGTAAATCACAAAAAATGCTTCAATATCTGGTGAACGCCTTGGTTTATTTATTTTTCAAAAATGTCGGAAAAAGTGTATTTTTCGCGAAAAATTTTGTCGAAAAAAGTGATTGCAACTTAGAACTGGCTAAAAATATTTGTCCCATTTTGAGTTGGGATTGGGTTTAAAAATTTTGCGATCCCATTATGTTGATCATAATAACCTCTCAAGAATAATTGAAGAGTAATTGTATTGATCTATTGAGAATAATTGTATTGAAAAAATAGGAATAATCGTGTTAAAAAGGAAAAAAGTGATTATAATGAAAAGGAAATATTTAATTGCCTTAATAGCAATTTCTGCACTAATTATAATAGGTATTTTAATAAGCTTAAATAGAATAAGGATAGATAATAATATATCAACTCAAAAGATATTAAATAATTTTAATGCAGATATCAGAAAATCAGAAAATAGTTCTCTATTTTATGAATTTATTCCAAGTAATAGATATTATGATGAGATAAATTCTACAATAATTGGTGATAATCTAAATAATTTAAAATATGAACAAAATTCACTTAGAATTACCAGAACCTGGAAAAATTCAGTTTTGGGAGAATTATATATAGAATTTGAATTTGATCTTAATGAAATTGACTTTCTATTTATGAATAGTTTTATCTTGAATGGACAAATAATGGGAGAGACTAATGCGACTGGTCGTTCGAATGTATCAATATTTATTTATGATTATTTAAATTCAGAATTCTTGAACATTTATTGGATTAATGGCACTACTGAAATAATAAAAAGAGAAAATGGAGCATTTAATTGTATATTAGAATCCAAATTCCCTGTAGATAAAATTCGATATGATTTAATAAATGCAGGTAAGATGAAATTTATGGTTAAGATGTATTCAGTCGTATTACCACAGTCTCCAGCGAATTTTTTTCAAGATCTGAGTATTTTCTGGTTTAAGCTCTGGGTAGCTAAGGATGTAGATGTAAAACAACTGGAGCCAATTAACTTTGTTGATTTGACTTCTGGTATGTTTCATCTTACTGGGAATTTAAATGGAACAGATAAAATTGATAACAATTATTTAGAATTTGGGACTTCAAATGTAGCTCAATATCAAACAGTAATTTGCGATTTTTACATAGAATATGATTTAGGAATTTATGCAAAAGAAAATATTTTGGGCATAATTTTTAGTCATTTAGACTGGGTTAATTATAATACAGAAAGCTATTACATCCAAAACCCAGATATTTATATATATAATTTTTCAGATGATACTGAAATACCGATACAAATGTTAAGGGCAGACCCAACAAAAGTATCGCATGAGGTCATTCCTGATATATGGTATAGTAATATCTCTATATGTAGTAGTGTGCTCAAAAATAATAGCATTATAAGAATTCATTATCATGCTGTGATGATGAATTTAGATCCAAATCCTGCGTTTTTTAGCGTGGTAATAGATCTCGCTTCTATTCAAATAGTTCGTTCAATAGGTCCAATTATTGAAAATATAAATATAATCGATGATTGGGTATATTATGGGGAAGGTGCCCGAATTAATGGGACAATTCATGCAGGAAAATTTCAAATAGATAAGGTAATCATAGATAATCCTTATGATGTAATTTCAAACGATGAAGGATTCTTTGAATACACAATATTTAAATCAAGCGCAGGTAGATTAGAATTTTTTATTGAAGCAATAGATATAATGGGCTATATTACAAGGTCAGGGCCCTATTATATAGATTTTCACAAAAGGCCGGTTCAAATTGATCTTGAATTAAATGAGAATCCATATATAGATCCACCTGGTATTGAGATATCTATTTCGCTAAAGGATGCATTAGATTTAACACCACTTCAAAATGCATATTTTGATTTGATTGTTGAAAAAGAAGATGTTCTCATTTTGGAATATAGGAATTTAATAACCGATCCATCTGGACATTATTCGATGGTATATCCTGTAAATGCAGATGAATATCTGGATACTCAATACAAATTCATTGTAGAAGTGCAGGAAGGATATAACACGCAATTTGCATCTACTATAGGATATATTACACCAACTTTTGCACCGTGTTTGATTTCGATTACCAAAAAATTCGATAACATATCAGAGTATTGGGCTGGAGATTCATTTAATTTAATAGTAGAGTACCATTCACTCGCAGAAATAGATCATGCAATGCTTATTTTAAATGGAACTGAATTAAATCAAATAACAATAAACGAAGGAGTAAATGAAATAGAAATAGAAAATGATAGAGCTGGATTATGTTTCTATCAAATATCAGTATTTAATAATCGTGGATACTCCAATATTTCAAACACAGTTGAAATATATTTTAAACCAAACCCGATAAAAATTTTGGTTATACCTTCTATTGATGATAAAAATAGATTTATTTTTCTAAATATTACAATAATAGATCTTCGTAAAAATAGCCCAATAGCAAATATTCCAATACATCTTATAATCTATGATAAAGGAAAATTATTCTGGGATAGTACTTTGCAGGCTACATTACCATATACACCGATTTACATACAATTTGATCTTAATGATCATAATTTCACAATTTTTGTGATTGTTAATGATACTAGACTGTATGCAGCGAATAAAGCCAAGTCTATTAATATCCCCTTTGATTATCGGCCATATCCATTTGATAACGTCCTTTATATGACAGTTATATCGGTTGTTTGTATTGGTGGTTTTATTTTTAATAAATATAAAAAGCCAGGTTTAATAAGGAGGGAGGAATAGAACATGAACCTTTATATTAATCTTTCAGAAATATTTGATATGCTCTATTCATTTTTTGGAAATATTTTTGAATTTCTAATAGTTATTCTAACAATAATCCTTGCTGCAAGTTTACTGATTCTATTAATATCTAGAGGA
>CAZYEE010000293.1:0-4772 GCA_964646355.1 uncultured archaeon | reverse complement strand
GGAAAAGACAAATAATCAAATGTGCCATTTTTTCGGTTCTTCATGCAATAACGTTTATCATCATGCCCATTGTTCTATTTTCGGTCTTGCAAGCCGTCTTTCTCATCACGTTCGATAATCGATTGATAGAAATCATTTTGGTAATGGGCATCATTGAAGTACTCATTACTATCATTAAAAATCTATTCTCAACAGATGAAAAAGCATATCACGTCCTTGGATTTATATCTGCAATTTATATTGGTGTTTATTCAAGACCGCGACAAAAAGAATATACATTGATCCCTAAATCCTCGTGATAATATCCTCCCTCTAATAGAGCATATCTTCGTCCATTACATTTCTCCTCTGAAAAATCTTTCATCATTCTCCCGATTTCATAATATGCTTTTGTACTTAGTTTACCGCCCCAATCTTTTATATATTCATCAAATCCTGCAGATGCTGCTATTATATCAAATTTACCTACCCTGTTAAACTCATCATTAATTTCATTTAAATATTCGTCCTCAGATCTGCTTCTCGGATTTAATATTTTCGTTTTTATTATATCTAATTTTTTGTTTAGAATATTCACATTTCCGTCTCCAAAATGCAAATCAAAATCAAGAATAAATGCGGACTTAATTTTACCTTCAGATGCCAGTTTTAATAATGAGATTGACATATTATTGAACCAGCAAAACCCCCAGCAGCTATCCGACGAGGCATGATGCCCAGGTGGTCTTATTACTGCAAAGGTAGGATAGCCATCATAAGCTAATTCAGCAGCTTTTATGGCGCCCCCTGCCGCAAGTAATGCATATTCATAGACATCTGGAGTTGTCCTAATATCATTGAAATGCCCTAGAGTATGGGCCCTGAGTATATCTTCTTTAGAAGCGGGTTCTGGCATTACAAATTCATACATATCTGGATATTTTTTTAATTCATCAATAATCGGCTCCAGTCTCCCTCTGCTTGCAGCTGGATCGGATGTATATACATCAAAAAATTTTTCATGAAACACGATTTTCATAATTTAATTTTACATTTCTCTAATGATAAATTTTACTTTAAACAAGAGAAAAAATATTAAATTTGTTAAATTTTTAAATGATATTTAAAAATTCTACTTATTATCTATTTGTTTTTAGATTTTTGATATAATTTAAGAATCTTTTTTCTTCTAAATTATATTCATAATAACATTCTAAATGAGTTTGATAAAATTCTCTAATGTTGCCAAAATCTATTCTATTCAATAAATTTATTAAATCTATACGCATAAGCTTATCTTTAGTATAAGGTCTTTTTGAGTCTAAAAATGTTATAGATTTTAAAAACTCTCTTACTTCTGACAAATTAAGTATTATCCATGTAATTATTGCATCATCGAGATTATCAAAAGAAAGATAATAAATAGTATCATCTAACATCACAGGGCGTCTTTTAATAGGTAAAATTAAACAAAATATTGGTTCTTTGTAGAATCCTGAGATTGCGATTTTATAGGGCATAAATGCATAATTACCCACACCAAATATCGAAAATTTAGGTCTATTTTTATATACAATAGATTTTCTTCTATCTAGATATTCTGAATTTTCCATTAGATATGCCCAAAGTTTTGGATATTGATCTCTAATTATCTTTGTATCTTCTTTCAAATTTTTCTGAGTTATTATTACTCTTTTATTTGCTTCTTTAAGTATTGGCATCCTAATTTCAGAGCTTTTTACGAATGGATATAATCTCTCAGGCTCTACAAGTACAGCCACACCTAAACCGTTGTATAATTTCCCATCTTTGTGTTTTTCTAGTACCATAATCTTAGATGCATCGTGTTTAATTCCATGTCTCCATTCATATTGGGAATTTCCATCCATGTATCTATAATGCTTATATTTTTCAATATCTGATACAAATTTATCATAACACCAGCCGTATACCCTAAACTTTTTTTTAGGATCATATAATGAATATACCGAGCAAAAATCCTGTGTTCTACTACCGATATCAGCATGAAATAGGGCTGATTCTGTATTTATTCCAAATTCCTTCTTAGAATTGATTCTTAATTCTTTAATATTGGTTATGTTAAATCCAAGAATTTTAATATTCTTAATCAAATTCTTAATTACTACAGTTTTACATAGCATGGCAATTTTTCCATTAAAATTATTAAATTCCTTTAGTAATTTTATAATAATATACTCCGATACATCAAAATTCCCCTTACCAGTTATAGCATCAATACCCCTATCTCTCTTTATATTAACTTTTTGAGGAATATTATTTGAATCTAAAACAGTAAGCTCTGCACTTGTTATCCATGGTGGATTGCCAATTATAAGAATCTCTGAATCTGATCTCTTTATCATTTGAAATAGATTCTTTGAAAATGTGTGAGAAAAAATATTATCTTTATATAATTCAATTTTTATATCCAAATCACTTATAAATACGTTTTTAATCAGATTATACTTAAGACTATTAATTAATTTTTCTTGCAGCTCAATACAATATACATATTTTATGCTTGGAAAAATTTTTAGTGCCGATATTATGAAATTACCAGTACCACAAGTAGGCTCTATTAAAACTTTTGGCTTGAAATTTTCATTATATAAATATTGACAAATTTGATCCGTTAGTTTTCTAGGTGTTTGAAAATCTCCTAGATCCCTTGCTGATTCTTCAAAAGCTTCAGGATTATTCAAAAAATCTATAAACTTTTTTATAGCATTTTCAGACCTAAAAAATTGCTGAACTTTTGTCCATTTTCTAAATTTTGAATTTAATTCTTCTAATGTATATCCCTTTTGTAAAAAATTTATTAATGATTCCGGCGTGTTTTTAACCAAATTTACTGTCATAAATGCCACAAAAGGATCTAATCTGTGTTAATTTTAAACTAAATGAATTGGAATACTAATTATTTCTGCATTGTTTTAATTAATAATCTTTTAATTTATATTTTATATTTTAACATTTCTTTACTATAATATTTATGTTAAAATTTCATTAATAAGATTGGCGTGTTTGAATATTAATGATATAATAATATTTTTTAATAATTTCTCTTAATACAAATTACAAGATTAATTAAAAATAAAAAGAGGATTAAAAGATGTCCGAATTTTTCTTTGCAAAGTATTATAAATTTTATAGATATGAGAAAACATTGAGCGAAGAAGATGGGAAATACGAAATTCCAGAAGGATTTAAAATTAAGGAGCTAGATCCTGACAAAGATTACGAAAAATTCAGAGCTACATGGCTCAAAATCTATTCTAAAATATTACCTGAACCATATGTTGAATTTAAAAAAGAAGATTTACTCAGATATCCCACAACATATCTACTAATAAACCCCGAGGATGAGTTTATTGGATTCGTTGTATGCTATATAAAAGAGGAAGGTAAAAAGGGAAAAATTCTAAGAATTGGAGTCGATGAAAACTATAGAAAAAAGGGGTTTGGACTTTTATTATATCATAAAGCATGCGAATATTTCCTTAATAACAATATCAATGAAGTTTATTTTGATGTTTATGAAAGCGATATTAGCTTGGCAAGACTAGCTGAACGTGCAGGATTCAAGAAAAAAGAAGAATTTTTCATAACAATTGATGATCCTGTCGAAAATTTCATCAACTTAAAAACCATAATGTCCTTATAATTAATTCAGAATTTACTCAAAATTTACAATTATAATTCAATTCAATCAAAAAATTTTTCATATCATTTTGCGGCTTGCTTATCAAGATATTTTTTACTAATCATTCTTTTAATGCGTTTAAGAATAATTTTAAATTTCCTCTAATTTTCAAATCCTTAACTAAGAATAAAATAAGAATAAAAAATTGGGAAAAAACTATAAAAAAGATGATTATAAAAACTATAAAAAAGACGATTATAAAAAATTAAAAAAAATTTTATGAAATTAAGCAATAGGAATTCACTCAATTAGTCTTCATGGTATTCGTCGAATGTCCAGTAATGCTGTTCTTCTTCCATATAAATATCTTCAAAAAGCTTTTTAGTGGCTATGTCTCCTCTTTTTGTCGCCTCATTAATAATCTCTCGATAGAATTTCATTGCTGATGCCTCCGCTTTCAAGTTATTTTTTAAGAATTCATTGTATTTATTACCTACTTCTGGCGGTAATGATTTTGTAGTGGGTTCGCCCCCAAGTATTGCAATTCTTTCTGCAATTTTTTCTGCATGATCCATTTCTTGTAATGCTATCTCTTTAAATTTGTCCGAAATAACTTCAAATTTATTCTTTCCAAGAATTACTTGTAGTGCTCCTATTTTTTTTCTCATTTTTAACATTTCAGTTTTTGAATGTTGTGCCATATATTGAATGATTGCTTGTATTTCCATACTTAATGCTTTATTTAACAAGTTAAAATATTCATTATCAACATCAATCGGAATCAATATTTTCCTTCCTCCATAAATTATTTAAGATATTCATCAAATTTTAATAAGTGATCCTCTTCCTCCTTATAGATCTCCATAAACAATTTTCTTGTTGTATAATCTCCTTCCTCCATACTTGCTTTCAGTACTTTTCTATATAAATCCAATGCTTCTTCTTCTGCTTTAACTCCCAATTTTAAAAATTCTTCAAGAGAATTTCCAATCGTGATTGGATCTGGTTTTGTAATTTCTTCCCCACCTAATACGTAAATACGTTCCATAATATCTTCGGCATGCTTCATTTCTACAATCGCAATATCTTCAAATAATTTCGCCATCACATCAAATGTAGTTTCATCTAA
>CAZYEE010000292.1:0-4803 GCA_964646355.1 uncultured archaeon | reverse complement strand
TCTTTTGTACTAAAAAATATGAAGAAAAAAATAAAGAAAATTTATCAAAACGCTAATTATAAACTTGAGGAGACTGATAATACAAAATTTAAAGCTTTACTTAATGGAAAAACTGAAATAATCATTTTATATCCCACAGCTTCCTTATTCTATAAAGATTTAAAAGCTGGAAAACAGTTTAATCATAATACCATAATAATCCCACAAGGTGCCACTCCCGCGCCTTATTATAAAATATATATGGAATATTCAGATGAATTAGAAGACAATCATAACGTGGTATTGTTAATAAACTTTGAGGAAAATTATATTACCCCATTTATAGGAATTCCTGAAGATAAGAAAATAGTACATCAATTAATTCCAGATAAAAACATCATAAGAGCAAAAAGGGCATGGCAAAGACTTTCAAGTTTTAATTTTGAATAATGAAATAAATAATTATCAATGAAAATAAATAATTATTGTTTTTTAAAGAGATTTTTTGATGTTTATAGCAAATAATATGAATTTTTTTAAAAAATTAGAATTTTATATTATTTTTCCTAAGAAACTTTCCTCTTTCTACTAGTGATTTTATTGCTTTGACACATCTCTGTGGAAATGATAATTCTGGCAAACCATTTTCATCTAGATAATATGAGCTCATTCTTGATTCCATTCCTAGCCATGCACAAGAAATCGGTTTGTCAATCCTTTTATTTAAATCAACTACTACTTTTGCTGTTTTCATAGGTTCAACCATCGCCGTCGGGCATAGTATAACAATGATTGCATCATTATTAGGATCGTTTGCAACTAATTCCAGCGTTTTTTCATATCTATCGCCTGTTGCATCTCCTAAAATATCTATTGGATTGCTATGACTCCATGCCTTTGGTAAAAATGAATTGAGCTGCTCCATTAAATCATCACTAATCTCTGCTAATTTGAGACCACTTAAATATATTTCATCAGCAGCCATAACTCCAGGTCCGCCTGCGTTAGTCACTATAACAACTCGATCTCCTTTTGCTGGAGGTTGATAACCTAAAGCTTTAGAACAATCAAATAATTCATTCATGGTAGAAGTTCTGTATATTCCTAATTGTTTAAAAAGAGCGTCATATATAGTATCTGACCCTGCAATTGATCCAGTATGGCTTGAAGCAGCTGCTGCTCCCGCAGAAGTCCTTCCAGCTTTATATACAACAATCGGCTTTTTTGGTACAACTTCTCTTACAGCTTCAATAAAGTCATCGCCTTTTGGAATTGATTCGATGTAAATAGAAATAACGGTGGTCTTTTCATCCTCTAAGAAATAATAAAGTAATTCAGCATCTGAAATATCACTTTTATTGCCAATTGAAACAAAGTTTGAAAATCCTAATGCTTCTTCATATGAATAATTAATAACAGCGGTACATAATGCACCCGATTGAGAGATAAATGATATTGGCCCACTTGGTGGTGCAAAATCTGAAAAAGATGCATTTAGATTATTATGTGTACGCAAAATACCGAGGCAATTTGGACCAATAATTCTCATTCCATATTGATGAGCTGCCTCTACTAATTCTTTCTCAACTTCTACTCCCCCAATCTCAGAAAATCCAGCCGTTATTATTACTAAAGCTTTAACTCCCTTTTTACCACATTCATGGATTGTATCCAGAACGAATTTTGCAGGAATTGCAATAACCGCACAATCAACTTCGCTCGGAATATCAAGAATTGATTTAAATGCTGGGAATCCTAATATTTTATCGCCTTCCTTTGCTTTTATATTAACTGGATATATCGGTCCTTTAAACCCTTGGCTTATTGTTTCCTTGAATTTAATTTTAGCTTTTTTAACGCTTCCTTCTAACAAATTCTTTAGAACAGCATAGCCGACCTTACCTTTTACTTCAGAAGCTCCTATTACTGCAATTCCATTATTTGGTTCAAAAAAATATCTAAGTTCTTCAACAATTTTCTTATTCATTTTTCTCACTTTCAGGTATTTTTGAGGATATAGCTTTTAGATCTGTAATATAATTATATATTTTATCTTTAATTTCAACAAAAATATCGGATAATTGAGGTGCAAGCTGAATCATTTCATCAATATCAAGGATTTTCATTTCTGCCTTTTCAATTTCTAAATTACAGATAAATTTGACCATTTCAGCAGAATCTTTAATAAGTAAAGCCCAAACATCATCAGATATAATGGGTCGTTTTTTTCCAAGACTTGGGCTGTAAATAGGTTGATCTCCAGAAGTATCTTTAGTCAGGATATTCATTGCAACTAATGCCTCTAAAAATCCTTTCTCTAGATTTTTATCGCGTTTCGTTAAATTTGCAATTTTGTCTAAGGTTGCATTTTTTCTTAATCTAACAACAGCAAGTGCACTTTTTCGTAGATCCTCCGGTAATTCTAGTATATTGGTAATGCCTATTGCCTTTCCTATATCTTTCTTTTTAGATAGTCCCAATTGATTTTCAAAAACCTCTGTAAATCTCTTCAAACTTTTCTGTGCATTGTTGAAATTTTTTAATAAATTTTTAAATTCTCTTAATAATATCGAATCATCATCGTCCATTATTATTTACACCAATTTTAATCTAATCAGAGGATATAAATTCATAAATTCTTTTAATATCGTTGATAAGTTCGTGTTCCTTGTTTTCTAGGATAAAAATGCCTTTAGATGCAAGGTTAGCTAAATCTTCATAATATTTTACCAGACCTGCAACATCCACATTGAATGTTTTTCCCACTTCCTTTTTTATTTCATCGATATCCTTTCCTGGAAGTATTTTATTAACCACCAATCCAAGTTTTGGAATTTCTAATTTTTTGGCAATCTCTAAGGTCACAGCCGATCCTACCCAATCTTGCTCATCCAACCTCATTATTACAAGAAGTACATCCGATATTGCTATTGATAAAAAGGTTTCTTCGTTCAATCCTGGATGTGTATCAATAAATAAATAGTCTAGATTAAATTTCTCTCCAAGTTCATCAAGTCCGCTGGACAACATATCTACTTCATAACCATTTCGCAATATTTTTGTAATTTCATTGGCATCCATCGCTGATGGAACCAAATATATTTTACCATTGGATAATTTTAATGATTTCGATACATCAACTGCAACATCTTTAATCTCGCATTTCTTATTCAGATAATCATTCAGAGTATATTTCGGTTTTTTATTTCCATAACCAAAAAGCACATGTATACCTGGGCTCTGAATATCGGTATCTACAACAGCACAATTTTTATCTTGTATAGCCGTATAAGCCGCTATATTTGCACAAAGATTACTCTTGCCAGTACCTCCACGAAAAGAATGTATTGAAACAACTTTTACCATATTAAAACCTCTTTTATTTTGGATTATTTTTCATCAATTTTTGACAATTATAACATTTTTTTGTTTAATTTAATAATTTGAAATTCGGTAAAAGAAAATACATTTTTTCTCATTTATTTATGTTTTTATTAGAATTTTTGATATTGATAAATAATCCAGAACAGTTTAGAATTTTTGAATGATATAAACTTTTACAAATTTCTATATGTTCATGAATAATATAATCATCATTGGAAACATTGATAGATTTCAAAGTTTTAAAATTATAATCCCGCATTTTTGAAACTAATTTTCATTTAATTTGTGGGTAAAATCTGGGATAATAATTAATATTATATTTCAGTTTTTTATGTTTATATTGATCGAGATTCTCTAATCAATTACCATTCATGATTTTTTTAGTCTTCTTAATTTTTATTATAGTAATTTTTTAATTTATAAAGCGTTTTAGTGTGGTATTTTGATTCTTTATTTTTAAAATCCTTATTCTCTTAATTTTAACATTGTTAATTAGAATATGAATATTAATATAACATTTTTTAACCTTTATTACTAAAAATATAGTATATTTTAAAATATGATATAATTTGCCAATAGTTTTTACAATTTTGCCAAATTTGAAATTATTAATATTGATGTATGATTTCCCTATTCAATTTTTACAATTTATTCTAATGCAAAACCATTAATTTTTATAATTTTCAGAAATAACAATTATCAATATTATTATAATTTTTAATTAAATCTATATTATTAAACCATTAAAAAAACTCGATGGCTATGAATAAAATCCCAAATTTTCATGATTTAGTTGTAAAGAAGCTAACAAATAGAGTGAAAAAAACTCTCAATTTTCCGGGATTTAAAAAGGCTGCGGTAATTCTTTTGTATCACATTATTGATGATATCCCTTATATCATATTTGAAAAAAGACAAGAAAATCTTAGGAATCATTCTGGAGAAATTTCACTACCTGGAGGTGCTATTGAGCCAGACAAAGATAAAACTCTATTAGATACCGTATTGAGAGAAACTAAAGAAGAGATTGGGATTGATAAATCTGAAATTACAATTGTAGGTGAATTAGATGATATGTTTACTTTAACATCTCACTATATTATTTCAATTTATGTAGGTAAAATCGATCATTTTGATTTAAATAAGATCTCAATAAATTATGATGAAGTAGCAGAAGTTTTTGAGGTTCCCGTAGGTATATTCTTAAATAAATCCAACTTTTATGAGAAATTCTGGACTATTAATGGTAAAAAAGTTCCTATTTATCATTATAAATATAAAAATTATATTATTTGGGGCGCAACAGGTTATATAATTAATCAATTTATTCGAGTGATTTTTGATTATAATCCGTCCTCTATAAAGGATTTTCATAGAACTGATCCAAGTTTAATTATTAATTGGAAAAATAAAAAGTAAAATCGATTCTCAAAATTTATT
>CAZYEE010000291.1:0-4818 GCA_964646355.1 uncultured archaeon | reverse complement strand
AAGAAAAAAGAAAAAGCCCTCTGAAACCCCCAAAAAACACCTTCTAAGAAGACTGCACCTTATACGCAATCTACTCCACCCTATCAACCTATTAATTCTACCATAGATAAGACCCAACCTCAAACTGATCAACTTATTCAACCATCTTCGCCTGCATCTCCCAAGTCATCTAGCGCACCTGCTCCTTCTACATCTTCACTTCCTTTTACTCCACTATCTCCTTCAACTACGCCTCCTTCTCAAAACACACCTTTTTCATCACAGACTTCACAACCAACGAGTCCAGCAGAACCATCTTATCCAAATTATATTTCTAGTCCACCCATAAGTGCTGAACCTGCCAAACCTTTAACTAAATTAATTTGTGGACAATGTGGAAATGAAATTCCTCTAGGAGGCAGAATCTGCATTAAATGCGGAAGTAATTACATAATTGAAAAAAGAATAATTGATGAATAAAATATATTGATGGCTTTCTTACAAAAACATTTCCTATTTTTTTATTTCTAAATGTGAATTAATTATTTTTAACCATTTTCTTTTTCACAATTTAGGATTAATTCAGAGAGTCTTAATGCATGTATTGGTTTTATTGGTGTATCATTGTCTTTTATTAATCTATAGGGAGAATAAAAGTGTATATAAAGCTATGTTAAATCCTTAAAAATCAAAAGATTTATCTTGGTATGGTTTTGAATAATCATATTAAAAATATTTATAGTATTGTTAAAATTCTTAATTTTTCCAAATCATTTTTTTAAATTATGTTTTAACGGCTTCTTTAATATTATTAGAGAGGTCCATGCTAAAAAGCCTAATGGATATAATTTAGAAAATAATTTCTCTTCGATTTTATTTAATTTTATAAAAAATTTTAAAAAAAACTTGTATTTATAAAAAATAGAAGAGATTACAGAAAATAAATGGAAAAATTTGAATGAATAAGCCATAAAAAAGTTTCTAATCAATTTAAAATCATTTTTTGTTAGTGCATGTTCATTTTCTGTTTTTATAGATGGTATTATTTTCTTTAAATAATTGAAAATAGGATTTATTCCCAAAGGTTCAAGAAAAATTGCATATCCATTGGGTTTTAATACTCTTATTATTTCTTTAAAAGCTTTACTTATTTTCAAATGATGTATAATACCTTTACCAAAAATAATATCGAATACATTATCTTCAAAACCTAAATTTTCGCAGTCCATAACAAAAAAATTTATGTTATGAATTTTATTTTTCCTAATTTTAGCTTGAGCTTTTTCTATCCCTGATTTAGAAATATCAAAACCCATAATTTTACAATCTTTCGTGGTAAAAATAAATGATTCAGAGCCATCACCACATCCATAGTCTAAAATCAGTTTGGCATTGGTAGAAAGAGATAATACTAATTTGTAAAAATAATTGTTATGGTAGCGATTAAAAGGAAGCATCCTTGAAAATATTGGTTTTTTCCAGTCATATAAATGGGTTCCCTTAGAATACCACCAATCATGAAATTTTTTCTCAAATTTTATTTCTGACATTTTTTTCGTATTTTTAATTAAATTTATTCATATTTAAGTTCATTTACATTCATTAATTCTAAAGTCATTACATAAAAAAATGAGTTTTTTAAATTACACTGCTAAATTGAATGGGGAGTTTTAAATATAAACTTTCCGACTTAAATTGGTCATAGTATTTAAGGAATTTAAATAACTAAGGTTCGATACATTAAATTAAACGGTACTGCTTTATTGCAATTATATTTTTAGCGTACTTAATGCGGTGATGGGCCCAATATTGTAATTATTTAGAGGTATACTCAAATTATTTAAGAATTATTGGAGCTATAAAAGATTAATATAAAAGATAATATGAAGAATTATTTTCATAGTGAATTATAAATTAAAAAAAAGAATTTAAGTATTGTAAATTATCTAATCTCATCTATAAATTAGTTTATAATAAAAAAATAGAAAAGTATCGGGTGGATTTAAATGCAAGTTTCAAATCATCTTAATATATCTAACTTTAGTAAGTAAAAAATAGTTTAACTGAATGTAAAATGAGAGTTAAATGAAGATAAGAGTAAAATTAAAGAAATCAATCAACATATTAAGGGGTAGAATAGATACCGGATATGTGAATTGGATTTTAGCAGGTTCAAGCCCCCATCATGAAAAAATAAAGATAGAAAAAGTGAACCCGGATTATAAAATGGACATGCAAGATGATGAGGGAAATATAATCCTTTCTTTCAAACTCCCCGCTTTAAAAGCCGGGGATATATTTGAATTACGGGCAAATTTACTATTTCATACTCACAACCTTAAAATTCCTTTACTTGATTTTAGTTTTAAGGAGTATCCACTCAAAATAATTCATAAATATTGTAAGGAATCTAAATATTGGCAGATTTCAAATCCAAAAATTCAGCAGATAGTTAATCATCTTCGTTCAGAATCAGGTGATAATGTAAAAGAGTTTTTACGATTAGCTTTTGAGTTTGTAAGAAATAATATTATATTAAAAAGAAATTTAAAGAGGAGATTAGGAGCTGTTAATGCTCTTATAGAAAAAAAAGGCGATTGTGATGAATTTTCTGACCTTTTTATTACGATAAGCAGAGCCGCTAAAATTCCTGCAAGAAGAGTATTGGGCTATTATATAATGAATAGCCATGATTACGAACTTCATGCATGGGCAGAAGTGTTTATTCCTCATTATAATGCATTTGTCCCCTTTGATGTTTCCTTGAATCTAAGTTCAAAAATTACAGATAAACATATAGTTAGACAAAAAATGGCATCATCTGATAAACCACCCATAGTTTTTTTAAAGTATAAAGGTTCTGAGAATACTATGATTAGTTTGAATAAAAATGATCTTGATTCTATCGAAAAAATCTAAAATAAATATATTTTAATATCTGAAACAATTAAATATCAGATTATAATTTACCATCTATAATGACAATCCTCTATAAAACCAAAAAAATCCTTAAATTTATACTCATTACTATCTATCTTAATAGTGCCCGATCCATATCCAAAACATTGATGACCTTTTGCTTTAATTAATCCAAGATTTAAATTAAATGATCTATCCCATATAGGCATTAATTTAACATATAATTCATCAGTATGAATAGTTCTTGCTTCCCATGGATTCATTGGATTATTTTTATCAAAATTCACCTTAACTTCATCATGTATTTTATATAACTTTCCATTTATATAAACGCCATTCTCAGTATAACCAGTACCATCAGTCCAGCCCGCACCTAAATTTATTCCTATAAGATTGCCATTTTGCCATCCTGAAAAAGAACCCCAATTCCAATCAGTCTTATATTTCCATTTTCCGCGTCCAAAATCTAGTATTGCGAATGATTTCTCTTTTTTAAATTCATAGATTTGATCATCCACAGTAATAGACCCAGTTATTGGCATTGCATTTTGTTTTGATGTAAATTGAAACCTTTTTTTACTCCATGGGATTAGCACATTAAGAGTTTCATGAGGATCAGGAATTTCTATAATTATATTTGCTTTTACATTTTTTCCTGACATTTTTGGGCTCTCATAATCGACCAAAATTTTGTTGGATTTATTTTTTATTGAAAATTTAAGAGCTTTCGTATTAAATTCAACGTCTTCCCCCACCTTCTGACCTAATTTACATTTTTTTCCAAATAACGTAATGATATTTTTCTCAAGAAAGGTCTTTGTTTTAAAATTATAGAACCAGCCTGATGCAAGTCCTAAGTAGTCTACATTAGCTAAAGTAATAGATAATGCAAACTCATCGTTTAAGAAACACAAGTAATCCCATCTCTTTTTTCTTAAAGGGCTTCCCCTAAGATTACAAATATGATAAGGATGTCGAGACCACCCTATTGCTTCTGGATTTAATCTACCTTTATTATCACATTCATAAACTTCTTTTTTGATCTCTTTTTCATTTAGATATGGCATATATTTTTTATAAATAGGAGGTATATTTAAAAATTAAGATTATGAGAAATATGATCTTAACAGCTAAAAATATCAAACAAATCAAAAAATTAGTCCAGAGTAAAATTTTATTTGAGAATTCAGTAGGATATCATAAAAAGGTTAAAAAATCTCATGGAAAATCCAATAAAATTCAGTATAAACATTAATATTAATTTAAAAATCAATATAATAAGGTTAATAATGTTAATTGCATTAAATTAGAATAAAGTAATCGAAAAAAATTTCAATAATAATAGAAAAAAGGTTAAAAATGATAAAAATATGAATAACTAAATATTTTGAATTCAATACCTAAGTTTTAGGGGAAACTGGGACCTTAAATTTTGTTTTAGATAAAATATCGTATAATTCCATTGCAGAGTTGGCAGCTAATTCAGCACCTATACCATGTCCGCCTGCTTCTGCACCTACAATATATAATCCTTCGATTGGTGTTTGCTGTTTGGGTCTTTTTTCATATATTTGATCTATTGTCTGAGCAACTCCTATGATATTGCCGTATTCACCTGCATAAGCTTCAACTAATTTTGGGGTGTCCAGTTTTTTCCAGAGCAGATATTTATCAGCTTCAGGAAAGATTTCGAGAAAGGATTCCCAACATCTTTCACCCCATTTATCATAATAGGATTGGGGCTGGTTTCCGAGGCATCCTGTTCCAAAGAAGATCATCTGTTCGCCGTTTGGGGCTAATTTAGGATCATAATTAGTTGGAACTGTGATCATTCCACCGACTTTTTCTGGAATTTTCCCTTCTCTGAGCTCATCACTCATTCTATTTAGATCGCCGTAATCAATATCACCTACCGCCATT
>CAZYEE010000290.1:0-4829 GCA_964646355.1 uncultured archaeon | reverse complement strand
GATAAAAAACTAAAAAAAAATTGATAATAAATGTAATCTTTTTGATTCATTCATGAAAAAATAATATTCAAAAATTAAAAAAAAGACGTGATTACTAAAAATCGATGAGTTATTAATATAAGATAGTTCATTTTAATTATTTTAAACTAGATTTATCATTATAAACTAAGAAAATCAAAAATTTGGGTTAAATATTTATTTTTAATAATCTATTTTAAAATTATCTCTCTATAATTTATAATAATGAAATAAATTTAGATATTATTTTCTGTTTGATCTTTTTTTGGTTAATTAATTGTCGAATATACTTCTTGTATTCAAATTTCTAATTATTAATTACACCTTAAATTAGATCAAAATAAAGGGATTTTTAGCTTGATTTTTTCATTTAATATATTTTTTAAGAATACTATTCAAATTTTCTACATACATTTTTGAGGCTTTTGCAAAATTTTCAAGTTCAAACTTCCCTTTATATGATCTATTATAAGCGTACATTAATGAACGACTTGAGTTAATAATAGAATATTTATTTTTAGAGAATGCATATTTCAAATCTTCAAGTTTGCCACCTTGAGCTCCAAAACCGGGTATCAACAAAATTCCGCTGATTATTTGTCTAATAATTTTAAGTTGGTCTGGTTTTGTTGCGCCAACAACTCCACCAATTGTAAAATTATATTTAGAGCTCCAATTTTCTACTAAATTTGCTAAATGATAGCAAAAAATATTTGGCACAGAATCTGGTAATTTATCATTTTTCTCTTGAATTCTCAAATCTTGAATCTCTTCACTGCTAAAATTAGAGCTTCGTATTATCACAAAAAGTCCCTTTCCTTTATCAAACCATTTTTTGAATATCGGCATTTCTTCTGTCCCAATTACTCCCTCGCTCCCAAAATAAGCATTCACCGTTATCGCATCGAAATTAAAATCGCCGAATTGTTTTCGATAGGCCATTGCCATACTATTTCCGATATCATTTTCTTTACAATCTCCAATTACCTCAAGATCCTTTTTATGAGCATAATTTATAATAGATTTAAGTTGGTCGATCTCATTCGCCAGATAAAAACGGGTATTTAATTTAATAATAGGGATGATCTCAGAAATTTCGTCCAGAATTATTTTTGCAAACTCAAGTTTAGGATTTTTATTATTTAGAATATGAGCTGGGAATTCGTTTGATTCTATATCAATATCAAAACCTGCACATACTACGCTGTTTTTCTGCTTAATTTTTTCAATTAACCTTAATTTGAAATTCATTTTTTCTTTTATCTATTATTATTTTTTGACATTTAGGCTATTATTCAGTTTATTGCCTTTAAAAGTTATAAATTCTATTCTTCATTTACATAATAATAAGAAAATATGTTCTAATTATTATGTACTACGTGGTTGATTAAACAAGAAATCCACTAAATTTATAGAAGTGAGATTAATTTTATTATTCGTATATTTATAATATTTTACCAATTATCTTTATTAAAATGCAAGTTAAAGACCATAATTTGATATCATGATTAAATTAAAATTTAAACTATATTTATTTTAAAAAGATAAAGTCATGTAATTCAATTAGCATATGGCAAAAATTTATACAGATTATACTTTAAAATAATAAGAGAGGTATTTAGATATGAGTCAGAATTCTGGAAAAGATTTCTGGATTTTAATTTATTTACCATTTGCTGCTGGTATTTCATCGTCAGGAACATTAATACCATTATTTATCTTATTTATTACAGGGGATTCAGTGTCATATATTGGTATATTTTCATCAATTACATCATTAGTAAGTTTATTTTTGACATTTATATGGGGAAAATTGACAGATGATACAAGTAGAAGAAAAGTTTTCATTTTAATTTCATTATTTAGCGGATTTGGTATTTTCTTGGGATATGCTTTTTCGTTTAATGTTCAACATCTTTTAATTCTTGCTATTATAAGCGGTCTCTTATTAGGAGCGGAATCTACAGCAACAAATATGTATTTATTTGAACATTATCCACCAGAACTCTGGGAAGAAAAATTAAGCAAATTAAATCTATGCGTAGGTCTGGGTTCATGCATTGGAATGGTATTTGGTGCGGTATTTCAAATGTATATAGTTAATTATTCGCTATTCTTTGTAATATCATCAGTTCTTTGTCTAATAGCGGGAATAATGGGAGTATTTTTACTTAAGGATTTACGACCTATGGATGTTTCATTACCAAAATTAAGATTAGAGAGTCATATTGTTGGTAATCTTGATATTCCGTTATATTCATCTCTTCTGTATAAAAAACCTGCATTTCGCAAGAGATTACAAGAAATTTCTGCTAAATTGAAGCTTCATTTTACAAAATATGTTATTATTTTTCTGGTAGCAATATTTTTATTTTATCTATCTAGCAGCTTGACCTTTACTCCCCTTTCAGCTTTTATGAAACTACAATCAAAAATTCCAGATAGTTGGATATTTTGGATATACTTATCATATTATGTTATACTAACAGTATCATTTATATTCGTTGGAAAGACGATCGACAAATACGGCAATCGCAAAATATTGTTTCTTGGGCTCTCACTAAGAATCCTAACATACATTCTTTTCACGATATATTCAATGCTAACCTTCGAGTTTATTATTGGAGTAGTCGGATTTATTATATTAGCGGGAATTGCGGGATTCAGTATCAGCTTTTTAAAGGTCGTATTTTCTAACGTATATCCCAGATTATTACCCGATGAAGAGGATCTTGGTGAAATGTTAGCAGTACTTAGCATTGTAGGTAATGGTGCAGGAATTATTGGAGCGTATTTGAGTGGCTACATTGCAGAACAATTTATCTATGGATATTTCATGCTGTTTCTTATTTCCGCAATATTGGCAGGGATTTCAACAGTAGTATTTTTCTTTATTAAAAATTTAAAATAATTTCCAATAGTTTCTTTTTTTTAATTATTTATTTTTCACTAAATATAGTTGAATCCTATTATTTTCCTCTATTCTTTTTCCATTATATATTGTAAAATTTATATACTAAATTTATACATCTTATAAAATTTATGCATTAAATTTATACATTAATTTAAATTGATTAAAAATTATTTAGAATAGTTTTATAAAATTTTATAAATTTGTATCAATTTAAGTTGTATCAATTTAATTTAACAAAAAATTCTTTCTATAATAGTTGAACTAGAATGAGTGAAAGAATCAGTCCTGACAAAACTAATAATATTTCAAAAAATTTACATCCCATAGTAATTGATATGTTAAAATATTTTATGAGATTAAATGATATCGATCTTTTTATTCTAAATTTTAATATTAAAATGCAAGAATTTATTCATGAAATTAACCCTACAGAAAAAAATAAAATAATTAGTGCATTAATTGAGAAATTTGATTCAGAATTTCCTGATGCAGAGCCATTAAAAAAGTTTTACATCTATAACTATCACGCTTACAATTGTTATTTACTAAAATCACCTTCATTTGCTATCGAAAAATATCAAAAATATTTAGAAACACCTATAATAGACCGCATGACGCATTTTATCGATACGTTAGCATGTAATTATGTAATAACAAATACTGAAGAAAATCTTAGAAAAGCAAAAATATTAATGGATAAAATGCTTGAAATCGATAAAATTAATATGACTCAAGAAATTATTAAGGTATTAGCTGTTAAATTTAGTTTAAAAAATGAACCAAATTGGGATTTATGTTTAAAAATAATTGATTTTTATAATTCATATAATTTGCTTATAGAACAGTTAGAATACAATAAGATTTTTAATGAAATTGAAATTTTACTTCGACATGAAGCTTTAGATAAAATAACTGAATCATTCTTATATCATCAAAAGGCCAATATTTACATAAAAATGGGGAATTTGGATAAGGGTACTGAATTATTAGAAAAAGCAATTAACTTAATCGATGATTCAAGTTTTCAAAATAATTATAGACGGAAGGAATCATTACGCTATCTTATATGGATATTGAAAGATCAAAATATTCCTTTTAATAAGTTAATAAAAAAGTATGAAGAATATTTTAATGCATGTTTAGGTTGTTTTGCCTATGATGAGGCTATAAAATGCCTTGAAACTATTTCAGATATTTATTTTGATAATGGAAACTATGATAATGCATTAAATATTTTAGAAAACTTGGCATCTATTGATATAGAGCCTATTAAAAAATCAAGCCTAATAAATAATATTGGATACATTCACTACAGTAAGGGAAACTACAAAATCGCATTAAAATATTTTAAGAATTCATTTGATATTAAGAGAAAAAACGATATTTTGGATGTAAATTCTTTTATAAATCTGGTAGATAGCTATAATAAACTCAGAGAGTACGATACAGCAATAACAACAGCATTAGAAGGCATAAATTATTGTAAAAATAATGAAGAAATGGCTTATCTATATAATAGAGCAGCAGTAAATCTGGAATTAACAGGGATTGAAACTAATTTTAAAGAAGCCATTAAAAATTACAAACTTGCAATAGAAAAACATGAACAGATTAAGAGATATGATAAAAACTATTTTCTATATTATAAAAATCTGGTGGTTGCTTATTTTGATCATAAGGATTTTAATGATGCTATTAAAATTGGTGAGGAATTTTTAAAATTTTTATCAGATAATAATATCTCTATTAAAATTAATATACAAAATTATTTGGAAATACTAACAAGAATTGCGAGAAGCTATTTTAAACTAAAAAATTATTCAAAAGCAATTAAATATCAGCAAAAGGCACTAAATATAGCGGAGGAGTATAGTGAAGATGATTATGTTAGGTGGTC
>CAZYEE010000289.1:0-4866 GCA_964646355.1 uncultured archaeon | reverse complement strand
AAAAGATCATCAGATAGAAACGAAGAAGATTTACCAAGTTTTATAAAAGATATAAAATAGATAAGGAAAAATAAAAATAAAAATAAGGTTCTACTAATTTTTATCCAAATTTACTGTGTAATTAAAGGTATATAAGGAAGTTAAAATTATAGACTTTTTAAAATTAAGAATTTAGAATTAAAATAAAATCGAGATAAATACAGATAAGATTGAGGTAGATAAAATTGGAAAATAAAATTTCGAGGAACCTTCTATTAAATGATGAGAATATATTGAAAATGTATAAATTTGGAAGTAATATGGGACATATTGGATTTGTTTCAGCATTGGTAATGACATCTGATGATCAATATGTGATAAGTGGAGCATTGGATATGACAATTAGGATTTGGAAAATAGGTAAGGAGGAGCCGGTACAAATAATTTCAGAATGTAGTCAAGCGATTCAATCGATTTCAATAGCGGATGGTGGAAGATATTTGGTAGCAGGAGTAAGTGATGGAAATGTAATACTATGGGAAAATAAGAAGATAAGAAGTGATAAGGGTAAAAAGGAAGATATATATTATGAGCGGATTTGGGGCATAAATCTTGGGATTAGAGTTTATGATGTGGATGTATCAGCAAATGCGGAATATATAATCGCAGGGGACGATGATGGTTTTATTACAGTTTTCAAGAAAATAGAGGGAATAGAAAATGAAGATAATGAAGCAAAAGATAAAGATACAAAAAACAAGGATATAAAAGATAAGGATACAAATAAAAAGAAAAAAATTGAAAAATTAGATAATAATTTGAAGGTTGAAAAAATAGATTATAAAATAATAGCTAAATTGAAGCATGGAGATAAAATAAGTTCAATAGCAATAACTAAAAATGGAGAATATATTTTGAGTACATCTACGGATAATGCAATAATGATTTGGAGGAGAAGTTCAAAAGAGGAAGTTCCCTATTATGTATATAAGAATATAATTGGGCCCTCGAATATCAATTCTATTGCAATTACTGATGATATGAGTTATATTTTTTGTGGATCAGAATTTAAAGTAGCAACATTGTGGAAAAAGAATAATCAAGGGGATTATGATGTAATATTATCAATTAAGCATAATCTACCTGTAAATTCGGTGGGAATATCGGAGGATGGAAAATATTTACTGAGTGCAGATTCAAGCAGTTTAACAGTCTGGGTGCGCGAGGATAATAAAGAGGATAATAAAGAGAACAATTATAAACCTAATGCTATTCGGGAGAGTTGTCAAATTTTTTCTGCTTCAATAAATTCAAATGGTAATTATATTATGGTTGGCTGTGCAGATGGTAAAGTAAATATTTGGAAGAGGGAAGATCGGCATCCAGATTTGTATCAATTAATAAATTCATATGGGATTGAGGAATTTAATACCAGAATCGTAATAACGGAAGATGAAGAGTATGTAATAACTGGAACATCAAAGGGGAATGTAGTGGTTTATAAAAAGGATGAGGATGATTATAAAAAAATCCAAGAAATGGGGCATAAATCCTGGGTCAATTCAATTTCAATTTCAGCTGATAAGAGATATTTAGCTACTGGTTCAACAGATGGAGTGGTAAAAATCTGGAGCAAATCAACCAAAAAAGGAAAAGAAGTTGAAATATATAAATTAATAGATGAGTACGATACAAAAGGATTTATAATGTCGGGGGCAATAAGTTCTGATGGTAAATATGTAGTAAGCGGGGCAAGTAATGGAATAATAAGGGTTTGGAAGAGGGAAAAAGAAAAAGAAAAGATAATTTACAAGGAATTAGATTCATTCAAGCATGAAGGAAGTGTTAACTACATAATTTTTGATAAAAATGAGAATTTTCTTATTACAGGTTCGGATGATGGTGCAATAAAATTTTGGAAAATAGAAAAGGAAAAAGACAGTTTTAAACAAATTCTAGCTTTAAAACATAAGGATGGAGTTCATGCAGTAGCAATTTCCGATGATTTAGAATATGTTATAGGTGCTACAAGTAAAGCTCTAAGAGGTAAAAGTAAAGGAAGTATATATATTTGGAAGCGACAAGCAAAAGATGAATTTAAATATAAGGTAATTCAAGTAATGGACTGTGAGAGTGGGATTCATGATATTGCATTAGATTCGACTAATAAATTTATTATTAGTGCAACTGAAGATAAAATAATAAGGATATGGGAGATAGGAAAAAAGAAACCAAAAAAAGAGTTGAGAGGACATTTTGCTAGAGCTAAGTACGTTAAAATAATTAATGATAAAATAATGTCTTGTGATTATAATGGGCTGGTAATTGTTTGGAAATTCAAATGATTGATTATAAATTTAAATGATCAAGGACCAATTAATAACAAAAATTAGGGATCAATTTACCAGAAAAATATATTTCATAATTAAAAATATTAAAAATTTTTTATATCATAACCTATTAAAAGTCAAACTCAAAAAATTTTTATGGAAATTTCAATGCTGGGTAAAAATCCATCTTTTTTTTTGATTTATGTGATCAAATCATTTATTCGATAAATTGAAATAGTATATAATAGAATCATTAATAAAATGAAAATGAATGATAAGATAAAAAAATATCGAAAAAATATACGCAATAATCAAATATAAAATGATTAAAATAGAAATGCAATAAAAAATTCAATGAAAATTTATTTAAAAAAAATTTATTTGGCTGAAATTAGAGTTTTAAAATATATCAAAATCCGAAAAGAGTTAGAAGAATTCTTAAAGAGATTCGGTATAAAGTTATGTAAAGCTTTATATTAACTTTTAAATTTATAATAATGTATAATGGTAAATCCAAAAGAAATAGATGCGAGAGTTAAAGATGTTAAACGAAAAAAATAATGAATGGGAGGAAATTTGTCGAATAGAGAAATTATTTCGGAAACAAAAAGGAAATGATATAGTAATAACAATAAAAAGTATCGAGGAATCAGACGAATTTAAGCAGATAGTATTTTCATTAGAGAAAGAGAATAATCAGATATCGATAGAATTAACACCTAAAGAATGGCTGGAATTAAAGTCATTTTTTGATTCGGTAGATTTAATGATAAGTAATAAGGATAGAAGTTATCAGAGAATAAAATTAGATGAGAGAGAAATTAAAGAAATACAACAAGAAGAAGCGAAAAATGAACTCGTAATTAGTTTAAAAAAGGAAGCAGAAAAAGAAAAGATAGAAACTTCAGAATCTAAAGAGGCACTTATTGATGAAATGGTAAATAGGCTCGAAGAAAGTAAAAAAGAATTAGCGCAAAAAGAGATGGTGGAAAATAAGATAGAAGGTCCCGAAGCAGCAGCAATTGAAGCAATAGAAGAGATTGAATCTGCAATTTCTGAAACTGTAGTGCTAGATAAAAAGGGTTCAGACGAAATTAAAATAAAAGATCTGGACAATTTACAAGAATTTGAAGATATGAAAAAAGTGGACAAAAAAGAAGAACAAGTCAGTATTGATAGCAGTTCAATTCCTAAACCTATAAAAATAGAGGATTTACCACCAACCAAACCCATAAAAGAAATACCTTTACCATCTAATTTAGAAATGGAAATAACAAAATTATCAGAGGATAAAAAGCTTCAAGAGATTAAACCTATGAAACCTGAAGTTAAGAAAGATGAAAAGGAAGTGGATTTAAAAGAAATTCAAGAATTAGATGAAAAGGGCCCAGAAAAAGCAGAATTAAAAATAGATAAAACAGGTAAGGAGCCAACAGAAGCCGATAAAGCTGCTATCGAGAGTTCTGGAATAAAAATACAAAATTTAGATGAATTAATTAATGAAATTGCAATTATAAAAGAAATAGATAAAGAAATGAATGAAATCGAAACTAAAAAGAGTCAAATAAAAGAAGAGCTTGATCAAATTGACGATAAAAAACAGCTTCAAACAAAATTAAAGCAAATACTTAATGAGCCAGAAGAAGTAGCACCAATTTCACTGGAAGAGATGATCTATGATGAGGATATAAATAAATGTTCTCCAAGACTTCCAAGGAAACCGGCTCCAGTAATGAAAGAAGAGATAAAAAAAGCAGATAAAGAAACAGAAAAAGAAATATTGATAGAAAAGCGAAAATTAAGCAATGAGGAAAAAATATTAAAAGCAATGGAAGAAACAGCTTCACTTTTACCTGAAGGTGCAGCAAGAGACTTCATATTAGAAATGAAGGAAAAACGGAAAAAAATAATTAATGAATCTTGAAACTTTTTTAATAGATTCGTATTTTCATTTATTATTAATTAATTTAAAAATAAATGGTAATCAGAAAAATAAATGTTATTTATTTGAAATTAATATTCCAAATAAGTAAAAAATAATAATGGATTTAAAAATAATGAGACCTTATTTTTAATAATAAATTTAGGTTTTTCAGTTATTATTTGAAATCTAAATATATTATTATGTTGAATATAATAAGTGAATCTATGCTTACTCTGTTTTAAATAAAGTAATAATGGTTTTATTATAAAGTTCCTACACAACATACAAAAGAATTTTTGTCTATTAATAGGGATAAATGACTCATAGTGTTTATTACAGAGAACATAACCCATTTTAAAAAAAGATTTTATAAATATTTTGTCAAGGATCGAAAAATAAAAATCATAGGAAGAAAATAACATATAATAGAAGACATCATATTCATTTGGATAATAATTAAATTGTATTGGTTTAATATATCTTATGTTTTAGATACTATAATATATGACAACATCTCTTATTACGGCTTTGCTCAAAAATATTTGGTAAGTACTCTCTCCATAATATAATTTCTCGGAAAAATTAATTTATCTTTAAAAATAAGAAAAATACTTATTGTCGGAAGAAACCTTG
>CAZYEE010000288.1:0-4877 GCA_964646355.1 uncultured archaeon | reverse complement strand
CGGGTCCATTAACTGGAACAATTTTTCCTACAACTAATCGGTATGGTATTATATATAAAAGTCCGTTAACCGGGACATATGCTGAAAGTTATTCTGGGGGCGGAGTTGCCCAGAAAATGCGGGCAACTGGATATTTTATGATAATAATTGAAAATCAATTTGAAACACCACATTATTTATATGTTACAGAAAATGATGTGGAATTTCGTGATGCATCGGAGTTATGGGGACTGGATACTATTGAGACATATTATAAATTGAAAAATGAATTACATAAAGAAATTGATGTTATGATTATCGGTAAAGCTGGTGAAAATTTAGTCCGAATTGCAAATGTTCAAAACAATCTACATCATTCTGCTGGTAGATGTGGTCCAGGAACGCTAATGGGCTCAAAAAAACTTAAAGCAATTGTCTTTTTTGGTAATAAAAAACCTATTCTAAACAAAAATCCGAATTTTAGAAAATTAACCAAAAAGGTATTACAGAAATTAAGGGAAAAACCTGAGCTTTATGGAAGTGATGGGCTCTATAAAAGATTTGGTACTCCCTCTATAGTCGAATGGGCAAATGAGTTAGGCTGTTTTCCTACTCGATATTATCAAATGGGGTATTCTGAATATAGCGATAAATTTGATGCACAAGCTTTAATTAGTACAATTCTTAAACAGAGGAGAGGTTGTTGGAACTGTCCATTTACATGTGGTAAATATGTTGAGGTAGAAGAAGGTCCATTTAAATGCAAATTGGAGGGTCCTGAATATGAAACAATTGCCGCATTTGGTGGGGTTTGTGATATTAGAGATATTAAAGCGATTGCAAAAATTAATGAATATTGTGATAGGGTTGGAATTGATACCATTTCCGCTGGTAATCTATGTGGACTTGCAATAGAAGCAAAAAGAAGAGGCAGGCTGCCTAATTCCAGTAATCTTAAAATTGATTATAATAAACCACTAGAAGTTCTTGAGTTCTTGAGAGATATAGTCAATAAACGTGGACTAGGCGCTGATTTTGCTGAAGGCACTAAATATGTAGCAGATAAATATAACCTTCATGATTTTGCAATGCATGTAAAGGGACTTGATTTTGCTGGATATGATCCACGTGCTTTCCGTGGTTTTGCATTAAGCTATGGTGTTGCCCCTGAAGGACCAACTCACTTAAGATCTTCGTTTCATAATGTCGAAAGATTATTACCAAACTATCTTAGCTATGAGAATAAGGTTCCTTTAATGATTGAATATGAGGACATGATGGCGTTGATTGATTCATTTATTTTTTGCAAATTTCTACGTGGAATAATGAATTGGGAAATATTTTTGGAAATTTACAACACAATTTATGAAGAAAATATTGATTTGGAAGAATTAAGATCAATTGCTGGTTATATAATAACTTTAAGCCGGGTATTTAACGTGAGAGAAGGATTCTCACGTAAAGATGATTATTTACCAGATAGAGTTTACAAGGAAAAAATAAAAACTAAATATGGAACCGAACTCTCCTTAGATCGTGAAAAATACGATAAGATGTTGGATGAATATTATAAATTACGAGGCTGGTCAAAAGAAGGTATCCCAAAAGATTATTAAATTAAAGAAAAGATTAAGATACCTTTTTGGACTTTAAATTTATTTATATTATATTTATTTCAATTATTATTGTCTTATTTATTTTTTATTTCAATCATTTCTGTTTTAATATACTGTTTCAATATACTGGTTTAATATATTATTGGATTCAAGGTATCAATTAAAGACCCTATTAGGGGCCCTATAGAGCAATCCGGGTCGGTTATAACATAATAATATATTGGAATTGTTTGATCTGTATTTTCACCAATAATATTTGATAATTCTAAAGTGATAGCAGGATTTGTTAAACAAATTAATAACGAATCTCCATCTTCCTCGATAATTGGTTTATGTAATATTTCATATTCTGAGACTTTTGTAATACGACTACTCATGTAATATAGCAGATTTTCAAGATTGGACCTTTCAATTCCGTAATTGAATAGAATTGTATTATCAAAAGAATTGATGGAAACTCCTCTTATGTCTGGATAATAATTAACAAAATTATCGATCGCTTCAATTAATAATGATCGCCGTTCATCTAACAAGCTCTTGGCATATTGGTCTTGCAGAATGTTCCAAATAAATGATATATCTGCTTGAGTTAACTTTATTGTTTTTCCATATTCTAACTCGTTTTTATATTTTGCAAGGACCTTATCATATATCCAGTTTAATTTAACTTTTACCATATCATGAAATTGATATGGATCGACAAAAGTTATCACAAGGTATTCTTTTAAATCGACAAGTATTGAATCAACACCACGGGCATCTTTAAATTCTTGGGGTAGAAATCTAATATAACCAATTTCTTGTTTAAATGAGTTTGCAAATTGACTGATAGCGCTCATAAAACCTGATATTAAAATTTCATCTCCCTCATTAATTGTCTGAATTTTGGGAGACCAAGCTTCCTTATATACTGGAAGCCCATTGGTTGATTGGATAAAAATCCCAAGAATCGACATAATTTTTACCTTAATTATTCATTTTTTGTTTATCATATTTATTTAAACTCATAAACTTTTCTAAATAATTTTAATTAAGTTTTAAATGATAATTGACTTTTTAATATTTTACATATAAACTATTTTTCATTAAAATTTTATAAATTTTTGAAATAATTCAGAAGCGCAAAATGTTTCTATTTGTTTTCAGTTTAATAACGCATAATTAATTTTATTTTTAATAAAATTAAGAAAAAAAACAATTAAAGTGAACATAATATGAATTATTATATCATGTTTAATTGTTTTAACCTCATAGACTATAAAAACTTATTTAAAAATAATTCAAAAATCAGGATTTTTCAAAATAATAATTTTTGAAGTTAATAATAATAATAATAATAATAATGCGAAATATTTTAAACTAAAATTTTGAAGTTTGACGAGGAAAATGAAAAATAGCTAAAATATAGGGCATTAAAAATGTTAAAAAAGGTTAAGAAAGTTAATAGAGTCCAGTTATTTAGTTCTATAGCCATAAAATAGCAGTATTAATCCTATTATGATGACCGCAGGAGGCATGAACTTTATTTGATAACCGATCATACTTTCAAGGACTGCAGTGTATGTTTTAAAAAGTTCCACTCTCGTTATTATTGAATAATTGATTGCTTCGCCCATAAAAACTAAAAAATAACCGAGTGCTACACAAAATGATTTTTTTCTTATACCAGCAGGTGCTTTAAATGCAATATAGAAGTATAAAATTGGGATAATCACTATTACAAGTGCTAAAAAGTAAATTAAATCCGTGATAAGAATTCCATAATATAATGTAGCGGCAGCTAATCCAAATGGAATTAATGATAGTAATCCACGTGTAAAAAGCTTTACATTTAGTTCAGTAGCAAGTGTTAATATTCCAATCGCAATAAATCCTGAAAAATAAACCAATGCTTCTGCTGAAATTGCTGGCCAAAAAAGATATATATCACCACTATAAAATTCAGGGAAAAAGTTTTGTGTTATTACCTCTAATATGCTTCCAATATTCATGAACATAAAGAAAAAGCTTACCAATATATTAAATCTTCTGGACTCCTCCTCTTGCTTAGCTTTCTTTAAAAATAATAATTGCCCATATAAATACAATCCAATTTTTATGATCTTCAAACCTAAAGGTAACCAAATATTAATCAAGTCATTAACGGTGATCATAAATAAAATATTGTTTAAATATTTTATATAAATATTCATTAGAACTTTTTATTTAGAATTAAAATTACCAACACAATTATAAACAAATATTATTATCAAAAAATAATAGGAAACAAGGATATATCTTCCAATTACATTTAATTGCTAATGTAAAATCCTCCTTTAAATATTTGGAAGTAATTATAATGGCTGAAATAGAGCAGTACAAACAAGCATTGAAAAGAATTATGGATTTAGTTTATTTAATTCAGAAGGATATAAGTGGGATAAGGTTAAGAAGTCCTATTGTTTTACAAAGAAAAGAATTTTCAGATCAGATTGATCAAGTAATCGAAATGTTAAATAAAGATGTTGAACAAGTCGAAAAAGGGATAAAAAATTTAAAAAAATGGCTTCAGTTAAGAAAAAATGCATTAAACGCTATTGAAAATTTATATTCTAGTATAGAAACAACTATTGCTGAATCCAAAAATGTGGATGAAATAAAGGATAGACTTCGTATGTTTCTTAAATCTAGCCAACAGGAATTTGTATTGAGTATACTTTACCTTGATGACATATGGAGGGAAATAGAATCGGCTATGAACTCAATGCAAAAAGTTACTAGCATAATGAAAGTTACTCATGAAAAAATAGAACGATATAAACAAGAATATAATTTAGATCCTGATAATCTTACTTCTAATATTGATACCCTTTTTAATTACTTATTAGAAGGGAAGTTTGATGAATTTGAACAATTAGAAAAAAAGATTAGAGATACAATTTTACCTAAGACCGTTTAATAATTCATTAAATTATCTTTTTTTTGTTAACTCGCTTTATTGTCAATGATAATTAGATGTATGCCTGATTAAATTTAAGTATAAAATCCTAAAATTAAAAATATTTAATCCTTTTTATTTCTACATTCATAACACAGCTGATGTTCACGCCATTCTGCTAAACTTAAATTTTTTCCACAGATACATTTTGGCATGAATTTTTCAAATTTAATTATTGACATATCGATATTATTATTCTCAGTGAAATTTATAAAATGAAAAAGAGTATCCTTTAAAACTAAAAGATTTATTAATGTATGATTTTTTGTGGAAAATGTATAATAAATTTATGATTTTTAAATAAT
>CAZYEE010000287.1:0-4880 GCA_964646355.1 uncultured archaeon | reverse complement strand
ACTTATAGGAAAGTCTGTTTTATAATCAGCCCACTGGAGGAGTTTTTTAATTCCGTTATTATCTATTGATGTAAGCAACTGCCTATTAATTTCATCAAGACTTAATTTGGACTTAATCCAGTCTGGTGTTATGAAATCTAACTTTTTTGCGTGATCACTAATGAAATCACTTAGAGAAGTATAATATTTTATTTTTACCCCTCTTTCTAAAGCCTCTTTTTCCAACTCTGGATCTAATGAATTTTTGGATTCTTTAGAACCAAAATCTTTTTTGTTATTAGAAATAAATATAATACTCTTATTTCAACTAATTAATTCCGATAACTCCCTCTTAATTTGTAAAAATATCCAATAAAATAGTAAATAAAAATTTCTAGGCTTGAAAATTTCATACTTCAACCTCATTCATCCAATTCCTCTATATATTAATCAAAATTACAAAATTAAAATGAAAATCACATTCATAGGAACTGTAGGTAGTGCATTAACAAAAGAATTAACATATTCCTCCATTCTTATAGATGACTCTCTACTTTTAGATTGTGGAGAAGGAACGACTCAGAAATTAATCAGTCTTAATTGTATCAATAGTATAGAAAATATCTGTCTAACTCATCTACACAATGACCACTTTTTAGGTATTTTTTCAATGCTATGGTACTATTGGATAATTAGCCAACGAAAAAATGCTCTTAAAATTATTGGACCACCAAATACTGACTCTACAATTACTTCAATATTGAAACTAATTAATACTCCAGATGATGCAATAAAATTTGATTTAAAATTCGAAATTCTAAGAAACACAGATAAAATACAAATCTTTAAACTCCTAAATTATAACATAAAAAGTATTAGAGTCGTTCATACCCCTATTGCCTTTGCTTATAGAATAGAAAACATTAATTCAAAAAAATCTATTTGTTATGTAGGAGATTCAAGCTCATGCGAAAATATTATAAACCTGGCAAAAAAATGTGATGTTTTAATCTGTGAATCCACTTTTCCTGATGAATATAAAAAATTCGCCCATAAATATGGACATTGCACTCCTTCAGATGCCGCAGAAATAGCTAATCAAGCTGAAATAAAAACACTGATATTAACTCATATCTCTGCAGTTTTTCAAAATGAAAAAGATTTAAATAGAATTAAAAATCAAGCTGAAAATAAATTTAAAAATAAAATTATTATAGCAAAAGATTTGATGACTCTGAAAATTTAATCTTGGACTGTTTCTAATAATGAAACAGTGTTCCAAATTCTTGTACGAGCATATAAAGGACAGTTTGGGTCCTGTGATATCTCATCTAAAATAGAAATCGCATTTGAAGCTTTATGCGCTGGTGTACCTTCACCATGCTCTAGTACATTAATAGCTTCATCTGCAGCTCTCCTTATATTTCGTGGAACCGATGTGTCATTCGTAATTTGGGTTAATAATTGTATAATCTGCCTAATTGTCTCTTCAGGATCTTCCTCTTCTTCCTCTTCTTCCTCATATTCTTCATCATCAATTTCTTCTTCCTCGTTATCTTGAGTCATTTTAATTCACCAAATAACCTTTTGATTTCATTTATGAAAAAAACAATATCCAAAATTTTTAGTATTATCTTTATTTTCATATATCATATTTATTAAAATTATTTTTAATTATTGGTAATTAAATTAGCATTTCTTTTAAAGATTATTTCATTGAAAATTTATATTTATAGTGCGATATTATTATTTACCATTCCAATCTGAACAGAAAAATTAATATTTTTTCTTATTTTCTATTTTTTTAAAAAAACAATCCGTAAATTATTAAAAATTTCCAGTATTAAGATAATTCTTATATCTTAATCATCTAAATCTCCCACTTCTCTTTTTAATAATGACAAATTTCTTATTCCTAAATAAATAATTGGAAAATTCTCATTTTTTTGAAAATACGAATATATTAACTTTATTTTTCTTCATCATTCTCTTTTGATATCTTTTATTTAACATTAATGAATCTTTATTAAAATTGTTGAAATATCAATTTCCTTAAAGATTATTAAAATATTTACTTCGATCTAATTTGATTATGAAATTTATTTTTTTATTTTCACTACTTAATAAATATTTTCAATAATCTTCAATTTGATTAGCCCTTTGTTATTAATTTTTTCCTATAATTATTTTTTTCTTATATAATTACTTTTTTCCTACAATATCTACATAATACCTGTACAATACTCGAATTAATGTAATATAATGTTGGTTATATTTCACAATAAAATATTCTAAATCGTAATTCACTAAACCAATTTTAATTTCTATTATAAATTTTAAAGACCTCTTTATTGCACAAAGGTGCTCATTATGGTAGTTGAAGCTCAAAAAATAGATTATAATATTGAGGAAACAAACAAATTTAATGACTCTCTTAAGCTCTTAGACGAATTTCTTGATTATAAGAAAAAGATTGGTAAATCAGAATCTCTTATAAGGAATTACAAATATGATATCCTTCATTTTATGAATCATATGAAAATATTCGACTTGGAGAAAACCGTTGTTGAAGATATAGAGGATTATATCGCAATTCTAAGAGAAAGAAAATGTACCGGCTCTACAATAAACCGCAGATTATGTGCTATTAAGGCTTTCTTCAGATATTTGAGACGAAAAAAACATAGACAACTAAGAAGAGAAAAACGTAATGGATTGAATGACCTCGAATATATTGACAAATTAAGAGCCCAAATCGAAGAATATGATGACATCTTAAATCTGGAATCTGTTAAAACTATTAAAAAAGAAAAATTACCATTTAGTATGGACGAATTGGCTAAAATGCTCAGGGAAATTAAGAAAGATGAAAATAATAGATATTCAAATGAAGGGTTGAGAAATTATTTAATCATTAAATTAAGCGCCATCGGTACCGGCGCAAGAAACACCGCAATCAGACAACTGCAAATGAAGGATTTGAGCTGCTTTAAATGCTCTAAAAATTGTGATCAATGCATTCCCACTATTAAATTACTAAGAAAAGGTAAAAAAGAAGTCAATAGAACTAAGGTAAGAGTTAGAATCGAAAAAAATACCTGCCAAGAATTAAAATAATTTATCGATTTGAATAAAAATAAAAATGACGAAGATCTTGTATTTGTATCCCGTAAAAACGGCTTCTTATCAATCGCTCAAATGAATAGAATACTAAAAAAAGCTATGGAACTGGCTCAAATTGAACCAAGAGGTAGAACCTTTCACTCTCTTCGACATACTTTCATAACCGAAGGTATAAAAAATGGAACCCCATGGGGACACATGATGATTCAAGTAGATCATAAAGCTAAACTGGGCATCACAGGTAAATATGAACATATGCAACCCGAAGACTTAATCATTAAATTCCCTACTCTCCCACAAACCCACTCCTAACATTTATTATCATACCATTTTAAATGCTCACACCAACCTATATTCTCTATACTCTTACTACTTCTCTCATTCTATACACACCACACCATTATCCACTCTCAAAAACTACAATCGATATATTACCTTGCTTTATTATATTATATCACTTCTTTCATTATTTGAACTCATCTCTACCTCCTCCCCATTCCCCAATCTATAATAATCTTCCCCAAAAATTGCATTGCTATTCTATTCATTTTATTTCTAAAATTTCTTAACCACTCTCGCTATTTTCTCTTAAATTCCGAACCCTACCCACTATTCCCTTTATTTATTACTCTCTCTCCATCACTCTATTTCTCCACTATACTTTTTTAGCAAAACTCTCGCCCTTTCTTTCAACTCCTTGCTATATCTAAAACTTTTCTTCATCATCTTTACTGGCACTAAATCTCCACTCACCACTCTCCTTATTAATTCTATGTTCTCCTTATCTTCCTCATCAAATTCTGCTATCACATTATTCGCCACATTTCCCACTACCCTCATCTTTGATTCCCTTAAAATCGTATAGTCTACTTCAGGAATGTTTAATAACACCATCTCTATCTTAAATTCTAATTCTTCTCGCTTGTTCCTTAACCTTTTTAATATCAAAATCGCACCAGACTTCGTCCCAACATATACATTATCCCCTTCTATCTCTATTTCTTGAATCGAACCCGAACATAAGTCCATTACCTCCACTTCCTTGAACACTCCCCTCTCCCATATCCTAAGAATACCATCCTGAGAACCAGAATAGATATATGCTCCGTCCGATACCACCACATTGACCTTTTTCTCGTGCCCCTCCAACACCGTCACCTCTTCGAATGCCTTTTTGCTCCAGACCCGTACAGTTTTATCCCACGATCCAGAATAAATATATTCCTCATCTACCGCCAATGTATTGATTCCACGAGAATGACCTTTTAAAACCGCTACCTCATTATATGAATTTTTTTCACAAACCCGGATAGTATTATCGTCTGAAATAAAATATATATATTCTTTATCTATCCTTACATCATATATATCATAATTATATCTCTTTAATATTCCGACTATTCTAGAATTATTCTTATCCAAAATATAAATGGAATTTTTCCCTGATCCTAAGTATATACATTCATTATCGACCAATATCCTCCAAACCGTGCCATAATCGCCTACAAGAATTGTGACCTCTTTAAAGGTGTCTTTGTCATACACCCTAACGATCCCCTCCTCTGAACCAGAATATACATATGTCCTATCTATCGCTAACACATTTATATTATTTAAAAAATATCTATATCTATATATAGAGGGGTCTTTTAATATAATTCCTTCTTTAAAAAATATCTCATTCAAGATTAATATTTTTTCTTTTTTAAAATTATGACATTTGAATTGCTTGTCAACCACCAACGAACTCACACAATATGAATACCCATGTAGAACTG
>CAZYEE010000286.1:0-4905 GCA_964646355.1 uncultured archaeon | reverse complement strand
AAACTAAACTCATCTTATAAATTTCTGAGTTCAATTCAAAATTACTCGATAATTTAATTCATTCAAATAGGCGTATCCTATGAAAAGAAGTTCCATTGGTAATTGGATTGGTGGCTTTGGGCTGATATTTTTTATAGCTGGATTTTTCTGTCCTTGGGTTCTCATCTATAATTCTTATATTAATGGCTATAATTATTATAGCGCAATTGCTATAGTTCAATCGCAAGCTATATTTGATATATATGGAATTGAATTCTACTATTATTTTCTCTATGGAACGCCCGCTATTGCATTAATTTCTGTCTTTGGTCTTATACCATCAAAACTATCCCCCTATATCATGTTAATTCCCGCGATTATCTCTTTTATTATCACCATTTTTCTCACCATTAACATGATCTATATTGATTTAATTACCTATCCAGATGAATTTTTTGTTATTTCTTACGGGTCTTTTGTTTCAATTTTTGGCTGTCATACCATCATATCTGGTGCTATCGTCAAATTGTCTAGTAAAGATTAATCGGCTCTTTTTTCTAATTCTTTTTTCCATGCTAATTCATGTTTATATAGTGATTATTATTCTTATAGTAATTGTGATCCTAAATTACTCTAAAATATACAAAAAATCTCTTATACACATTTCATTTGTCTTTTTTTACATTATATTTATTTTATATTCTTTTTTCAAGAGACTTTGATAAAAGATTTTTATTGGAAATTAATTTCGACAGAAATTTGTTAGGCGTTTTATATTCTATCCATATTTTATACGATTGTGTATATTCAATCCATTCTAGTATATTTTATAACCATTCTATTATTCTTTATAATCCCTCTTCAAATATTTGAAAAATAATTAATGCCAAAAAAAGAGCTTGTTTAGTAATTTTTGACCAGCATAAAAAATTTTTGACCAGCATAAAACCTTTAATATATTTGATTGTGTAATGTTTATCTACAATATTATATTTCTTCCTCTAAATTTAATTTGCTTATCATCAAATATTTTAGGTGATAAATTTGGATCTGAAATATAAGAAATTTATTTGTACCTGCATTTTCCTCTCTCTTTTCATCATTGGAACTATCTTAATACTTATCATACCTACAAATATCAAAATCTCTTATTATCTATCCACCTCTACCCAAGATGGAACTCAAATCATTTTTAATGTTTATGAACCTAAGTCCTCCGACCCCGTTAAAAAGGCAGTGATAATCGGACATGGCGGAATGGCATCAAAAGAATTTATGAAGGGTTATGCCATAGAGCTCGCATGCGCTGGTTTTGTTGTCGTAACTTTCGACTTTAGAGGTCATGGACAGAGCTCAGGAGAATTTAACTTGAGCATGATGGTATATGAACTAAGAGCTATCAAACAATACCTAAACTCTCGTCCCGATATTGATATCCATAACCTCACATATATTGGATATTCCGTAGGTGGTTATCCAGGATTACAGGTCGTTAAAAATGATACCGACTTTAAATGTTTTGTTGGTGTCGGAACTGGGCTCCCCACCCCTGAATACCTCCCGAATTGCGTGGTACCTGCCAACTCCGGTCGCAGATTAAACATCCTTATTATTCAGGCTAAATTTGATGAAGCCATTTCGCTTGACCACCTTAAAATAGGTATGGCCTTACGTCTAAATACCACTGTCGATAATATCGATTTAAATAAATTATATGGCAGCTTTAAGGACGGCAACGCCTCGATGATTCTTCTTGATGATAACAGCGACCACTTACTACTCTGCTGGGACGAGACCTTTATTCGAGCCGCCAGGGACTGGGTCATTAATTCCTATCCCGATGTTAAAGCTGTTGATGAAAATTTCTACCTCAATTTAAGAAAATTGATCCTGTTTATTCAGGTTGTTGGCGGGATCGGGTTCTTCTTCTTGATACTAGATCCACTATGCAGAGTTTTTACTCCTATAAAAAATGATCACTCAAAAAATAATCTCTTCAAAAAAATTGAATTACCTCATGAATCTATCTCCAGCCTGTCTAAAAAATATATTCTATATTCAATTTTCCTTGGCATCCCCGGCATGGCAATCATGCTCCCAGTACTCGTCTTCCTGCCCCTTACTATAGCCGGCGTTATCCTCGCTCTCCTCTTCGGTCAGTGTTTCGGTACATTAATCCTCCTCTGGCGCTCCGGCAAGAAAAATGAGACATCCCTTCTTAATATGATAAAAACACCCTTTAAAATACCTAAAATACGACTTTTAAAAGAAATTTGCCTCGGAATTATCCTTACTTCTATTCTCTATATTATCATCTACCTCTCCTTTGGACTAAATTGCCTCGGATTTATACCAGGACTCTTTAAATTACCTTGGTCCCCCATTTATTATGCCATCGGTATGGTTATTATGTTAATTTATGCCCTTTTCTTCCAACTCATCATTCTCAATAAATTCGACAACTCCATTAAGGACCAACTCAAAGCTATTCTATTAATCTTTGGACTGCTAATGTCCTATATCTGCATTTATATCATTGTCCCTTGCATCATTATCAATAATTACTTCATTATCATTTTCCTCTATATCATTACTCCCCTTGTATTACTTGTATCTGCCATTTCCGTTGTCCTATATAAAAAATCAGGTAATGTTGTTAGCTCCTCCATCATTATCACTACTATTATCGTTAGCCTTGCTTGCACACTTGCACCTTATATCAATATCTTTAATGCATTAATTACAGGCCAACCATTCATCATCGGTATGTAATTCACTCACTTTCTCCTCAACTTCTTTTTTAATTGTAAATTTATTAAATAGTGTTAAAATTAATTTAAACTATAAAAAATGATTGCTAAAATTAACAAATAATCTAAAATTAATAATTACTATAAAATAATTTCAAAATTAAGTAAAAATTGATGAAGAATGAATGATGAACAAAAAAGATCGGCAAATATAGAAAAAATTAAAAGCCTAAAAACCATCAATTTAAATAATGAATTAAAAATGATATTACAACAAATTATTGAATATTTTAATAAATTAAATGATGCAATTTCTATTTATTTATTTGGTAGTGTTGCAAAAGGAAATTATACAAAAAATTCTGATTTAGATTTGCTATTAGTCCTAAATAATTCTGCTGATAATAGATTATTTTATAAAATAATTAAAACTAAGGAATATAGAAAATTTGACTCAAATATATCAAAATTTCTAGAAAAAGGTTTAAATCTATATATTTCTACTTTAAATGAACTAATAGAAAATAATCCTACATTATTGCTAAAAGTTTTAGAAGAAGGTATATTATTATGGGGAAGAAATTTAATAGATCATAAAAAAGAATGCGAAAAAAAGATACAAGAAGGATCTACTCCAGAAAAATTATTGAAAATATTAAAATCTATCAAAATTACCTGGTAAATATTAAAAATTTTTTATGGAAAATTAAACTGATATTTTAACTTATGAATACTCCAACCATCATTAAAATCTATTTACGTTTCATAATCCCTCATCACACCACCTAAACACATGAATGGCATGTTTAACCCTTTGAAACCTTCAAGATTTTTAGTAACATCCCTCCCGTTTTTGGTTATTGTTTTTTATTATTTTCATACTCTTAACTATTTTTCGAATTTAATATTTTCTCAACTCTTCTTAATAACTTCCTATCCAACCTAAAACCCCAATCTCCTATCTCCACAGGAATTATTTCACCCTTTCTTATCTTTTCTAATATCCACATACTCCCTTCGTTATTCTCATCAAATTCTCCTATTATATCGTTCTTTATAACACATATTGGCCTCACATTTCCTCCCTTAAATATCGAATAATCATGTCCGCTACCATTCAACAACATCATTTTTAATGAAAACTCTACACCCTCTCTCAAAAATCGTCTCTCCCATATGCACACTACACCTTCCTCACAGCCAGAGTAGATATACTGATCACTTACCGCCACCGAATTTATATATGAATTATGCCTCTCCAATGTGGCGACTTCATCAAATATTTCCTTGTCCCAAATATGCACTATACCATCCTCAGATCCTATATAAATATACTTATCATCTACTGCTATCGAATTAACCCCTAAAAAATATGTCCTCCCGCTATCGTCTTGTAGATCTTGCTCTCCTAAAGTAGCCACCAATTTATAGGTCTCTTTATCCCAGATATGAATTATACCCTCGCTTGATCCTGCATATATATATTGATCATCTACTACTATTGTATAGACATATGAATCCACTCCCTCTAAAACTTTAATCTCCCTAAATTTTTCCTTTTCCCAAATACTTATTCTACCATCATCATAACCTGCATAAATATTTTTATCGTCTATCTCCAACGCGTATATTCCAAGTTCCTGTATTTCCAACAAATCTATCACTTGAACAGCTCGCTCTAACACGGCTACCCTCCTAAACTTCTTTTTATCCCAGACACACACGACACTCTTTTTTGTACCTGCATAAATATATTTTTTGTCCACCGCTAACGAAAATACTCCCCCAAAATTCTTATTTAATATTGCAACTTCCTCGAAGGTCTCCTTATTCCAGATCCGAGTCGTCCCGTCCGATGATCCAGAATAAATACACTGATCGTCCACCACCACTGCATTTACATCCTTTTTATGCCCTTCCAAAACAGCTATTTCCTTGAATGTCTCCTTATTCCAGACCCTAACAGCACCCTCTGACGAACCAGCATAAATATTACTCTCATCCACCACTAACACATCAACTCCTTCAGTCTTTCCCCCTAAAATGGCTATCTTCTCGAAGGTCTCCTTATTATAGATTATAATAGACCCATTCGTTAGACCTGCATAAACATTACTTTCATCCACTACCAACACATTAACCCCTCCAATTCTACACTCTATTTTCGTCACCTCTT
>CAZYEE010000285.1:0-4938 GCA_964646355.1 uncultured archaeon | reverse complement strand
ATGAAAAATTGCTGGAATCGCTACCGCTCCTGTTATTAATATGCCCATTAAAAATATTCTAGCTATACTAAATTTCATTCTTGGTTCACTTTCTGTTAAAATTTTCTATTTAATAATCAGATAATTTGAAGCATAAATCTATTTATTTGATATAATGATTTTTTAATCCTTATTTCATATTTTTATTAGAAATTAAAGAAATTATTATTGTAATCTATCAATATTCTATTATAAATCAATTTTTTCTGAGAGATTGTGTTGAAGTTCTTCAACGTGTTGATAAATTTCGAATAATAATATTTTGAGGCGAAAATAACCTCTAATAGAAATTATTAAAAAATTAGAGAGAATTGAGAGAAATAATAAAAAATAATTAAATTTATATATTTCAAATTAAATTATATAATCATAATGAGTATTTTAAAAGATAATTATAAAGATGTTTTTTCTGAAAAACCATTTTCAATAGATTATTCATTGTTAAGAAATGTATTCTTTTATAATAAGAAGTATCTAGAAAAGTTTGAACCATGGTTGTTAAAATCATGGAATATATGTATAAATTTAATTAAAGATAAACGAGGACTCGTTGAAAATAGATTATTAGGGCTAATTTTTTTGTTTGATAAAATATCTACTGAAGAAATTGTAGAGTCATATAATAAATGGTTTGGACCATTATCAAGAAGTACAATAAGTTATTATCTAAATGGACTGGTAAAGGAAAATATATTAATTAAAGAAAAGTTAGGAAGACAGGTAATTTTTTCATTAAATAATATAGCACGTATTGGAAAAATTAATCCATTTTGGTTTACAAGAAATATCTGTCCCACGCCTAGATATTTATATAGAACTGCATATTTTACAAGACCCATAATTGCTACGCTTAAGTTGGATAAAGAGATAGAATTTCTATTACAACTAATAATATTAAATCTACTTAAAAATAAATATGAAAAATGCAGTTATTGTCCATATTCGGATAGAAATTCGATCAAAAAAATTATTTCTGAGATTAATAACAAATTTAATAATCGAACAATACATTTAAAGCAAGATCTGATGAAAAGTATAACAAATTATGGGGAATTAATGATATTTGGTGGTAAGAACATAGTGTATAGTCTTAGTGGAGAGAGAATTCCTAAAGAATTAGTAAATTTGGTAAGGAATTTTAAAAAAGATATAAATTTACAAATGGAATTTAATAAATTTTCAAATAGATAATAATAAAATTAGGATTTAATAAACGGATTTAATTTATTTTACTCCTAAAAATTATAGAGATATAATTAAATTTTAAAAAATGAGCTTATGAATTAAAAATACATTTTAAATTAATATCAATTTTTTGAAAACAAATTTTTTGAAGTAATTTGAACTACAAGTAAAATTCGGATCATTTTGTGCGCTAATGTAATATTATTTCCAGCAAATCTCTTCAAATTCGGAATCTACAATAGAGACGAACTTCTCCCAATCTCTTTTAGAATTAATGGTCCATTTTTTTATCCGTTTCCAATTCCCATTTTTATCCTTACGCCATCGATAAAATGCAAGTATGGTTTTAGGATTCTTGAGCATTTTATTTTTCACAGCAGCTAATGCTGTCCACCATTTATCAGATTTTCTAATCGTAACCGATTTTACTATTTCAATAGCTTCATGAATCGGTAATTTTTCCTCATTAGTATCAGATTTACTCATATATCAAACCTCAATTTTAATTTAATTAATTTGAAATTTTTGAAGTTCCGCTTTATTTGCACATAATAGTTTAATACTTTTAGTTTAAAATATTATCTATTTATGATGAAGTTATTCCCTAAACTAATAAAAAATATGAATAACTACAAAGTTTGTATTATATAGATTAAAATTTTTAAGGATTAAATTATTTAAATTAAATATAAGAATCATAAAAAATTCTATATTTAATAAAGATTAAAATTAATAATATAAAACTAAGAGGTGTGAAATATTTTATTAGGAGCTCATATGTCAATAGCAAAAGCACCACATTTTGCTATTGAACGCGGTTTAGATATCGGATGTGAAAGTATACAAATATTTGTTAAAAGTAATAGAAGATGGGATGCTAAAGAATTAGAAGCGGAGAAAATAGAGAAATTTAAGGATATTAGAAAAAAACACAATATTAATCCGATATTTGCGCATAATACATATTTGGTCAATCTTGCTTCGACAAATGAAGAGACTTTAAGAAAATCATTGAACTGTTTTTTGTATGAGATAAGAACAGCAGAGGCATTAGAACTGGAATACATAGTAATGCACCCTGGCTCTCATATGGGCGCAGGTGAAGAGAACGGTATTAAAATGATAGGTGAAAATGTTCGAAAATTACTTTTAGAAACAGAAGGATATAAGATAAAAATATTACTTGAAACAATGGCAGGTCAGGGGACTAATTTAGGTTATAAATTCGAACAATTGAAACAAATGATGGATATTATAGATTATCCAGATAGGGTAGGTATTTGTTTCGATACATGCCATGCATTTGCAGCAGGTTATGATTTCAGAAATGAAAAAGCCTATGAGTCCATGCTTGATGAATTTAACACAATAATTGGACTGGAAAATCTAATGGTAATACATTTAAACGATTCAGCAGGAGATTTAGGATCTAGAAGTGATAGACATGAACATATTGGTAAAGGAAAGATCGGGCTTGATGGATTCCGCAATTTTTTAAATGATAAAAGATTTGAGAAAATTCCTGGGATACTGGAAACTCCTAAGGATAAAGAGATGAAAATGGACATTGAAAACCTCAATATACTCAAATCATTAAGGAGATAGCTTAAAATAGATTTAACTTTTTATGATACTGAGAGTATAAATAGAATTTAAATCCAATTTAGAATTACCATGAATTATTATATCTTATGTAAAAGAAAAAAAGTAGAGTAGCCCGACTCGGATTCGAATTCCTCAACTAAACATTTATTGCTTAGTTTCCGAGGTCAAGGGGTCCAAAGCCCCCTATGCTTGGCCGCTACACCATCGGGCTACATTAATTATTGTTGGATAAGCACACATCTCTCTTAATTTGATGGATTAAACTCAAAAATGAATATTACATTATTCCATAAAAATTTTTTGATAATGTTTTATGAAAGGGTATCTATAAAAATTGCTTCTCTTTGGCATTGAATTTCACAAGCCTTACACTCTAAACAACTTTCAATATTGGCATATTGAATTTTTTTTGTTTTCTGGTTTAAAAATAATATTGCAGCTGGGCATGCATTTATACATAAACCACATCCATTGCATTTTTCCTCATTAATAATAATTTTTGGCATTATTTTTACTACCTTCCCTATTAAAATTATGGAATAAATAATAAAAGGTTCTAAAAGCTTTGATGAAAAAAATTGAATAGAGGATTTAGTAAGTGATCTAATAAGTGAAATACATTGTTATAAATAAATTTAAGATATATAATCTCTTAATTCTTGCACTAATTTTTCCATATTTGATTTGATTTTCTTAAGACGTTTTTCATAGTTTTCTCGGATATTATTATATGCGATTGGTTTAATCTGTTTTAGTTTATATCTAGTTTGAAGGCGAATTAAACTGTCTTTGATCGTTGTTTTCTCTCCTTCAAGAATTTCTAGCTTATCGACTATTTCCTTATACCTACCACCTGCAGATCTAAATTCAGGTTTCAATTCATCAAGAGATTTATCGATTTCAGCTAGATTTTTTTCTGCAGTTTTTATTAATTTTCGGTATTCACGACTTCTTAATTTGCGTTTCCTAAAATCAGCATCCATTTTATCCATTTCTATGAGAATTCCGATTTTCTGCTCATATAAAATGGTGAATTCTCGGAGTATAGAGCTTGGTACTTCTGTTCTGCGTTTTATTTCTACTTTTGTGATGGGGATTGCTCTTTTTATTACAACATAGGCGGAAGCAATAATCCCAATAATCAAGGATATTAAAAATGGATGCACTAGAATATACCAATATGCCCCTATAGAATTATAAGTAATAGAAACAAGCACTGACTCTCTATATGTGACCGAATAATCATCATAAATAATTACAGATTTGCCATCATAATTTTCTATTACTACATTTTCTCCCGTAAACGAGATTATATTTGCTCCTTTTGGTAATATTAATTTGGAAACAAAATGATAAATCTGTGAATCAAAATTACCAAACAATAGATCTATATTTATACAAACCAAATCTCCTGAGAATGTCATATAATCTTCGATTGGAAGAATATATTCAACATAATAAGTAAATGATTCACCTACACCAAGGGTATACCTATTTGGGGACAGACTAATAGTAATATTATTATAACTTCCTGAGACTTTTTCATCAAAGTTAAGCACACTAAAATTATCATATATTCTGATATTTTTTGCATTACTCGGAATAGAAAATTTAGGAGAGCTTAATTTATCCATACCAATAGGACCAATGTTTTTTACGCGATGTTTTTCATATACTTGAATATATCCGATTTGGTTTAAATCAATTTCACGAATGACGTAAACAAAACCTTGAAGAGGGGTCGAAGTAGTGAAGGTGATATAAAAATCCAATTTCTCGTTTTTCCATGCAGTAATATTCTCTTCCGTCGGTGCAATTATGGGAGGAGTCCCATCTACTCCTGTATAAGGGTTATTAATTGTGGTATCTGAAGGTGAATATATCTGAACATCGTATTTCAGGATTAAATATGGACTGGCAGGATACTTACTAAATTCTACATTCATTCTTTTATTGGTAGAGATTGATAATAAATCTACAAATTCCATAATAATTGTAAAATTTCTAGTCATTCCACTGGATAACGGATTTGATAAGTATAATATCCATTGTTTGAATCCGTTTCCAACATCTGGAATAAGATTAAGATCTAATGTATTTCCACTGGGC
>CAZYEE010000284.1:0-4938 GCA_964646355.1 uncultured archaeon | reverse complement strand
TTAAAAGTATCTTTTTTAACTTTAATGCGCAAAATTTAATTCAAAAATTCAGGGATAAAATAAATATAATTTACCAAATTAGATGTTTTATTTGATACTCTTATTGTTATATAGAGTGCAGAAGGATGGAATAATACACATAATTTAAGATAGCTAATTAATAACAAAAATAAAAAAAATTATTTTATTTGAATATATAAAAGAACATTTTAAATGGATTCACATGGATTTTTTATTGTTCTTGTAAGTCACTCATAATAGTTTCAGCACATAGGAGAGCTGAAGCGTGCGCAATATCTCCGCCGATGCCAGGTCCATTGTAAGAATCTCCTGAGAAATACAGACCATCAATAGGACTTTTAACCGAAATTCTTTTGTTTCTATGAGTAGTTACATAAACTGTAGATCCATCAACAATAGGCATTACAATGGGTCTTTTCCAGAGTACCTTATCGTTAAATCCCGGGAACATAGAATTAAGCATTTCATAAATATTTTTAATAATTTTCTCTGTTTCTGATTTATTATTAATAATCGACTGAGGTAGCGGCTGCAATAATGTATATAATTGTTCTCCTTCAGGAGCTGTCGAAGGGTCGAGATTAGAAGTAAAACAAGACATCGTGAATGGCTTATATGTGGTAATCAATCCATCAATATCCGATACTGTTCCTTTTAGACCAAAATCAATAGAAATACCACAAGTTGGAGTAGTGTTTTCAGCTTTTTCAATGAATTCTTTAGGAAATAGTGTCTTATCTATTAGATTAAAAACATCTCTTATTGGAATAGCTAATATTAAAGTTTTACAGTCAATTTTTTCTCCTTTTATATATATTCCTTCTATTTTATTATTTGCTACAACTACCTTATCCACAGGCGTTTTTAAGTTTATGGCCCCACCATTTTCTTTAATAAAATTAGAAAGCTCTTCAATAATAAATTTCCAACCACCTATTGGATAGCTGGAACCTTTACCAGCGCTTATGGCTTTTTTAACGCCATCAAGAAATTCACCGGCAGATAGCTTCTCAATTTCATTATGTGAAACGCATAGTAGATTTGTGATTACAGTGATTAATTTAAGTGTATTATCTGTAAGGTTTTTATCTTTTAACCAGTCTTTGATACTTAGATCAAGGATTTCATCGTTAATTTTAATAGATAAAGCTCCTGCAAGTACTTGTGTGAGAGCATTTTTTTCATCATCATCCAATAAATTAGTATTTTGGATAGCTGAGATACTTAATGGGAGATCATGCCATTCATTATTCATAAAAAGTTTTCCTTCTCCATAATCAACCAACTTTAGTTTTCGCTTTAAATGCTTCTTAAAGATCGTAGGTATCACGCCTTTTTTAGAAAATCTAATTGCATGAATTCCATAATCTACAATATACCCTGGTTTGTATTCAATAGAATTGGCCCTTCCACCGAGTATAGGTTTTTTTTCATATATTTTTACTTTATACCCATGTGCAGAAAGAATTGCTCCTGATAAAAGACCACCAAATCCGCCACCAACGATTATAATTTCATCAGTCAAATGAAAAACACTCCATAATATTTGATTAATCTATAATATAACTACATTATTTTATAATATAAATATAAAACATGGATATAAATTCATTTTTATTGAAATCACTTGAATTTATTCAAATTTATTCAAATTTATTTATACGAATTTAAATTTATTTAGATTCACTAGAACTTGACTAAATTTATTAAATGATGCTTAAAATTCTCTAACTTTTTTTTAAATTATTTAATTTTATTTGAATTTATTTAATCTTATCAAGTTTAGTAAGCAGTTCATCTACTTTATATAGTAACTTTTCAAGTTTTAATTTAAAAATAAAGCTTTCAAAAGAGTTAATTGCTTTTTTATCTCCCTTTTTTCTGAGAATATCGAGTGCATTATTATATAATTCAATTGCTTCATCAAATCTATTTACCTTGACAAGTCTTCTTGCCCTAACTCTCAAGGTACGTAATTCATAATCTGAAATATCTTCCAAGATGGTGAGCTCCTGACGATGTATTTATAAATTAATCCGAAATTAGGTATTAAGAGAAATATACACTATTATAAAATATTTCTATAATAATTTAATGGGAATTTAATATTATTAAAGATTATTAAAGAATTGAAATTTCATCTATATAAATTATGTAATTTTTTTTATATTATATTGTGTTATTTAAAAGATACTTGCTTTTTTATTTGGCTTGTTCTTCAAATTTTTGTTTAAGTTCCTTAATTTTCTGTGAATATTTCTCAGACTTATCTTTTTCTCCAAGTTCCTCTGAAATTCTTACTGCATTTTCAAGGAACCAGATTGCATCAGAGTATTCTCCATTTTGTTCACATTCTTGAGCAAGAATGATCGATCTTCGACGTGCAGCAAGTTTTTGAGCTGTTGAAACCTCTTCGTCCATTTCGATACCCACTTTTTTAATCAATTCTGATTCAATTTCTTGGAATATATCAATTAAATGACCAGGATCGTTTTTATTCCAGGATTGTAGAGTAGGACTTATATTATCAAGAGAATCTTTCAAAATTTTTTTAGTTTCGGGAGACATATGAATCATAGGTTTTTTAGGAAATTTATGAAAGTCTATTATAAAAATAAAATGGTCATAAGGACTAGCAGAAATGTAAACTTTTCCTTTAGTAGCGGATCTCATTTCTGAATTATAATCCACTTGAAAATTATTTTTTAACTCGATCAATTCATGAATTAATAAGGTCTTAGGATCAAAATTTTTATCGAGGTCGTTAGTTTTTAAACTAATGATTTCTGAACGGATTTTTTCAAGTTCGTGTTTAATTGGTGTTTTTAATGTCTCAAGTTCTTGAGTAGAAATATTTTTTTCTGAAACTTTCTGCTGTAATTCAGTTATTTTATTCTCAATTATCGAAATTTTATTTTCAAGTGTATCAATTTTTTCTTGATTTTTATCGTTCATTTTAAACTTACCTAATTTGGAAATAATTTTTCAAAATTATTTTATAATTGTTTGATAATGTATAATGGGAATGAATTTTATAATAAATTTGGTCATTCAAATATAAAGAAATTATGTAATGTGATAAATGAAAATGACCAGTAAATTTGAAAAATTGATCGAAGACATTGCGAAAAATACCGGATTTAAAAGGATGGACATGATTCCATATTTTAGGGAGTATATAAAAAATCATCCAGTACCATTAAAAAGGGTAAAACGTGCATATAAGATATCAAGAACTAAATCTAGTTCAAAATTTACAAAATCAAATGTTGCAGCATATCTGGTAAAGAAAGGAAGTGATATGATAATTGATTGGCTGAATTATATGTTCAATTTTCGGAGAACTGATCTTAAAGTTGAGACGAGAGGTGGAGGCACCTCTATGGATGCCATATTCCTTATTCAATATATCTACAACAAAAAAGAACTTGACGATATGCATAGAATTATAAAAGAAAATGAATTGGATAAAAATGATATAAATATTGAAGATATTAGCCTATTATTACTAAGTGAATCTATTTTATGCATAGAAACTGTCTTTAATGAAATTATTGGTTATAATTTTTCAATGATGATACAAAATGATAACATAAAGAAATATGATGATAAAATAATTGTGAATATAGAAGTAGTAACAAGATTATATGCATAAATTTAAACAAGCCATAACCAAAACTAAATTATTAATAGAATAATAAGATATATTTATTATATTAAAATTAAAGTAATTAGAGATACAATTGTTTTTAAATGAAAACAATGTGTTTAGTGGAAAATTATATTATTTTTAAAAATATCAATAAGATAAATTATTAAATTAGCAAAAAACTTGATAAAAATAATTTGTTATGATGATAGAATTTTATGGACTACTTTTTCAATTTTAAGTCTAGTTTGTAATTTAATTTTCTTAAGATATTCATCGCTTAGGTGCAAGAATAAGCAATACGCATATTCTTTAGGAGATATATTCATAATAGATAAGTTCATATTACGAGATGCTTGATCGAGAATGAAATTCACCAATGCATTCATATTCTTAGAAGCCAAGCTATCCCTAAGTAATTTTTTGAAATCTTTTTTAAAGACAGGGTCAAGAGCATCTGACCTGGCCATTCCTCTAATTTTTTCAGAACATTTAAGCGAACATAATTCACAATTAACAAACGGTTGTAGTTTGAGTTGATCGATCAGTTTTTTTGTTTGTTCAGCGGAAATATAATCTCTAATTTTCTCAAATTCATTAAGAGCTTTATTATAGTATTCACGAGCTTTATCAAATTTACCGCGATCATAAAATGCTAACCCCATCTTTCTTAAACAGTCTGCTGCTCCACGATCATCTCCAATTTGTTTTCGAATTCTAAGTGCTTGTTCAAAACAACCCATAGCTTCACCTATTCGATTAACCGACATCAATGTTTCGCCAAGTTTAACAAGTCCATTAGATTCACCAATAACATCGTTCATCACTTTTATAATGCTGAGTGCTTCTTTTTGGTATTTAACGGCATCTTCAAATCTCCCCAGTCCGATATAAGCTTTTGAAATAGCTGTGAGGATGTTTGATTCTTCCATTTCATCAGCAAACATATCCACATCAATTCCTGATTTTTTCTGTCTAATTATATTAAGTATATGGTTTAAATATTCAAGAGCTTGTTCATATTCGCCCAGTTCATAATAATTTTTAGCCATAGCGATCAGGCAAGATGTAATAAGTGGATCATTATTCTGTTCTTGTAAAAGTGGGTAGGCTTCCTTATAATATTGAAGAGCTTCCTTATTATTTTTCATAATAGTGTGGACTGCTCCTAAATTAAGCAAGATTTTAGTTCTCATCAATGCATCGCCTATTTGTTCATTAGCTTCAAGGGATTTGCTAAAATAATCAATGGCCTCTTCGTATTTTCC